>CAZKID010000364.1:0-5774 GCA_964552405.1 uncultured Thermoanaerobaculia bacterium
TGCGCCATGCGGTGAGGGACTCGATGCGCCACCGGCAGTACGCTCGTTCAGGACTACGCGCTGCCACGCGCCTTCAATCCCAGTAATGAGGACGGTCACCGGTGCGGTGACGGCCGGCGCGACGTATGCGGTGCGGTGGAGCGACACCGGAGCGCTGAAGTACCTCGTGGAGCGATCTGTGGATGGGTTCGCGACCGTATTCGACCGGCAGGAGACGCGCGCGCCAGGAGCGGTCTTCGTGGCGGCGGAGGTGATCGCATACCAGCATCGCGTCAGCGCGATCGCGGAATGCGGTGAACGCTCGGCGGCCTCGGCGACTGTGACGTTGACAGCGATTAGGCCCGCGCCGGCAGTGATTTTCACGATGGAGCCGCAGGCCGTGATTACGAAGCTTGGCGAGAAGCTGGAGGACTCAATCAGCCGATTCGCGATCGAGAACCTCTCGGATCGCGCGTTGCAACTCGCCGTTGGGCCGCAGTTGCTCGGCGGTTTTCCATTCTTCACTGTCGTCGATCCGGCAGGAGCCGACACGAACGCGTTGCCCATGGGACCTCATGAAGTGAAGCCGCTCGAGGTTCACTTCTCGGGAGCCGCGAACGATCAGCCATCGGGATACCAGGGTGCGGTGCTCCTGACGTCGATTGGACAGCCGCTCGCGCAGACTCCGCGCGCGTACGTGAATGTGCACGTGGGAGGAGATCCCTCAGCGTCCGCGCCGCGCCTCGGGCTGGCGAATCTCGAGCGCGATGCCGTGTCCTTCCCGCCGTTCCTTGGCGACGACGCGACGCGGCTCTCGCTCGATTTGGATTTGTTCAACGACGGCGGAGTACCAATGGAAGTGGCAGCGTCGATCGGACCGGAGTCGTGGTTGAAGCTCTATCCGAACTGGAACGCGGCAGGCGTGCCTGCTCGAGCGGTCGAGCCATTGCGGCTGAAGACGGATCGGACGCGCGCAGTGGCGGGGTCGGCTCTGCCGCGCTACACGTATTTGACAGTCCGCAACAAGGCTGGGCAGAGCGCGAGGATATTGGTGGAGGATCCAGCTCCGTTGACGACGACGCCGGGCCGGAGTGCAGCGGCCGGTGAGGGAGAGACATCGCTGCTGGTGCCGTGGAGAGGAAGCGGCCCCCTTACGCTGACCAACACAGGAACCGATGTGCTACCGCTGGAGTTGGTGTTTACACCCGAGGAAGCCGATGGCTACGACGTGGCCGCGGTACAGCGCATCGATATGCAAGTGCCCGCAAATGAAGGAGTGACGCTGCGGGATGTGTTCATAAGTACAGGCGCGATCGAAGTCCGCAGCACTAGGTTGGCGCAATGCGCTGTGCGCAGCGAGCTGCCGGTGCTCGAGAATGGCGAGGGAGCGCGACTGGGTTGGCCGCATCAAATCACGGGAATCGACTCGACCGTGGACACGAAGACAACTCTGCTGCTGATGGAGACCAGCGGCCGCGATGGAGCGACGGTGAGGCTGACGGGATATGACAGCAAGGGAGTGAAGCAGAGCGACCAGACGGTCTTGGTCACGCGGTTCGGGACAAGAGAAATCAATGAGATCCGCGACGCGCGGCTGAACATCGAGGTGACCAGCGGAGGAGGAGCGGTAGCTGCACTCGCGCTAATCGCAGACGGAACGAGCGGAAGAGGAGGTGCAGTCGCGAGTCAGGCAGCGTCGGATGCGCAGAAGCGGCTCGTAGTCGGTGGGACGAACAGCGGAGCCACCATCTCGATGACGGCGAGCGAGGCGGCGCAAGTGCGCATCGGAGAAGCGAAGATAACGATCGCAGCCGGCGCGACAGTGGCGCAATCCATCGGCGCAGGGACGGCGAAGATCGTGCTCGACAGTGACAAGCCGATCCTCGTCTCGGCGCGCGCTCGCGGAACGAACTTCGTCCAGATACTCCCGGTGCTCGCACCGCAGAGAGAGACGGCGGTGTTGCTGGCGGATGGGCTGGAGCAGAGCATCGACGCAGCGCGCGGAAAGACGACCGCGTTGCAACTGATCGAGACCTCAGGCCGTGAGGCGAGTGTGTTGCTGCGGTTGTACGAGCCAGGGAACCGCACAGCGGCTATCGCGCAGAAGCGGGTCATTGTTGGTGCCGGATCCAGCATCGAGCTCGAGGATCTTTTCGCGGCGATGGGCCTGCTGACAGATACCGACGACCCGCAGCCACGGCGGAAGAATCGTGTCAATGTGCTCTGCGTTGCCGAAGTGCGGAGCGGCTCGGTCGCGGGAATCATCACGGAGACAGACAAGCGCACGGGTGCGCGGAACAGTTACACGCTGCTTCCGGCCGGTGAAGGTCTGAGTGCCCTTCACTCGACGACGGTGACCGCATCACGGCGGCGAGCGTCGGCCCCTTGATAATGGCGGGAGCGGGGGAGACCCGGCTCTCCTGTAAACTGCGCGCCGCGTGAAGCTTCTTTCCCTGATCGCCAGCCTTTTCATTCGCGCATTGCACGCGACGCTGCGCGTCCGTCATGTGCGCGTGGAAAACATCGAGAAGACGCCGCAGTACATCGTCGCGTTCTGGCACTCGCACCTTCTGCTGATGCTGCATTCGCGCTATAGACGCCCGATCTCCGTGATGATCTCGCAGTCGAAAGATGGCGAGTACATCGCGCGCGTCTTCGACTGGTACGGCGTCGATTCGGCGCGCGGCTCCTCGACCCGCGGCGGCAGCGGCGCGCTTCGCGAGTTGATTCGTACGGCGCGCGAAGGGAAGAACATCGTCTTCACCCCCGATGGTCCGAAGGGGCCGGCGCGGATCGCGAAAGACGGCGTGGTCTACGCCGCACAGGCGACGGGACTTCCGATCGTCCCCATCGCCTTCGCTGCTAAAAAAAAAAGTTGCTGCGCTCGTGGGACCGCATGGTCGTCCCGCATCCGTTCACACGAGCGATCTTTCTATACGGCGAACCGATCGTCGTGCCGCGTGACGGCGATGCGGAGGAATGGCGAACGGAAATCGAGCGCCGCATGAACGCACTCGCCGAGGAAGCTGAACAACAATTCGAGAGTTTGTGGGCAGAACGATGATCACATCCATGACAGGATTCGGCCGCAGCTCCGGCGCGCTCTCGCAGCGCTGGTTCGTTGCGGTCACGACCAAAAGCGTCAACCATCGCTATCTCGAAGTCTCCGTACGGCTGCCTGAGTTTTTCTGGGAGCTCGAGCCGCTCGTGCGCGCTCTGGCATCGGAGACCTTCTCCCGCGGGAAGCTCGATATCTCGATTCGGGTCCAGCGCACGCAGCAACCCGAGTACAGCGTCCGCATCAACGGACAGATCGCGAACGCGGTCGTCCCGCAATTGCGCGCGATCGCCGAAGACATCGGGATCTCGAGCACGTTCAGCGGCTCGGATCTGATGCGTGTCCCCGATCTCCTGCAGGTCGAGCCGATCGAGAGCGAGATCAGCGATGAAGAGAAGGAAGAGCTGACCGCGCTGATTCGGGATGCGTTCGCGCAACTCACGTCGATGCGCATTCGTGAAGGGGAGACGCTTCACAACGACATCACTTCGCGCTTGAAGACGATGCGCTCTCTCCAGGAACAGCTCGCTTCGCGCCGCCTGCTCGTACGCGACGAGCTGCTCACCTCGTATCGGGCACGAATCGCGGAGCTCGCGGCGGCAGCGGGCGACGTCACCATCCGAGAAGACCGCATTGCGCAGGAAGTCGTCCTGATGGTCGAGAAGGGCGATATTGCCGAAGAGCTCACGCGTCTCGCGCATCACGTGGAGCAGACGGAGAAGGCCATCAACGGCAACGAGCCGTCAGGCAAGAAGCTCGATTTCTTCTCGCAGGAGATGATTCGCGAGATCAACACGATGGGCTCGAAGTCGCGCACGGCGGACATCCGAACCCTTGTTGTAGACTTGAAAACCGAGGTCGAGAGAATCCGCGAGCAGGTCCAGAATGTCGAGTAACTTCCACCCGGACGGGACGTTGTTCATCGTTTCCGGCCCGTCCGGTGCGGGGAAGACGACCCTCATCAACAAGGCGCGGCGCCAGCTCAAGCGGCTCGGTATCTATCTCTATTTCTCTGTCTCCCACACCACGCGCAAGGCTCGTTTCGGCGAGAAAGACGGGAAGGCCTACCACTTCGTCAGCCACGAGCGTTTCGAGCAAATGGTTCAGGCTGGGGAATTTATCGAGTACGCGCGGGTTCATGAGCAGCTGTACGGGACTTCGAAGGAAGAGGTGCTCGCCCGCCTGAACCGCGGCGAGGACGTCATCGTCGATATCGACTACCAGGGCGCACGGCAGATTGCCGGGCATCCGGAACTTCGCCCGCGATCTTTGAATATCTTCATCTTTCCGCCGTCCTTCGAGCATCTCGAGCAGCGCTTGCGTGATCGGGGACTCAACACGGAGGCGGAGATTCAGACGCGCCTGCAGAAAGCGATCGATGAGATCGACGCAGGCAAAGAGTTTTACGAATACGTGATCATCAACGATGATCTGCGCGCTGCGGCCGAGTGCCTCAAGGCGACGATCATCGCGAAGAAATTGCAAACCAAGACAGCGCTCGAAGCGATCTCCAGGATGGCCGAGCGACTGAAGGAGGAACGAGATGGAAGGTCTGCCCGAAGGCGTGGATAGCAAGTTCCGTTACGTGCTCCTCGTCTCCAAGCGCGCCGAGCAGCTCATCCAGGGCTCGCAGCCGAAGCTGAAGACGAGACACGCCAAGCCAACCCGCGTGGCGATGGAAGAGATCGACAAGAATCAGGTGAAGTGGCAGCTGACCGAGCCGGTCGCTGAAGCTGAGCCGACTGCGCTCGCTGAATAGAATCTAATAGTTTCCGAGTGACGAGTTGGTGAGTGACGAGTCGGACAACTCATCACTCGTCACTCAGCACTCGTCACTCATCACTATGAAGATCGTCCTCGGGGTCAGCGGCGGAATCGCCGCGTACAAAGCGCCCGAGCTGGTGCGCCGGCTGAAAGATGCCGGCGCCGACATTCGCGTCATCCTCACTCCGAACGCTGCGCGCTTCGTGTCGCCGCTCTCCCTGGCCCCCGTCTCAGAGCATGGCCTCATCGTCGAACAAATGGGCCTACCCGAGCCCGGCGGCGTCCAGAAACCCGGGCCCGATTCCCGACTGGTTCGTCACGACCGCGAGCCCGAGGTCGAGCGAGCGGAGGAGCTCGAGCGCGTCGAGCGCGCCGGGCACGAGCTCGAGGTCCTGGACGCGCGCGAGGTAGCCGACGTCGACGTTGATCGTGCCGTCGCGGTCGAGGAGGACGAAGCGGCGGGGCGAGGTCATCGCCCCCGGGCGGGGCGCGAGAACGCGCTCCTCACGAGGCGGTCGAGGAGCTTCGGGAGCGGCAGCCCCGACGCCTCCCACATCTTCGGGAACATCGAGATCGGCGTGAAGCCGGGCAGCGAGTTCAGCTCGTTCAGGTAGATCTTGCCCGTCCCCCGCTCCAGGAAGAAATCCACTCGCGCGAATCCGGCCCCGCCCAGCGCGTCGAACGCCGCGACCGCGAGCTGCCGGATCTCGTCGCGAACGGACGGCGGGATGTCGGCCGGGATGACGCTGCGGGAGCGGTCGTCGATGTACTTGTCCTCGTACGAGTAGAACTCGTGGCCGGGGATGATCTCGCCCGGGATCGAAGCCTGAGTCATTCCCTTCGAGTCCTCGTTGCCCTCCAGGACCGAGCACTCGATCTCGCGCGCGTCGACGCCCTCCTCGATGAGGGCCCGCGCGTCGATCGCGAGTGCCTCCTCGATCGCCTTCGGAAGCCGGTCATGGTCCCTCACCCT
>CAZKID010000365.1:0-5761 GCA_964552405.1 uncultured Thermoanaerobaculia bacterium
GCGACGTCGAAGGTCAGGACGTGCTGGTCTTCATCGACAACATCTTCCGCTTCACGCAGGCGGGATCGGAAGTGTCCGCACTCCTTGGCCGTATGCCGAGCGCCGTCGGATATCAGCCGAACCTTGCGACGGAAATGGGCGAGCTGCAGGAGCGCATCACGTCGACGAAGAAGGGATCGATCACGTCGGTGCAGGCGATCTACGTTCCCGCCGACGACCTCACCGATCCCGCGCCGGCGACGGCGTTTGCGCATCTCGACGCAACTACGGTTCTCTCGCGTCAGATCGCAGAGCTCGGAATCTATCCGGCCGTCGATCCACTCGCATCGACCTCGAAAATTCTCGATCCTCGCATCCTCGGCGACGAGCACTACAACACTGCGCGCGGTGTGCAGGCGGTTCTGCAGAAGTACAAAGATCTCCAGGACATCATCGCGATTCTCGGCATCGACGAGCTGTCGGAAGAAGACAAGGTCATCGTCGGCCGCGCGCGCAAGATTCAGCGCTTCCTCTCGCAGCCTTTCTTCGTCGCGCAGCAGTTCACCGGCATTGCAGGCCAGTACGTCAAGATCGCCGACACGATTCGCGGTTTCCGCGAGATCATCGAAGGCAAGCACGACGAAGTTCCCGAGCAGGCGTTCCTGCTGCAGGGAACGATCGAAATGGTTCTCGAGCGCGCTGAGCGCATGAAAGCCGAAGCGGCGTAAGGAAACTCCATGGCGGATCTCCCGACAAAGATCAACCTCACGGTGGTCACGCGCGAGCGCAAGATCATCGATACCGAAGCGGACGAAGTAGTGCTTCCGGCAAGCGACGGCGAAATCGGCGTCCTGCCGGGGCACACTCCCCTGCTCACGACCCTTCGCATCGGCGAGATGCGGTATCGCAGCGGCGGGAAGGTCGAGCGGATGGTGCTGTCGTGGGGATTCGCTGAAGTGCTTCCCGATCGCGTGATCGTGCTCGCGGAGCGCGGTGTGCTGCCGTCGGAGATCGACGTCGCTGCGGCGCAACGGGATTTGTCAGAAGCCGAGAAGGAGCTCGCGTATCTCTCGTCGCACGATCCGGAGTTCGCGATCGTCGAGGGACGTCTCGAGGAATCGGTGGCGATGATCAACGTCCACCGCGGCGTTTAGCCAACGGCCTCTTCCTTGCATTAAGCTGCCCGGTACCGATCTCGGTCAACGGAACAGCGATGGAGCCATGGCTCGATAACTTTGCGCGCGCGAATTTTCGGCGCAGCAGCGATACGGCGCACGATCTGAAAACGCCGCTGAATGTCGCCGTGCTCAATCTCGAGCTGCTGCGAATGCGCATCCGCAAACTCGCGGAATCCGACGACGAGAAGGTTCTCGCGTACGCCGGTTGTATCGAGCTGGAGTTGAGAAGGATGGCGCGCATCTTCGACGCGTTCTTTCTTCTTTCCACTCCTCCCAAAGGAGGCGAAGAGCCGGCGCCTGTCGACCTCGTGCCGTTGTGCAAAGAGGTCGTCTCGTCGATGGACATCGCGCTTCAGCTCGCTGGCACGGCGTTTGTTACCGCTCACGAAGCGAGAATCCGTCAGGGCGTGAAGCTGTTCTCCGATGGTGCGTGCAAGCTGCTGACGGCTGACGGACGAACGACCGCAGCCGGATGCGACGAGAGTCTGTTTCAGCTCGCATTCACAGGTCGTCCAGCCTCTGCCGAAGACTTCGAGATTACGAAGATATTCAAGTTCTACTACACGGATCCATCAGGGAATCCGGACCTTTCGCTGGCGACCGCGAGACTCATCGCCGAAACGTATGGTGGTGAGCTGAACGCCTCGCAGGAAAGTGATAAGGTCACATTGCGGCTGTCTTTTCCACTGGGAGAACGATGAAAAGGGTCTTGATCGTTGATGATGACCGCGCGACGAGTGCGGGGATGGCCGACGTCGTCGAGGAGTGGGGTTACGAGCCTGAGCTCGCGGACTCCGTGAAAGCGGGATGGGCTGCGATTTCCAGGCTTGTTCCCGACGTCGCGATCGTGGATCTGAAGCTGCCTGACGGCTCCGGTCTCGATCTGCTGCACCGCATCAAAGAGCAGTACTCCGACATCTCCGTCATCATTCTTACCGGGCATGCCACGGTTGATTCTGCGGTCAAGGCGCTGAAGGTTGGTGCCGAGGACTACGTCACCAAGCCCGTCGATCTGCCGCGTCTTCAGGTGATCCTGAAGTCCATCGAAGACAAGCAGATGATGAAGCAGGAGATCCTCGAGCTCCGCCGACAGCTGCAGAAGATGGGTGCGCTCGGACATCTCGTCGGCAAATCGCCGCGGATGCAGAAGCTGTTCGAAGAGATCGAGATGGTCGCGAACACGGACGCGAACGTGTTCATCGTCGGCGAATCGGGTTCCGGAAAAGAAGTCGTCGCGAACACGATTCACTCGCTTTCTCGCCGTCGCAACAAACCATTCATCGCGTTCAACTGCGGCGCGATCTCGCCGACGCTCATCGAGTCGGAGATCTTCGGACACGAGAAGGGCGCATTCACGAACGCGATCAAGCGCCGCGAGGGTTACTTCGAGACGGCAAAGGGCGGCACGGTGTTTCTCGACGAGATCACCGAGATGCCGATCGAGCTCCAGGTGAAACTGCTGCGCGTTCTCGAAGAAGGAAAGTTCCGCCGCGTCGGCGGCAACGATGAGATCAACATCGATGCGCGCATCATCGCGGCATCGAACCGCGATCTGCAGAAGGCCATTCAGGATGGCCGCATGCGCGAGGATCTCTACTATCGACTGAACGTGTTCCCCATCGAAGTGCCGCCTCTGCGCGAGCGGCTCGAAGACATCCCGCTCTTTGCGCACTTCTTCCTCCAGAAGTTGAACGAGACCGAAGACAAGAAAGTCGAGAACATCGACAACGACTTCATCGAAGCGTTGCAGGCGAACGAATGGCAGGGCAATGTGCGCGAGCTGCGCAACGTGATCAACCGCGCGTTCATCATGGCGCGTGGCGACACGCTCACGGTCGAATGCCTCCCGGAGAAACTTCTCGGCGCACGCAAGCGGCGTTCGAAGAGCGCTGTGCAGATTCCGCTTGGTCAACCGATGGAAGAAGTAGAACGGATCGTCATTGAAGAGACGTTGCACATGACCGACGGTGACCGCCGCAAGACCGCGGAGATCCTCGGCATCTCGTACAAGACGCTCTACAACAAGACGAAGAAGTACAAGGCCGCCGGCGAAGAGGAAGACGAGGAGTAGGACGATTGTCGTTTCGGCGCCGCGTCGTTCATAGCGCATCCGAGGAGCGGCTCGAGAAACTCATTGCCGCGCGGCTCGAGTCGGCGGCTGATCGCGAGTCGATCGATCAACGGATCTGGGATCTCTTCGGTGAGGAGTGGTGCATCATGTTCACCGACCTCGCCGGTTTCTCACGAAATGTCGCCGAGTTCGGGATCATCCACTTTCTTCAAACGATCTACGAGTCGGAGAGGATTCTGATCCCCGTCATCGAGAAACACGACGGCGTACTGCTGAAGGTCGAGGGCGACAGCTTTCTGGTCATCTTTCGAAACGTACCGAAGGCGATCCACGCCGCTCTCGAGATGCAGGAGACGACGGAGCGCTACAACGCGGCACACATCCCCGAAGAGCAGGTGCTTCTCTGTGTCGGACTCGGATTCGGACGGATTCTCAGGATCGGTGACACGGACGTTTTTGGGGCCGAGGTCAACGCGGCGTCGAAACTGGGCGAGGACATTGCGAAGGCGCATCAGATCCTCGTGACGGACTCGGTCCGCGAGGCGGCTTCGAAGGTCGAGACCGTCGATTTCGAGGAGATCGACGAGGTTCCGCCGGGTGCTCGGGCCGCCTACCGGATCGTCTACAAACGGTAGGTTTTTGCGCGCCGCCCGCCCCTCTGATATGGTCTGACGCCCTCGCGCATGATGCGCGCGCGAGGAATTTTGAGTGTACGCCGCGCAGTTCGGCGTTCCGCTATGGCCAGGAATCTTGTCATCGTCGAGTCTCCCGCGAAAGCGAAGACCACTCAAAAATTCACTGGTAGGGATCCCGGCGTCAGGGCTTCGGTCGGAAACGTGCGTGAATTGCCGAAGAGAGAGCTCGGTGTCGACGAAGATTCGTTCGAGCCGAAGTACGAAGTCCTCGAAGGAAAAGAGAAGGTCGTCAGCGAGCTGAAGGCCGCCGCGAAGAAAGCCGAGACGATCTACATCGCATCGGACCCTGATCGCGAAGGAGAGGCAATCGGCTGGCACGTCATGAGTCTCCTTGGAAAAGATGCGTCGAAAGTGCGCCGCGTCCTGTTCCACGAAATTACGAAGAACGCCGTCAAGAAAGCCATCGACAATCCTGGCGAGATCGACATGAACAAGGTGAACGCGCAGCAGGCGCGGCGCGTTCTGGATCGTCTCGTCGGTTACAAGATCTCCCCCCTGCTCTGGGACAAAGTGCGCCGCGGTCTCTCCGCCGGCCGCGTGCAGTCGGTCGCGCTCAAGATGATCGTCGACCGCGAAGAGGAGATCAAAGCGTTCGTTCCGCAGGAGTACTGGACGTTCGCCGCGAAGCTCGCCGCGAAAAACCCGCCGCCATTCATCGCGAAGCTGAACAAGATCGAAGGGAAGAAGGCGGAAGTTGCCGACGAGACGCGGGCGCGAGCGATCGAGAGCGCGGTCAAGAGCGGCAGGTTCGTCGTCGAGACGATCACCCGGAAAGAGAAGAAGCAGTCCGCGGCGCCCCCCTTCATTACCTCGACGCTGCAGCGCGCCGCCTACAACCGGTTCAAGTATCCCGTGAAACGGACGATGTCGATCGCGCAGAAGCTCTACGAAGGCAAGGAGCTTGGGCCGGGCGGACTCGTCGGCCTCATCACCTATATGCGTACCGACTCGGTGCGCATCTCCGACGAGGCGCTCACTGAAGTTAGACAATATATCGGTACGAAATACGGAGCCGATATCCTTCCCGAAAAGCCAAACGTTTATCGTGTCAAGAAAGCTGCACAGGCGCAGGATGCCCATGAAGCAATCCGCCCGACTTCGACGGAGTTCGACCCGGAGAAGATCAAGGACTACCTGACCAAAGAGGAATACAACATCTACAAGATGATCTGGGATCGCTTTGTCGCATCTCAGATGAAGCCGGCGCTCTTCGATGTGACCGACGTCGACATCAAGAATGGCGTGTACAACTTCCGCGCGTCGGGCGAAGTGCTCAAGTTTCCCGGATACCTGGCGGTCTTCCAGGAAGCGAGCGACGAAGACGACGAGGAGAAGCCTGAAAACGAGAAGGCGTTGCCGGCGATGAACGAAGGCGACGTACTCGATCTGCTCAATCTCGATACGAAGCAGAACTTCACGCAGCCGCCTCCGCGCTTCACGGAAGCAACGCTGGTGAAGGCACTCGAAGAGAACGGTATCGGCCGTCCATCGACCTACGGACAGATTCTCACGACCATTCAAACGCGTGACTACACGTACAAGCACGACGGAAAGTTCTTCCCGACGCAGCTCGGCGTTCTCATTTCGCGGCTGCTGAGACAATCGTTTGGCGACATCATCGACGAGACATACACGGCGCGTCTCGAAGAGGAGCTCGACGAGATCGAGGAAGGAAAGCTCGAGTGGACCGCGCTGATGCGCGAGTTCACAGGCACGTTCAACAAGGACCTCGAGCGCGCGGCGACCGAGATGGTCGAGGTCAAGCGCACGGGCGTCGAGACCGACGAGAAGTGCGAAACCTGCGGCGCACCGATGGTCATCAAGTTCGGCCGCTTCGG
>CAZKID010000366.1:0-5750 GCA_964552405.1 uncultured Thermoanaerobaculia bacterium
CTGCTCGTCGCGCCGCTGCAGATCGGCCAGTCGCTCGCGTCGAAGTGGGTCGTGCCGGGCGTCGCCGATCTCGCCAGCTCCCTCGCGCACTGGCAGACCGACATGCGCCTCTTCAACAGCGGTTCGAACGCGCAGTCGGCGACGCTGACCTTCCTGCCGCAAGGAGGTGGTGAGCCTTCTGTGGCATCGGTCACGATTCCGGCAAACCAGGTCGCAGCACTCGATGCAGTCGTCTCATCGCTATTCGCCAGGTCGAATGCAGGAGGCATGGTGCAGGTGACCACACCGGCCGACGCGGCGCTCATCATCAGCGGCCGCACCTACAATCAGACGAGCAACGGGACTCTCGGTCAGTTCACCCCGGCAGTCACACTCGCAGAAGGGGCGTCGCTTCAGGGACGGAGTCTCAACATCCTCCAGGTCGAAGACTCCGTCCGCTATCGCACGAACCTCGGCCTCGCCGAGCTGTCGGGCAAACCTGTCACCGTGGAGGTGCAGGTCGTGCTGCCCGACTCGAAGGTGACACCAACGGTGCAGATTCCGCTCGCCGCGAACGAGTTCCGCCAGTCGCCCATCATCCGCGAGCTGGGTCTCGGCGACGTCTACAATGCACGACTCAACATCCGCGTGATCAGCGGAGAAGGCGTCGTGACGGCTTATGGATCAGTGATCGATCAGGAGACGCAGGATCCGACGTATGTAACAGCGCAATAAAGGGGTGATCCCCAACGGTTTCATCCGGTCATTCGTACATGATGAGAATGAAACCGGCCTTCACCCTCGCATTGGGTAGCTTCATCATTTCCGTCTCGCTCTACGCCGCGCCGGAAACGAGCGGCGTCGTCGAGCTGCCCGCCATGACGATGGCAGAGATGGGGAAGGAGCCGGTGCCGTTTCTCTCCGCGCATCTGGCGCGCGACCACGAGCGCCATGAACGCGAGGCGGAAGTGCCGACGCCCTATGCGTTTTCCTATCGGCCTGAAGCGGCAGCGACGGCCGCCATCCCTGCGCCGTCCATCGACACGGCGTTCCGGGATGCCAATGATTCGCCGCGCGCGTTTCCTGCCGATGCGTCCGCCGCCGTCGGTCCGCATCATCTCGTGGCCGCTACGAACGTGTATGTCACCGTTCATGACCGCACGGGCAAGTCGTTGTCGAGTGTGTACGTGGAGCAGTTCTGGAGCGACACGATCGGCTTCCTTTTCGATCCGCGCGTGTCCTACGACGAGACGCGTGATCGTTGGGTCGTCGCGATGCTCATCGATCAGAACCTCGTCAATGCCTACCTGCTCGTCGCCGTCTCATCATCCGGCGATCCGCTGGGCTCATGGCGCCGTTTCAAGATTCCGGCGATGACGACGAACAATCAGCTCGCCGACCTCGACTTCACACGCCTGGCCGTGACCGGCGACAACGTACTCCTCGCAGCGGAGCTCTATCAGAGCAACCAGCTCACGGGTACCGAAGTGTTCGTCATTAACGCATTCGATGCGTTCGATTCGCCGAACCCCATCACCGTCAGCCGGATGACGGTGACGGATAAAGTGACGCCGGTGTCGACCACGCAACCGTCGAATTTCTTCGTCTCGCCATATACAGGCGGCTTCGTTCTCTGGAGGTTGAATGGCTCGTCTTCACTCGCGTACGTCGGGAAGTCGGCGCAGCTGGGGGCCTACCCAACGTCCCTCATCGGCCGGCAGCTCGGTTCGAACGTAACCTTCGGCCTGTTCTTCGAGTTCATTCAGAGTGCAGTGATGAACGACGGCTTCCACATCTGGACTGCCCAGGACTTCGGCGGCACCGTCACGATCACGAAGGGAGACACGAGCGGAGGAGTGTCGACGATTACGCTCGCCGATCCAGCCGGAAAGGCAGCGTATGCGTTCCCTTCGCTCGCCGTGACGCGCGACGGATCGGCACTCGTTGCCTATGCGGTGTTCGACGCGGGCGCCTATATCTCCTCGCAGTGCGTGTTCATCGACAGGGCCGGCAACGTCAGCACTCCCGTGACGATCAAGAACGGTGAGCTTCCCTACGCGATGTCCCGCTGGGGCGACTACACGACGACCGTCGTCGACCCCGTCGATCACACATCGTTCTGGACCCTGCAGATCTACCCGATGCAACTGCCGAATCCGACGTTCACGATTTCGGTCTGGGCGACATGGTGGGCGCACGTCAGCAACGTAGGGAAACGAGTGCACGCGGTCCGGCACTAGGGAGCCCACTGGACGGTCCGATGGGGGACAGGCGCCCTCGCCTGTCCGTTCAGTGCAGAGGCTGGCCCTACACTCCACTAGACTTCCTCGATGGACCGTATCCGCATCGTCTTTCTGGGTACCAGCGGCGGGATGCCCTCTCGCGAGCGCAATGTCGCCAGTGTCGCGATCGTGATGGATGGCCATGTCCTCCTCTTCGATTGCGGGGACGGCACGCAGCGGCAGTTGATGAAGTGCGACGATGTTCGCTCCGGCGCGGTCGAGGCGATTTTCATCACGCATCTGCACGGCGATCATCTCTTTGGGTTGCCAGGGCTCCTCTCATCACTCGGAATGGGAGGCCGCCGCGAGCCGATGACCGTGTATGGGCCGGCAGGTGTCGCCGGATTCTTGAAGAGCATTCCGTACTACCGCGTTCCGTACGAAGTGAACGTCGTCGAGGTCGCGCCCGGCGAAGTGTTTCGCGGACGCGGCTTCCGTGTGAGTTGCGCACCAGTCATTCATCACGCGCCGTGTGTTGCGTATCGCATCGATGAAGACGATCATCCCGGAAAGTTCGATGCGGTCCGTGCTCGCGAGCTCGGCGTTCCGCCGGGGCCGCTGTTCGGCGAGCTGCAACGCGGCGTTCGTGTCGCGCTCGACGATGGCCGGTTCGTGAACAGTGAAGAGGTCGTAGGCCCGTCGCGTCCCGGCCGCAGCATTGTCTATTGCACCGATACCCGCCCCTGCGAAGCTGCAGTCGAGCTCGCGCGCGGCGCCGATGTCCTCGTTCACGAATGTACGTATGACCGCGCGCTCAGTGCCGAGGCGGAGGCGCGGGATCATTCGACGACGGAAGAGGCAGCAGGCGTTGCGCGCAGAGCAGGCGTCGGACGGTTGATCCTCACGCACTTCAGTCCCCGCTATGAATCCGCGGAGCCGCTCGTGGCCGAAGCCGCGGCGATTTTTCACTCTGTCGATGCCGCGGCGGATTTCAAGGTCTTCGAAGTGCCGCGCGGCGAAGAGGACGCCTCGATGCGATTGCGCCCCCCTTCTTTCGCGCGATAGAGCGCGTCGTCGGCGCGGCGCAGCATATCGAACAGACCTTCGCCGGTGCTCCACTCGGCAACGCCGATGGAGATCGACATCCGCGCTCCTGCCTCGACTGCCGTGCGCAGACGCTCGGCTCCGATCATTGCGCTCGCCGTGTCCGCGTGCGGCATCAAGACCACGAACTCGTCGCCGCCCAGCCGGCTGATGGTGTCTTCCTCGCGAAGACAGGCGTGCACGATCTGCGTGAGCGAGCGAAGAGCCGCGTCGCCTGCCTCGTGTCCCTGTTCGTCATTCACGCGTTTGAAGTGATCGATGTCGATCACGAGCACCGCGAGGCTGTGTCCATGGCGCTCGGCCGCCTTGATCTCGCGATTCGCGATCGACTCGAGGCTGCGCCGGTTGTGCGCGCCCGTGAGGGGATCCATCGAAGCGAGATACGCGAGCTCGCGGTCTAACCGATCGGTGCACATCAGCGCGAACCCGAGTGATGCGACGACCGGCGCTACGGCGGCGCATGCGTAGATGACGATGATGGTGACCATGACCGACTGCCCCGCGGCGGGGATCCAGATGGCGCGGCAGAGCAGCGTCCCGCCGGCGAGCGCCAGCGTCGCTGCCGTCAGTCTCTGACTCCTCGGCCGCTTCCAGCCTTCCGCATTCACGCGCAGAGCTTCGGCGCTGGCGAGGGCGAGAACGAATGCGAACAGCGCAGAGATGACGACCATCCGCAGATCGCGATCCGGTTTTGCGTAGGTCAGGACGATGGACGCGAGTGTCACGAGGAACACTGGCACGTAGGTGAGAGGTTGTGCGCGGCGTCCGCCGAATGCGCGCAAGGCACGCTCGCATTCGGCGAAACCGAGGACGACGAGCGTGTTGGCGAGGACGATGCCGGTCGCATCGCTGATCGTTCCGCGCATTCCGGCGAGCAGCCAGCCGATCGCTTGAATCGCGATTCCCGCCGCCCAGATGCGAAGGCTCGTGCCGATCGCCGCGATGTCGGTTCGCAGCGAGAACGCCAGAGCGAGAGCCACCGACGCGCTGGTGAGCGCTGACACCATCGTCAGGGTGGGGACATCGACTGCCATCGTTAGGACCGGCACGAACAGTGTAGGACACTTGACCCGCATGGTCCGTTCGAATCACCGCTCGCGTGCAGCGCTCGAGAATCTCGAGCGCGGAGAGAGCATCCGCACGATCGTGATTGCGCTGGTTGCGAACGTCGTAATCGCGATCGCGAAGCTGATCGCCGGTCTCACATCAGGATCGACGGGTATGCTCGCGGAGTCGGCGCATTCCTTCGCCGATACGTTGAACGAGATCCTCCTCGCGTGGTCGCTGCGCCGCGCTCGCAAGCCGCCTGATCGCAGGCATCCGCTCGGCCACGGACGCGAACAGTTTCTCTGGGCGTTGATGGCGGCGATCGCATCATTCATCGTCGGTGGCTGCTTCTCCGTCGCGATGGCGATCTATCGCCTCGTTCACGGCGGTGAGACGGAGCACTCAGTGGCCGCGTGGATCGTGCTCGCCGTGTCATTCGTCGCGGAGGGGACTTCCCTCGCGCAGAGCGTGAGGCAGGCGCGTGCCGATGCGAGAGAGCATGGTCATCGCTTCTGGCCGCACCTCCTGCATTCGAGCGATCCGATCGTCCGCGCGATCGTCATCGAAGACACGGCGGCGATGGCTGGTCTCGTGCTGGCCGCCGGCGGCTTGCTCGTGTCGTCACAGATGGGGACCAGCACGGCGGATTCGATCGCGTCGCTCCTCATCGGCGTGCTGCTCGCGATCACCGCGTTCGGCCTCGCGCGTCCGCTGGCCGACTTTCTGATTGGCCGGTCGATTGCGCCGGAGTATCTCGAGTCGCTGCGCGCGATCGTGCAGTCGTCGCGCGCCGTCGAGGAAGTGTTGTCGATGCAGGCCGTCTACATCGGGCCGCGAGAGGTGATCGTCGCGGCGAAGATCCGGCCGGTTTCGGGACTCGGTGCCGAGGAGGTGGCGAACGCGATGGACGAGCTTGATGCATCATTGCGCGGAGCCTCGCCGCTCGTCGCCGATGTCTATCTCGACCTCACATCGAAATCCTGATGCGCTGCTGACGCCGCCGTTTCTCACGGCGATGCTGTTGCTCGTCGCGAATGATTTCGTGCTGAAGGCGCGGTTTCATGACGCGATCACGGGGAAGCTCTCCGACTTCGCCGGGCTGTTTGCATTTGCGTTCTTTTGGACGGCCCTCGTTCCGCGTCGCAGAACGGCGATCCTGATCCTGACGGCGATCGGATTCAGTTGGTGGAAGAGCGCGGCGGCGGCTGGTTTCATCGCGTTCTGGAATGGGCAGGTGGCGTATCGCATCGGGCGTGTGATCGATTGGACCGATCTCGCCGCGCTGGTCGTTATCCCTCTCCCCGGCGAGCTCGAGCTGCGTCCCGTGCCCCGATCGTCGCGTTTACTTCGCCTGTCGATCCTCCTCCCCTTGCTCGCCGCCTTCCGCGGACCTTTCCC
>CAZKID010000367.1:0-5740 GCA_964552405.1 uncultured Thermoanaerobaculia bacterium
GGACCTGCAGGTCCGCTGTGTCGGATCGATCCGAAGTTCGGTCTTTTCGTGTGTCCCGGGCCGACCTAAAGGTCGGCACTACGTACGACGCGGTTACCCCAGTTGCCGGCGGAATCGCCACACGCTGACCGATACGAGCCCCACCGCGAAAATCAGCAGCGCGAGGACGTTCGGCCAGAGATCGATAAGGCCGCTCCCCTTGATCAGCGTCGCCCGGGCGATCACGCCGTAGTGATACACCGGGTTCACGGCCGTGAACGGCCGCATCCATGACGGCATCGCTTCGGCCGGCATCAACGCGCCGGAAAGCGAGATGAGCGGCGGATTGAGGAAGAAGATGGCCAGCTGTGCCTGTTGGGCGGATTTCGTGACGGTCGCGACGGCCGTTCCAATTCCGATCCCGCACAGCAGGCCTTGCCGATCGTCGTCTACTGCAGCGGCGGCGACTGCGAAGATTCGCACATGCTCTCGCAGAAGCTCTACGGCGCTTTGTTCAACAACGTGTACGTCTACAAGGATGGCTTCCCCGACTGGCAGAAGCACGGCGGCGCCGTTCACCTCGGAGCCGAACCGTGACGCCGCGCGAGGCGCTGGCGCATCCCTGGCTCACCGTCCGTGTGCAAATCGCGCTCGGCCTGATCTTCGTGATCGCGGCGCTGCCGAAGATCGGCGATCCGCCGTCGTTCGCGCACATGATCTACAACTACCGGATCGTTCCCGGCAGCCTGATCAACATGAGCGCGCTGGTGATGCCGTGGCTCGAGATCCTCTGCGGCATGGCGCTGCTTCTCGGCCTCTGGACGCGCGCCGCGCGCAATCTCATCGCGCTGCTGCTCATCGTCTTCATCGTGGCGATCAGCATCAACCTCTTCCGCGGCAACGCGATCGACTGCGGCTGCTTCAACGTCGCCGACGCCGGCAAAACGTACGAGCAACGCATCACCGACATGAAGGTCGACATCGTCCGCGACCTCGGCATGCTGTTGATGGTGGTGCAGGGATGGTGGGCGGAGCGTTCGCTCGAAAAGCGAAATGCAGAATGCAAAATGCAAAATGCAAAATGAAGAATCGGATCTCATTCAACACTCTGCATTCTGCATTCTGCATCAGGCGTGTCCAAAACAGCATGCGCTGCTCGTGCAACTAGGTCCCTTCTCCCTCGCGAAGCGGGGGAGAAGGTGCCGAAGGCGGATGAGGGGGCCTGGATTTCGCGATCGGATCGAGACCCCTCATCCGGGCTTCGCCCACCTTCTCCCCTCTCACGAGGGGAGAAGGAACTTAGCCGCAACACTCCGCAGCAAGCCAATCTTGGACAGCACTGATTCTGCATTCTGCATTTCGCTTTCGTGACTCATGGACTACGCCGCAATCCTGACTGAGATCGCGACTGAGGTGCAGCCGCTGGTTGGGCGCGGCCGGGTGGCGGAGTACATCCCCGCTCTGGCCAACGTTCCTGCGAATCGTTTCGGGATGGCGCTGCTCACCGTCGATGGTGCGCCGTACTCGACCGGCGATGCGAGCGAACGCTTCTCGATCCAAAGCATCGCGAAGGTCTTCGCGCTGACGCTTGCAATGCGGCTGGAGGGCGACCGCATCTGGAATCGCGTCGGCCGCGAGCCTTCAGGCAGCGCCTTCAACTCGCTGGTGCAGCTGGAAGTTGAGCGCGGGATTCCGCGCAATCCGTTCATCAACGCGGGCGCACTCGTCGTGCTCGATGCGGTGCTCAATCATGGTGACGATCTGCTCCTCCCCTTCATTCGCACGGCAGCGGGCGATGAATCGATCGGCTATGACCTCGAAGTCGCGGAGGGCGAGCGGCGGACGGGACATCGCAATCGGGCGATGGCTCACTTTCTCAAGTCGTTCGGGAATCTGCAGAACGATGCGGATCGCGTGCTCGACGCGTACTTCCGCCTTTGCTCCGTGTCGATGAGCTGCGTCGAGCTGGCGCGCGCGTTCTCCTATCTCGCCAATGGCGGCGGATCGATCGCGACTGCGCGTCAGGTGAAGCGCGTGAATGCGGTGATGCTCACCTGCGGTGTTTACGACGAGGCAGGCGACTACGCCTATCGCGTCGGACTGCCGGCGAAGAGCGGTGTCGGGGGCGGAGTGGTTGGCGTGATGCCGGGCAAGTTCACCGCCGCGGTGTGGTCTCCCGGACTGAGCGAGAAAGGGAACTCGCTCGCGGGGACGATGGCGCTCGAGCTGCTGACGACGAAGACGGCGCTCTCAATTTTTTGACCGTATACTCTCGCCGTCATGCATTCGATTTACGACGCCACCGACCGCGCATCGATTCTCAGCCGCCTCGACTCGCTTCAATCATCGAGCATGCGTCAGTGGGGAAAGATGAATCCCGCGCAGATGCTCGGCCATCTCAGCGTGAGCGTCGAAATGGTCCTCTCCGATGCATCGACAAAACAGAAGTTCCTTGGAAAACTTCTCGCGCCTTTCATCAAGTCGTCCGTTCTCGGCGAGAAACCGTTCGGACGCAACGCGCCAACCGATCCGTCGTTCGTGATCTCCGATGAACGCGACCTCGACAAGGAACGCGACCGGCTGAAGACACTCATCGGCAAGGTCGTGGAGCAGGGCGTCGAAAAAGCCGGCACGCGCGTGCACGTCTTCTTCGGAAAACTCACCGGACCGCAGTGGGGAATCCTCATCCATAAGCATATGGACCACCATCTGCGTCAATTCGGTGTATGACGAGAAACGCGTTCCTCTTCGCGATGACGTTCGCCGTGACGCTGCAGGCAGCGACGGTGAACGTCAAGGTCAACGCGGATGGCTCGCTCACGCCGGGCAGCGTGACGATCAATAGCGGCGACACGATCGAGTGGTCGCTCAGCGGAACGGGCGACTCGATCATCCCGATCGACTGGAACGGCAGCGCAAGCGGCTATTGCTCGGCGATCAGACCGTATTCGCCGAACGACTTCGCCGGCCCGATGCCACTCGCCGTCGGAGGCATCTTCACGCTGAGTCCACTCGACGCCGGATTCGTTCCCGTCGCTGCGGGATCGGGCTGCGGGAGCGGATCGCCGCTCGCCACGGCCGCGGGACAAGTCCTCTGCCGCGCGGGTACAAGCGGCGCGACGATGGACGCAACCTGGCAGGATCCGACTCTCACGGGAGTTTTCATCCGGCTGCTCTGGAGTGATGTGCAGAAGGCGCCGGGAACAGCCGACGCGAACTTCGATTTCACTGTGCTCGACCGCGAAGTGAACAAGGCCGTGAAGAACGGCAAAGTGTATTCGCTCGCGATCAAGGCAGGCGACGACGGCACACCGCCGTGGCTCTTCTCGAGCGGCGGCGTCACTCCACTCCAATTGCAGGACAGCGGCAGCGACGACACCGCAGGCTGCGGCAGCCGCATGACGCTCGGCAATCCGACGGAGCTCGCCTATCAGAATCACTACTTCGATCTGCTGCGCAAGGTCGCGGCGCATCTCAAGAGCCGCGCCGACTGGTATCGCGCGCTGGCCTACATCAAGCCGTCGGGCGCGAATCTCTTCACGCATGAGAACCGTCTGCCGAAGCGCTGCAGCAGCGGCTGCATCTGTAACACCCAGGTCTTCTCCCAGCACGGCTACCGCCCCTCGGGTCTCTATGCGTTCTATCAGGCGCAGACCAATCTGCTCACGCAGGAGTTCCCGAACAAGACGATGGTGTACGCGTTGATTCAGGACGGCTTTCCTCGCGTGAACGAGAATGGCGATTACGAGAACGTCGATGGCAAATCATCCGGCGGCGCCCTTCCCACAGGCGTCGAGCAGACCGTGACGATCATCAACAACGGTCAGGCAGCGCACGGCCTCGCATTCGCGGTGGCGCACAACGGATTGCAGGTCAAGAAAACGGAAGGCTGCCTTGCCAACATCAACCTTCAGGGATGCCCGAACAAGTGGGTGCTTCAGGAAGGGCTGGAAGGTCAGGTCACCGGCTTTCAGACGAACAATGCGGAGGGTGTACGAAACCCCGCCGATGTCGACTCGACGCTCGTCAATGCGCAAGTGAACTCGCAGGCGATCTACGTCGAGTTGTACAAGGAGCGCTATTGGGAGGCGGTGCGGCAGCCGAACGGAATCATCGATCCCGCAGGCTCAGGGAAAACGATGGCGCAATGGGTGAGCGAATTTCAGACGCGCCGCGTGTCGCTGTTTCCAACGCTCGGCGATCCGTTGCCGAAGACGTATCGCCACACATTCACGTCATCATCGACACTAACGCTTCATTACATCCATGGCGCGAAGTGCGGAATCGGCCCGGCGACGCCCGGCGCGATCATCGTGCAGGGAACGACGGGGCAGAATGCCCGGCGCCGCGCTGCGGGACACTAGGGAACCTCGCGCCGCGACTGAGAGAAAGAAACCAAGGCACGCGATCGCAAGCCGCCGTCATCCCGAGCGAAGTCGAGGGACCCGGGTGGGCGGGCGGTACGAAGATCATGTCGCGCGCCTCCCACACACGCGTGCGGCCGCTGCCGCGGCCTTCGCCGGCTCGGGATGACGGAAAACCCGCGGGCCCGCGAATCCGCGAGCCCGCGTACCCTCACACTAGCTATTTACTGCAGTCGCCCAGCCGCTTGCCGGACATCTTCGACGTCATCTCCTGATCCTTCATATGGATCTTCGTCCAGCCGCTGAAGCTGTCCTCGGTGAACGTCATCTGCCCCTCGGACGTCATCGGCTGCTTGCCTTCGCACTTCATCGTCCAGGTGACCTTGTTCCCGTCGACTTTGTAATCCGACATCTTGCAGTTCGGGTTCTCGCGGCCGCTCTTCGGGATGGAGCGCTCCGGGTTCTCGACATCTTCCTTCGTCACGCAGTGCGTCATGGTCATCGGCGGGATCTTGACCGGCGCGTTGGGCATGTCGACCTCGATCGTGATCTGCCAATTGCCCGGCTTCTGCGGCGACGCGGCGAACGTAGGGACCGCCAGCAACGTCAAAGCAGCAGCGGACAGAACGAAATTGCGAAGCTTCATTGCGATTCTCCTTCGGATTGTTGGAAGTTCACGCAGTATAGCGTGTTACGATCCTCGATCACCGTCCGAATAACTATTTTTCAGGAGTCACGATGTCGTCTCAGACCCTCCGGCGAGCCGTTCTCGCAGCAGCGATCCTTGTCACTGCCTCACTCTTCGCTGCACCTTCCGACCAACAGCCATGGGACGCGGCTCCCCTCACCGCCGATCCGAAGGCGATGCTCACCGCCGCCGAAAAGGTTCAGGCCGGCGATGCCGACGCCGTCGTGCTCCTCGACGAGATGCACTACTCGTTCGATGCACAGGGCCGCTCGACTGGAACCGAACACGTCATCTACAAAATCGTCGCGGAGTCGGCGATCGACAACTGGTCGACGATCGCGGCGGGCTGGTCGCCCTGGTATCAGGAAAAGCCGGAGATGAACGCGCGCGTGATCGCGCGTGACGCGAGCGTTCACATGCTCGATCAGGCAGCGATCACCGAGTCGCCCGCGGGCGACCAGTCGATGGAAATCTTCAGCGACGCGCGTCTGCTGCGCGCGCCGCTCCCCGGACTGCAGGACGGCTGCATCGTCGAGGAAGTGATCGTCTACAAAGACCGCAATCCGATCTTCGACGCCGGCACGATGGACCGCTTCTACTTCGGACGCCAGGTCCCCGTGCAGCAGGCGCGGCTGATCCTCGACGCCCCCGCGTCATTGTCGATGCCCCTCGTCCACAACAACGAGTACCCGGCGAAGAAGGAAGGCCA
>CAZKID010000368.1:0-5730 GCA_964552405.1 uncultured Thermoanaerobaculia bacterium
ACTTAGACTCGCTCCTCCGTCACGCAGGCGATCCTCCGCGCACGCCCTGCCCGCCCTCGCACGATTTTCCTTCGGGCCCGATCTCCACGACACCCGAAGTAGAAGGCATCAGTCCGGCGGGAACGCGAAAGAGCTTCGTCTTTCCCATGCCGGACGGTCCGAGCAGCGCGACGACCTGTCCCGTCGATGTGTTCGGGCGCGTGATGTTCTTTACCGTGAAATCGAGATCGCGAAGGATCACGCGATCGCCGTACCGATGCGTCACGTTCTTCACGTCGAGAATAGTCTCGTTGACTGAATAGGGAGAGACCGCGGTCATTACTTTCGCTCCAGTGTGAGCGTGGCGTAGGGGCAGAAGAGGTTGCGAAGCGCGCCGATCGTGTAGTCCTGCGCGATGCCGACCGCGAGGATCACGATCTGGATCGCAAAGACTTCCGCGATATGGAAGTGCTTGTTCTGATTCAGCAGCATCGCGCCAATGCCGCCCTCCGCGCGCGAGATGCCTTCGACCATCGTCAGCATCATCCAGCCGATCGCGGCGTTCTGACGGAGAACTTCGAACGCTTCGTCGGCGGTGCCGAGAATGACGACTTCCCAGACGACGCGGCATTCGCTCATGCCGAGCGAGCGCGCATGATCGAAGCGCTCCTTCGGCAGATTGAGAATCACCGCGGCCATCGACGTGCCGAAGAAAACCGTCATGCCGAACACGAGCAGCGCGAGCTTGAGAGTGTGTCCGCCGCCGAGCGTGATCGTGAAGATCAGCGTCAGCCCGATGAGACCGAGGAAGCGGCCCTTCGTGACGGCGGCGGCGATGGGGCGGAAGAAGGGCAGTACCGTGAGATAAGACAGTCCAAGCGAGATCAACACGGTCCAGGCGATCGCCTGGGCATTGAGGATGAGACTCGTGATGAGCTCGCGGCCGAGGCCGCGCATCCAGAGAGTGCCGAGCGCGGAGAAAACTTCATCGGGCCGCGGCAGCACTGAGATCGGCATCGTCCACCAGGCGATGATTGCGACGAGTGCCTGGCCAAAGATGAGGATCTTGATGACTGCGGGCGAAACCGGACGATTGGGAACGATGACGTCGAGAGGTTGGGCCATTTTAAGAACCTGAGGGAGGACAGGCGAGAGCGCCTGTCCCCCACTGGATATTCTAGCTACCGCTGACGAGAACGATTTCCACGCGGCGATTCTTCGCCTTGCCTTCAGCCGTGGAGTTCGGGGCAATCGGATTCGATGAGCCGTGCGCAAAGACGGTCATACGCTCCGATGGGAAATTCAGACTCGACTTGTCCATCAGCCACTGCTTGACGGCGAATGCCCGCTCCTCGGAGAGCCGCTGATTGGCGTCGGACGATCCGACGTTGTCGGTATGACCATGAATCTGAATCGTCGTGCCGCCGGCGACGAGCAGTTCGCGCTGCAACTGCTCGAGCACGGATTCCGCGGCCGGCGTGAACGTGGCCTTACCGGTATCGAACGTGATGTTCCACGAGCGGCGGCCAACGATGTTCTTCGGCGCCTCCGTCTTCGCAGCAGCTTCGTCGTAATGCGGCTTCGCGGCATTGAGGTCCGCCGTCTGTGTGTTGCCGCCGATGTCCTTCAGGTACGACGTGTCGACGATCTCGTCCGGCTTCGGATAGTTCGGAATGAGCTCAGGATACTGCTGCACTGCGACGTCGCCGAACTTCGTGTACGTCGCGTTGAAGAGATTCGACGATCCAGGCACCATGCCGAAGAGCAGCAGGTTGTCGGCGAGATTGTTCACATACGAGCCACCGAGCGAAACCTCGGTGCCCGCCTTGTCGCGCTCGAGCACCGGACGGAAGTACTTCATCCAGTAGTCGGCATTCTCTTCGCCGTAGACGCTCGCGCTGACTGACGCCGCATGTTCGAGAGCCTGCTTGTTGCCTTTGACCGCATCGCCACCCTTTACGACTCCGGTGACGAAGTGATCGACGGTCGTGCGGTTGTCGCGCATCCACTTGTCGATGCCGATGATGACGTTCGGCATCTGCGTGTTGTATTCGCGCGTGGAGACGATGGAGATGATGCCGCCCTTCTCGTGGGCAACGGTGACGTCGCCGGGCGTCCAGGTCACGACGCCCTGCACCGTGATCTTTTTCTTTTCGCCGGTGAGCTTGCCGTTCTTCACAACCGGGCGCTCTTCGCTCCACCCTTCGACGTACTTCTTCGCAGCGTCGACGTAGGTGTCCGCCGCAACCCAGTTGAGCGCATCGGGGTCCCAGGTCTTCTCATCGGGATTGTTCGGAAGACCGTTGTCGCCCAGCCACTTCTGCGCGATGTTCCAGTCGCCGTCGCGAAGCACACCGGCCACGACGCCGCCGCGCGACGCCGCGGGATTCGCCTTCCACTCGGCAGGACCCATGAACTTGTCTTCACCGCGCGAGTACCCGGCTGAGGCGATGATGCGCGCGCGGTACTCGGAGCCGAGCTTCTTCACGAGCACGTCGTTGAGACCTTTGAGGAAGGAGGGGCTGCCGTCGCCCATGACGGCGACGAAGTGCACGCCCTTCGACGGATTCGCCTCGCCGTTCTTCAGCGCAGTCGCAAACGCGACGAGGTTCTCCTGCATCTTGTTGCCGTCATCTTCTCGAATGAGATGCAGGTTGACGCCGTTGTCGCACATCAGGCTGCCCCTGGTGGCAACCTTGCCGCCGGTCGCAGCCATGAGGCCCATCTGCGCGTTCCACGCCCAGACGTTCATGCGAATCTCGGATTGATCCGCACAACCGGCATCGCTGCCCGGCACTTTGTAATCGACGTTGTTCGCAGACGCATCCTGCGCCTGGCCGAGATCAACTTTGTTCGGAACAACGGAACCCTTGAGCACCGCCGCGGGGATCAGCGTCGCGCGATTCTTGTAGACGAAGAGTCCGACGACACCCAGGACCACAACCGTGATGAACAACTTGGCAAAGGGAGTGAGTCTCATGCAGGTAAACGCTCCTGACACACAGCTCTAACGGCCGCGTGAACGACGTTTGGGTGAGAAGATTATTTTTACATCGGAGGCTAGTGATAGCTTATCACCAAGCATCGTAGAATGATCCGCTCATGCCGGTGACACCACCGTCCGACAAGCTTCCCGACAAGCCACCCTACTTCCGGTTTGCTCTCGCGAATCCGTACAACCTCACTTTGCTCGGCGGCGGACTCGCTGCGGCGGTCGTTCTGACGAATCCGATCGTCGCGGCCGTCGCCATCGGCGCGGAAGTCCTCTGGCTGCTGCACGCGCCCGACTCGCGCTTCCTGCGCAAGATGGTCTGGGATCCCAAGTTCGAGTCGATGCAACAAGCGGAGCACTTCCGCCAGCGCGTCGTGAAGATCAACTCGCTCGATCGTGAAGAGACCACCCGCGTGCAGCGGCTCATCGCGAAGAACTACGAGATCTCCAAGCTGGCCGAGACGAATCCGACGTTCACCGGCGAGTTGCTTCGCGGTGAGCTCGAGAAGACGAACGCGCTCGTCGATTCCTTCATCGACATGGCGGTAACGTGCAATCGCTACGAGGAGTATCTCGACAAGCTCGACGTCAAACGTCTCGAACGGGATCGGGAGATGTATACGCAGCGCGCATCACAAGGTGACGCGAGCGATCCACAAACGACGATCGCAAAGAAGAACCTCGCGGTGATCAGCAAGCGCATCGAGAAGTTGCGCGAGATCAAGAAGTACGTGACCGTCGCGCGCGGCGAGCTCGATCTGATCGAGAACACGTTTCAGCTGATCGCCGATCAGATCGTGACGATGCAGTCGCCGCAGGAGCTCTCAGGCCAGCTCGATGAACTGATCACGGGAGTGGAAGCGGTGCGAGACACGGCGATCGATACCGAATCGCTGCTGGTGGCGGAGCACTGAAGTTCAGTGACGGGTGACGAGTTGTGAGTGACTAGTAAAACCTCCCGACTCGTCACTCGGTACTCGTCACTCGTCACTCAGTCTCACATCGTCTTCTGCTGTGCGGCCTGCGCCTTCCTTGCCTTCATCGCTTCGAGCTCTGCCTTGGCCGTCACATCGCCAGTCTGATTCTTGAGTGCAGCGAGGCGCGAATCGAGCGACGATTCCGACAGCTCTTTGCCGAGGTTGGCTTCGGCGATCGTGTTCTTGATGTGATTGCGCACCGTGTCGAGTGCGCGGACCTCGTCGTCGACCGACAGTCCGTCGAGCTGCTCCTGGATCTTGATGCGCGCCTGCGCGCTCTGCATCTTCGCCAGCATCGTCTCGCGCTCGGCCTTCAGCTTCTTGATCTCCGACTGCACCGACAGCAGGGACGACTTCGCCGAGTCGGCGTCGTTGTGCGCCTGATCCATCTCCGACTTCAAGTCGGTGATCTCCGCCGTCAACTGATTCTTCTTCTGAATGAGGATGACCGCGAGATCGTCCTGATTCGTCTCCACCGCGGTGTTCAACTCCGCCTCGGTCTGCTTCAGACTGGCGGTCGCGGTCTTGTAGCGCTCGTCGAGCTCTTCGCGGCGGCGGATGATTGCAGCCGTCGCTGACTTCAGCTTCGCGTACTTCACGGTCATGGAGTTGATCGCGTTCTCGTACGCAATCTCCGGATGATCCTTCTCGATGTCCGAGATCCAGAGAGACAGAAAACCCTTCCAGAGATTTGCGAGGCGTCCAAATGCGGACATTGTTTTCTCCTTTTGATCGGCGCTCAGGCCGTCGGCTCGTGCAGCTTCGGCGATTCCTTGACGACCTTGGCCACCGCATCCTGACCGAAGAACTCGAGGACTGTCTGGACGTCGAGCTTCTTCGCGTTGCAGAGCTGCATGACCTGCTTCTGTTCCTCAACTGTCTGCTGCATCACTGTACGAACGTCCGCAATCTGCTGTTGCAGTTGCGCGATGCGTTTGTCCGATTCGTTGATCAGCTTCTCCGTCTCCGAGGCACCGTTGCGGATGTAACCCTCGAGCGCCTGAATCTCCTGCACGCCGGCTTCGATGATCTGATCGATCGGCACACCGAAGGCGCGGAGAGACGCTTCGACGATCTGCTTGCGTACTGCTGGATCGGTTCCCGGAGGGAGACTTTTGAGCAGATCGGCGGCCTTCGTCACGCGGCCCCGCTCTTCCTCATCGACACCTGCCGCTTCGAACACTGCGTCGAAGTCGACATTCCCACCCGACGCGGCCGGCGGCGGTTGCTTGAAGACTTCCGGCATCGGCTGCGGGGACGCAGCCGTGGCGCTCTTCTTCGGCGCATCGGAAGGCGCAGCCGGATCCGAGAACGGGATGTAATCGTCACCACCTTCAGGCTTGGGTGTTGTGCCATCCTGAACGATGAACCACCCCATGACGGTGGATCCCCAGTTCTTCTTGTCGGTCATGACTCGATCATAGCCCACGCGGCGGCCGAGTGCGCCACCACCAGAGGACCAGACCGGCTTCGACGCCCTCGATGACGGCAAAAACACCGAGACCCTCCCAGCCACCGACAAAAGGGGCAATGAGTCCGGCGATTCCGAACAGCAATGTGTAGACGATCAGGATCACGGAGAGAATCCGATGCACGCTTCGTCGCTGTTCCGCGCGCTTCTGATCGCTGAAGATCCGCTGCACCGGCTCCTTCAGGTTTTTCAGACGACGCCGGCGATCGAGTGAAACGCCAACGATCGCAAGAATGATCGCAGCCCAGATCACCGCGGCCGCCGAGTTGTCGTCGAGCTTCAACCACCCGAATACCTTTGCAACGAGCACC
>CAZKID010000369.1:0-5725 GCA_964552405.1 uncultured Thermoanaerobaculia bacterium
GGAAACGGCAGATATTCACGACTGACCGTCAGGTCTCGATGCCGGATCAGATTCAATTGACCGGCAGTCGGTAGAACCTGTGGCAAGAACGTTGCTTCGCAGCTCGCACAGCCGTGTAAGCGCAGCACAAAAGAGAGAGGCTCGCAATGAACGGACGGACGGAAAGCCCTTCCAACGAAAATCCCGCCAGACAAACCATCGACTCCCTGCAGAAAACTGACACTCCCCTTCCACTCACTCCCGGCGTTAGTGACCGCGATGAATCGCCCATGGTGCGCGCAGATCCGGGCGAACGCATGATCAGTGGTATCGATCTGCTCGATTTCGGAGCAGGCGGCCTCGTGCCTCGCAAGGTCTATCTCATCAAAGGCGCCGCCGGCGTCGGGAAATCACTACTCGGATTGCAATACCTGACGCGCGGCCTGGAACAACAGGAACCCGGAATTCTGATTACTGATCAGCGTCCCTCAAGTGTTCTGGAACAGGCTCGCGCGATCGGATTCACAATCGAGTCGGCGGTCTCGCGAGGTCAGCTGGTCATCCTCAACCCGAGTAACCGTTACTTCGATCTCGTCGAAAGTCCGGCCGATGTCATGGCCATCGTCGATGAATTACGCGACTTGATCGCGGATAC
Organism: uncultured Thermoanaerobaculia bacterium; assembly: GCA_964552405.1. Taxonomy (GTDB): domain Bacteria; phylum Acidobacteriota; class Thermoanaerobaculia; order Gp7-AA8; family Gp7-AA8; genus JAJPHC01. The sequence continues at coordinate 635 of CAZKID010000369.1, forward strand.
CGGCGCAAAGCGGCTGGTGATCGATCCCGTCTTCACCTTGATCAACACGTCCTACTCCAGTCACTTTGCGCTCTCCATTACGCAGTCGCTGATCAATGCGCTCGAGGACCTGCCTGTGACGACCCTGCTGATTGCCGGCGAGGGAGGCGATGTCGAGCACGATCCGATCATCAGTCAACTCGAGCACAACGCTTTCGGCGTCATCTGCCTCAGTGGCGATTCCGCAACGGGCGGCCGGGTCATGCGGTCCTCAAAGCTGCGCTATGCGAGTAATGACGATCTCGTTGCGCATTATCGGATCCTCAATGGCCGCGGTCTCATCAATTACCGCAGCGAGAACGAGGAGCGAGTTGATCCGACCAAGCCGTGGGAAGTCACGTCGGAAACCAAACAAAGTGTCCTGCTTCTCGGCGCGACGGCAGAGACTGCGCGCCGTGTCGGAGAAGCACTCGGCAGCAACTATGAGTTCGCTGTCGAAAGCGACCTGACCGAGGGCGTCGCACGGGCGAAACGAGAGCGGCCGGGACTCGTGATCGTCATGCCCTCCCGCTCGCGCGGTGCGGTCAGCGCAATCCTCGACCTCGCACAGCACACGACCTCGTCCGTCGCATTTCTTTCACCGCATTCGCAGCGCCAGGGCGACAAAGTACTGTACCTGCGCGCCGGCGCCGATGACTTCATTACCGAGCCCTTCACTCCCGCTGAGCTCCGCGCGCGCGTCGATGCATTGATTCGCCGCAGCGGGCGACGCCTCAATCTACGCGGAACTCGCGTGGGCTCGATTTCAGCCGACGACATGGCCGCTCTGCTCAACAGTTCGGACGACACCACTTCGCGCCGCCGTGGCCCGGTCATCGCCTGCAACAGTAAGGGCGTTTGTTTCGCGACTGAATTCTCTGATCGCATCCAGCGCAATGTCGACACAGTCGCGAAATTCGATCAGCCGTTCGCTCTCTATTGGGTCAAGGGTGATGACAGCGACAACGCACTGGGTGGCGAGCTCGCTCGGCTCTGCCGCCAGGAAGACATCGTCTGCCATAATCGCAATGGCGAGTTCGTCTGTATTCTCACAGGCACGGATCAGAACGGAGTCAAAGGCTTCGAAGCGCGTCTGCACGAGAAGCTTGGAAAGCGCATCGTGAGCGATGCAGTCAAACGCGGCTTCTCGCTCTATCAGCCTGGCGAGCCTACCGAGAACTTCACCGCCCGGCTGCTGCACCCTGAATAGGCTGCGCCTCAACAGGAAATCGACCTCACCTCTCCTCTGTTTTCACCGGACACAATCCGAAAAACAGAGGAGACCGGTGAATGCTCAAGAGCTTCAGCATTGCTGTGTGCGCGACGTTGTTGTCAGCCTCATCCCTTCTTGCCGCACCGTCCGCGAAGAGGCCGCCGAAAATCGCAGCGCTGGCAACGGAAGCTTTTCCACTCCCCGTTCCGCATGAGCTGGCGAAGTACATTGAGGAGGCTGCCGTGCAACACGGCGTCGATCCGAATCTGATCGCCGCCGTTGCGTTCAAGGAATCGCGATATGACGCAAGCGCCGTTTCGCGGATTGGTGCCGAGGGCATTATGCAGCTCAAGCCGCGCACGGCACGCTGGCTTGGCATCGATGACTCCTTCAACCCTCGTCAAAGCATTCTCGGCGGTGCCAAATATCTGCGCATGCTGCTCGACCGCTTTCATGGCGATCTCGACATGACACTGGCCGCCTACAATGCCGGCCCCGAGTTGGTTGCACGCGTTGGCCCGCGAGCGACAAACGAGGCAGTCGAGTATGTCGCGACGGTCAAGCGCTATTACGCACGCGCAACAGGAACGTAATGATTTCTGTGGGCGCACAGGCGCCCTCGCCTGTGCAACCGGGGCGGCAGGCGAGCCGCCTCAATGCCTCGCAACGCGCCGGCGCGACGACCCCGCCGCCGGCTGCCATCCCAACTGCACGACTTCGAAGTCGCTCGCCTTGAGCGAAGAGAACGCGGGATTCAACACGTCATTGTCCCACCGCGTGTCGTAAGTACCACTGACGTACATGTCGCTGCCATTGTCCGCGACAATCAGTCCATACGTCTTCATCGCCTGGAAAATCTTTTGAACATAGGGCGCGAACCGGCTGATGTCGACACTCGCCTTCAGCCGCAATCGCGCGCCCATCGGCAAGGCTCCGCTCGTGCTCCCCGCTCGATGCGACGCTGGATAGACATAACCGTTCGTCGAGCGCATCGTCAGGCGAAATGCGTGACGGATCGGATCGGGGCCGAAGACTTCGTCGTAGCGGACGAGCCCGGGCAGGATCGCGAGTCCAGCGGCATCCGCGCTCGTCCAGCCGTCAGGCCGGCGCGTGTTCGAATCGAGCGGGAAGATTGCACCTGAACCTCCCTCCCAACGCGACGCTGCACCATTCCAGCGCGTCGCATAGATCTCGTAGAGGATCCGATTGTCGCGATCCACGAGCAGCATGTGCCGGTCGCCATCGGCACTCGGATCGTTGCCCGCGAGTCCGCCTTCAATCCACTTCTGCTGCGTCTTCGCTTCCTCCGGAATCGGATAGCCAAGCGGCCGGCCCGGCGCGCCGTAATCGCTTTCGTCGTCGTAATCGAACGTCACTGGAAGGAGCGCTTGCGAGCCCGACACGACAATGAACGGCATTCCATAGATTGGAGCAGAGGGATCGCCACTGTCGCCGCCGAAGTCTGGATGCATGCCACGCGTCGCGCCGATGAACGCGATGAAGCTCGCGTTTTTCGGATCGACAGGCGCGGCGGAGATGTCGGTGTTCCACAAATTCGTCACCGGAAAGAGGGGCAGCGGCGCCGGGAGCTCGCCATTGCGAACGGTCTGCGCGGAAATGGACAGAGACACGAGGAGCAGTACTCCGGCGAGTCGCATACAACCTCCATTGTGCTCAGAGTTTTGTACGCTTTTGTGGTCCGCGTCACGGCGGCGTCAACGTTTCGTCCACAAACTATTTCCGGTTACAATCGCCGCATCTTCAAATAACCGAAGCGGCAGTCCCAATTTCGAGAGAGAGGGAAGCTACTGATGCCTCGGAGCTATGCGATACCCGCGCGCCGCTCGTGCGACCTGTCCGCTTCACGCAGTTCCCTATTGGCGACGGCGTTCGCCCTCGCCCTCGTTCTCCTCTTCAGCGGAGCGAGAGCCGAGGCAGCAACCTATACCTGTACGTCGAGCTCGCCCACGGTTTGGAGCGATTTCACCGCGTGGAGCGGCGGTCCGGCGGGAACCTATCCCGGTCAAGTGGCCGGCGATCAGGCGATCGTCAACTCACCTGCATCGATGACCGTCGATGTCCCCATCGGCAATCCGGTCATCTTGAATGCCAGCGGCGTCGTTCCGATCACGATCAACGGCAGCAGCAGTCTCGTGCTCGCCGCTTCGAGCACGGTGACCTCCAACAACACGATCACGGTCGCGACCGGCGGAATCCTCGGCGTCGATTCCGCGGCGAATCTGTCCTCCTGGTCGGGACCGATTACGATCGACGGTGGTACGTTCAATGTGGGCGGAGCCATCACGTTCGCCAATGGCGTAGGCCTCACGGTCAATGGCGGACTGCTGCAAGGCGGAGGAACGATCTCCATCGGCTCGACGGAGAGCGCGACATTCACCGGCTCGACGAGCGCCATGAGCATGTCCGGCATCCTGTTCAAGAACAGCGGACTCACGATCTACAACAGTCCTACGAACATGCTGTCCATTATTAATGGGACGCAGTTCACCAACAATGCGACCGGCACCTTCAAGATTCAGACGAGTCTGACCCTTGATACGGACAATACGGCCAATCCCAAATTCGACAACGCCGGCATCATCGATGTAACGAACGGCAGCGGTGCCAGCCCCACGATCAACGTGCCGCTCGACAACAGCGGCTCGGTCATTCTGAGCGACCCTGGTTTCAACCAGTACTTGTTGCTCGCCGGCGGAGGAACACAATCGGGAGGTTTCCAGACCGGTCCCGACGGAACGATCATCTTCAGTGGCACGCAGGTCTTCACGGCCACGTTCAACTGGCTTTATGGACTGAGCAGCACGCTGCGGATGAATAGCTGTAGCTGCACGTTCAACTCTACCTTTTCCGTGCAGAGTCTCTATCAGGTCGGCGGAACGCTGACCAACGCCGGCAACATTGCGGTGAATGGCAATGATCACTGGAGCGGCGGCACGAGGAACGGCGGCGGAACGATCTACGTCAACGGCAGTGCCAATTATGACGGCTATGCCGCCTCGACACTCAATGCCAGCAAGATCGTGCTTCAGTCAGGAGCATCCCTCACCTATTTCAATGGATTTGCATTTGCGCGTCACAATCCGAAGGTCAGGAGCGACACCCTGACGTCCGGCCTGGACCTGACGAGCGGCGCAAAAATCAGCTTGTCCAGCGGCACGATCGATCTGCAGGACGATGACAGCATCTACTCCAGCGACAATACGGGAAGCATTCAGATCACAGGCGGTACTCTGACCAAGAGCGGCGGAACGAAAATCTCCGTTCTCGTCCCGATCAACATCACCGACAGCAGCGCTGCGGTCACGATTTCTCCGATCGGAGCGACGATCGACTTTGGCGGCGGCGGTGGAATCGCGCAGGCGAGCAATTCCGTCACGATCAATACCTCGGCGCCGGGCTCTCGCCTCGAATTTTCTGGCTTGATCACGACACTCTCCGCCGCCTCGAGCATTGCGATCAACAGCGGCGATTTCATTCTTTCCAACACCGGTACGCTCGCACTCAATACCCCCCTTTCAATCGCGACCATGACCCAGAGCGGCGGCACGTTGAAAGGCTCGTCCATCCTCACTGTCGGCAATCTCACATGGACCGGCGGCACGATGGACGGCGATACGGGCGGAGTTGGCGGGCTCACGATTCTTCCCTCTACCGGAATCGCCACGATCAATGGCGGAGCAACGACGATCAGGCATCGCTTTACGTTCACCAACAGCGGCGTCGTGCACTATCAGCCGGCCGCCGCCCTCGCGGTCGACCTCGGCGGCCAGATCGTCAACGGCGGTACGTGGAATTTCGAGAACAACACCGCGGTACCCGCCGCCCTGCTCATCTACCTT
>CAZKID010000370.1:0-5710 GCA_964552405.1 uncultured Thermoanaerobaculia bacterium
CTTTCTCGCGAAATACTTGTTGCACTTAGATCTTGAATTCGCGCCGGCTAACTCGTGGCTGCAGCGGACGCCGTGCCGCTTGTCGCCAGCTTCCGCCCCAGACTCAACGTCGGGTATTCTTCCGTGTGTGGCACGGCGCCGCTGAGCCACAGGACGTTAGGCCGATCGAAACTTGAGCCTCGTGGCTGCACGTCCCATACTCTGCTCATGAGCATCCATCACGAGGCAATGGCTCACCTAGACAAAGCAAGAGCACTGCTCAGCGAAGGCAGCGACGACAGTCTTCGCTACGCCGCGCTGGAAATGCGCTACTGCATCGAACACTTGTTCTATAAGATCATCCCTCACTACAAGGACGAATTGCCCGACGACGTAATGTCTGGGAAGATCTGGAGACCGGGCGACATCATTTCGATGATTGCGGACATCGACCCCGGAGCAACACGCGATCGTCGACTGAGAATGGGGTTCCCTGCCCAAGAGGGCGAGCCAGCGAAGGTCATGTACGATCTCGGACCCCAGACAGGTCTCCGAAAAGACCTCGCGCGCAGGTTATGGAACGGACTTGGGTATTACCTCCATGCGAGAGTTGACGGGCAAGCGCACAACCCGATTGACCTGCGAAAGAAGCTCGAAAAGGTGCTTCCGCGCCTCGAACAGTTTCGCGGCGACAGGGTAATCATGAGTGGCTTCGATGTGCGGACGACGTCGAAGTGTCAACTTTGCGGTCGCACCATGGCACGAAGAATGTCGGCTATCAAGGAGAACCCGTACATTGAGTGCCCCAACCGCGACTGCGGAGCCATTTACGAAATCACCGAAGCCGACGAAGCCATGGCCCACTGGAAAATGGTGCAAGCCAGCATAGGCTGCAAACGCTGTGGCACTGAAAACTGGCTGGGTGTGCACGCATGGAAGCACGGGGCTCAAACGGGAGGCACTCTTACATGCTGCGAATGCAAGACGACCTATCGACTAGTTGAGTACATCACCCTCACAGAGCTTTCCGAACCTGATCCCACGACGGCCTAACTCTCCGCTGCAGCCGTCGCCGTGCCGTTCGCTGCCGTTTTCAGCGTATCATTCTCGAGTGTCGCTCTTGCCACGTGAAGCACGGCGCGGCTGAGCGGAAAAACGTTGGACGCACTCAAAAATGGCATCCAAAGAAGAACTGAAGACATTCCTGCTGGACTATCTCAGAGGGGCACCCCAGACGCAGTTTGAGAGTGTGCTCCAGCAAGGTATTGAACCCAGGGTGGGAAGAGCGCTGACAAACGCTGAAGTGCACGTAGTTCTCCAGCTGATTCACGAGCTTATTGCTTCCCATGTGCTCATGCCTGGAATCGATCGAGGCAACGCTAAGTGGCCATGGCTATCTGTTACGGATCATGGTCGTGAGGTCCTCCAAGGTGCCGGTGCCCCGGTCTACGATTACGACGGCTACCTAAGAGATCTTCGAACACGGGTCCAAAATTTCGACGAAATCGTGGAGTGTTATCTCCGCGAGAGCCTTCGAGCCTATCAGTCGAATCTGTACCTCGCATCAATGGTCATGTTGGCTTGCGCGTCGGAGCGCGCGATCCTGCTCCTTATCGACGCATACGCCGCGTCAATCGCCGATACCACGAACAGACAGAACTTTGAGAAGCGCGTCAAAAAACGAGACATTTCTGTGGCCTATAAGGCCTTTAAAGACTCGTTCGATAGCACGAAAGGTCAGCTCGGTGCTGCTCTGCCCGCCCATGATTTTGACATGCACGTCGACGCGATCTTCACGTTCATTCGCCTGCTGCGAAATTCTGTCGTTCACGCTAAGGAACTCCCGCAGCTCACCACCGCTGTGGTCTACGCGAATCTTCAGCAGTTCAGCTTTTACGTGGCAACTGTGTTCGCCTTGATCGACCACTACTCCTCAAATTCCACAACGGTGTAACCACGAGCAGCGTCCGTGGCGGCGTCCAACTCGGCACTGCAGCGGATGCCGTGCCGTTCGTCGCCATGTTCCGTTCGCGAACCAACGTCAGGTATTCTGCCGTGTGAGGCACGGCGCCGCTGAGCCACAGGACGTTAGCCCGTCGGGAACGACGATGTGGCCAGCTGCACCGTCTTTGGGACGGCGTATACTCCGAGGGATGGATACTCTCACTCGCATCACGGTTGACCCGCAGGTGATGGGCGGTCGCCCTTGCATCCGTGGAATGCGTGTGACCGTTGGTACCATCGTGGGCCTTCTCGCCACTGGACATTCGAGGGATGAAATCCTCAGCATGTATCCGTACATTCAGGTAGAGGACATAGCGGAGGCTCTCGCATACGCCGCCTGGCGGTCGGAAGAAATCGAAGTTCCCCTCGCGAAGTGAGACTTCTCGTCGACATGAACCTTACTCCGGGTTGGATTGGGTTCTTCTCTGAGAACAGAATCGAATCCACCCACTGGAGCAGCGTTGGCAGGCCGGACGCGCTGGACTCCGAACTTATGGAATACGCGGTGAAGCACGGCTTCGCCGTCTTTACACATGATCTTGATTTCGGGACGATACTTGCTGTTACCACCGCCCGCGGCCCCAGCGTGATTCAAGTTCGCACCCAAGATCCGACACCGTCCGCCATAGGGGCTACTGTTCTGTCGTCGCTATCAGAAGTTCAACATCACATCGAACGTGGAGCACTGGTGACGATAGAGCCGTCGTCCATGCGCGTTCGCATCTTGCCGCTATTTCACACCGCGGGCTAACTCGGCGCTGCAGCCGACACCGGGCCGTTCGTCGCAATCTTCCGTTCGAGAGCTGACGTCAGGTATTCTGCCGTGTGAGGCACGGCACCGCTGAGTGCCAAAGCCGTTGGACCGACGCAAATCAACGGCTGCGTGAACTCACGGCCTTACCACCTCCCGTCGATCGGTGCCTGCCGCGAGGAGCGACCGGACCAGCAGATCCACGCTAACGGTGCGATCCCCGGCTTCCATCTTCGCCACGCGGGATTGACTTGAACCGACACGCTTCGCGAGTTCAGCTTGTGTCCAGTTATGCTCCTCACGAAACTCGCGAAGGCGTCGGGCCAACGCGAGCTTTATCTCAACGAACTCCGCTTCGCCCGGCGTGAGGACAGCGAGATTGAGACCGTCGCTCGCGAAGTGATCGCCGCAGACTTTAGGTATATCGCCCAAGCTTACGGCTTCGGCCACGTCGACAGTGAGGATCTCATCGCTACGAGAAACTGGTGAAGAGAATGCGCACGTGGCACGCGGCGTCTAACTTGCCGCTACACCGGCCGCCGTGCCGGTCGCTGCCGAGTTCGGCGTATCATGTTCGGGAGCCGCTCTTGCCGTGAGAAGCACCGCGCCGGTGAGCGGCAATGACGTTAGGCCTCGCAGCGAAAGATCATGTCAGTTCCACGAGTCAAATGCGGTGACTGCGAGAACATGATTCTCACGGCGACCGCCTCCGCGAATCGCGGCCTCTGTGCGCAGTGCGTGAAGGTGCCAGAATCACTCCGGCGAGCTCGGCGCGAATTCGACCAGGCGGTTGCGGCTGGACTTGTCTTCATACCCACTGAAGAGGAGCGGCGGTCTTCAAAACGCCCATCCGAGTTTGACGCCTCGGCTCATGTCTGGAAACCTGAGCCGGAGTTCTATCAAGACTCCCAGTACCAATCGGTGGCGGCTGTCCTGTTTGCTGCGGCGAGCCAGCCCAGCGGCCATGTATTCCTCGTTTCGGAGTCAGGAGCGAGACTTAGCCTGTCCTTCAACAGGCGGTACGGCGTCTGCGAGTATCAAAATGAAGACTCGGGCGATTACTTGTACGCTCTCTCGGCGCAGAACAGTCGTGTACAGGTCGATGAGGAGGAGCATCTGGCTCAGGCATGTCCATGTTGCGGAGAAGCCGTGCTTTGGTATCCGAGCAGATTTCACATGCCGCGGGAACAGGCGTTTGCGGTCTTCTCAGCGTTGCCAGCGGAACCTACCGGCGATTCGCCAATTGTCGAGTGGCTCAGTTACGGCGACATCTCGCATACCTCTCCGGGCCGCGGGTAGGCATGGCGAGGCTAACAGTACGTTGCAGCGGACAATACCCACGGGTAGCCGGGTAGCCGCGGGACCGCCACCGTCAACCCTCCACCCCGGCGTTGCACGCCAGCAGCCCCGTCGGATTGATCCCGTATTGCACCGGATCCTCCGCGCGAACGACTGAGTGCAGGAACTGCCCGGCCGCATCACACTGCGCGAGATCGACGACGCCAGCCGCCTCCCCCGCTGCATCCAGCAACAGCACCACGGGGCGGCACACCCGCGCGGCCTCGCCACCGCCGGAAACGACCAACCCGAGCTCGCCGCGCTCGAGACGAACGAGCGTTCCGATCGGATAGAGACCAAGAGCCGTAACGAAAATCTTCAGCAGCGCGGGATCGAACTGCGATCCCGATTTCGCGGCCATCATGCTGAGCGCTTCGTCCGGCGTGAGAGCACGACGCCATGGCCTCTCGATGGTCAGCGCGTCGTAGACATCCGCGATCGTGATGATGCGCGAGTAGAGATCTGCCGGCCGCGATGATCGCGGATAACCGGAGCCGTCGAAGTGACGGTGATGCTCGAACGCCACGACGATCCAGCTGAGCACGCTCCGCGTGAAGGCGCTCTCCTGCAGCAGAAACTCCGCACCGCGGAACGGATGTGCCTCGACGGCCATGTGCTCCAGGCCGTCCAATGGCGCCGGCTTCTCCAGAATGAAGCGGCCACACTGCCGCAAGCCGATGTCATGAAACACCGCAGCGAGTCCGAGGTCGGCAAGGTCCGCTTTCGACAAGCCGATCCGCTCGCCAACAGCGATGGCCAGGATCGCGGTGTTCGCCGCGTGGCGCGCCGCGTAGTCATCCGTCTTCGCCACGATTGCGCCGAGGAAGGTCTGACGATCTTCGAGGCAGAGATCGACGAGCGTCTGTACCAGACGCGCGATCTTTCTGGACAGGAACGCGCGGCGACTCGACGTCAGATGTTCCTCCGCAATCAGCGAGCGACAGAGAACCAGCAGCTTCGCGTAGGTCAGGAACGCGTGACCGCGACGCTCGAGAATCACTTCCGCGGCCGCTTTCTTCGAAGGATCGAGCGGCTTGTTGATGCGCAAAGGAAGGCGCGCCTGCTCGATCGCAGCATCGATCGCATCGAAGGTTCGCTCATTCCCGCTCGCATAGACCATGATTTTCAGCAGAGCTCGAACATCGTCCGCGGAAAGACTGCCGTGCAGCACGAAGCCGCCCATGCCGCGCGCTTTGAAAAAATCGATGGCATCCGCGGCGATGTCGCGCTCGTCAGGCGTCAGACGGAGTTTCAAACCATTGACGAACAGCTCCCCATCCTTCGCCTGAAGTGACAGCCGTCCCTCGCGCGCCACGTGCACCACGGAGAGATTGACCATCGCCTGGATAGGACGAAGCAGTGCCTGATTGTCGATTGCGTGGATCTGCGCCGTCTTGAAGAGCTGGAACCAGACGTACATCACTGCGTTCGGTCCGTTCTCCTTCGACTCATCGCTCCCCGCGGCAGCACGCAGATTCAACGCATCGATCGTGACTTTTTCCACGGTCTCGCTCGTGAACGTGTTGTTCATGACGAGTGCTCCTTCGAGGTATCCGGAACCTCGGGCAGGGGCCGCATCACCGTGTTCTCGCCCGCCTCGGCGCGAGAGACGCTGTCGAGCACCTTGCGCGCAATCTC
>CAZKID010000371.1:0-5710 GCA_964552405.1 uncultured Thermoanaerobaculia bacterium
CATCGGGCGCGGATGATCGCAGACAGCAGGTACCTGTCTGCTGTCTGCTGCCTGGTGCCACTGATAAGCTGCTCATTCGATGAACATCCTTCACCTCGCCGCCGGAAATCGCTGGACCGGCGCCGCCGCCCCCGCGTTCGCCGAAGTGGAGGCGTTGCGCGCCGCGGGGGTTGATGCGCATTACGCATACGTCGGTGGTTACAAGCTGGAGCAGAAGATCGGCCACCTCGACTTCACCCATGCGCTGATCGAGAAGGCGCAGAATCCGCTGTCGTTCCGCCGCACCACGCGCGCCCTGCGCCGCTTCATACGCGAGCACGGCATCGCGATCGTGCACGCCCATCTCACTTACGACCACTGGCTGGCGCGCTTCGCGGCACCGGCAGGAGTCCGGATCGCTCGAACTTTTCACTCGCGTCGCGTGCTTCGCTCCGACCCCTTTTCACGCGCATTGCTTGCGAAGACCGACATCCGCTGTGTCATCAACGACACGTTCGCGTTGTCCGGCGCGCACTTCACGCCGCCGCCCGTCGACCACCGGCAATTTCATCCGGAAGGTGAGAACGTGCGCTCGCTCTACGGCATCGCGGACGATGCCACGCTGCTGGTCGCGATCGGCAAGCTCACCGCCGACCGCGGCTTCGAGCAGGTTCTGCAAACCCTCGCGGCTTGCGATTCCGCCATGCGGCTGATGATCATCGGACATGGCCCGCATCGCCCTGCACTCGAGTCGCTCGCCTCCCAACTCGGCGTTGCACCACGCATCACCTGGGCCGGCTATCACGAAGACGACCTTGCGGAGCATTACCGCGCCGGAGACGCGCTGCTCTTCACCGAGCGCGGATCGGATGAGGGACATCGGGCGATTCTCGAGGCGATGGCCTGCGGCGTCCCCACGGCCAGCTACCCCATCGACGGTGTCGCCGCGCTCACCGGACCGGAGCACATCGCCGCCGCAGCGACGCCCCAGGCGCTCGCCGCGAAAGCCGGCGAGGTCGTAAGAAATCGGAACCTCCGCAATTCCGTCGCACACCGTTCCCACGAATTTGGCTATGCTCGTGCAGCAGAGCGCCTTCGTTTGGTCTACGAAGACACCTAACCCATGAGCGCATCCGACCTAACGGTCGCCGCAACCTTCTCCGCCCAGACGATCGGCGCGGTCGTAATGTCGGTGCTTCTGCTCGCATTCAACCGGCAATATCGCAAGGGATACCTGCTTCACTGGACGCTCGGCTGGGCGGCAACCGCGGTCTTCCGCTTTGCCGGTGGAATCGCTTCGCTGCTGCCCCGCGAGCATCCCGCCCGGATCCCGCTGACGATTCTTTCGAGCGAGGCTGGTTGTCTGCTCATCGCATGGTTCGGCTTCGGGGTGTTCGAGCTCGTGCGCCGTCGTCCCGTTCGGCTGCTCGATGCACGCAACATTCTCTTCGCGTTGGGAACGGTCGGTGCCTTTGCCTGGCTCATTCCCGGAGTACAAGAAGGAATTGCGGCGATCGTGTTCGCCGGCGTGGCTGCCGTTCTCTGGCGCAAGCGCAAGCATCGCGAAGGAGTCGGCTTCATCGTCCTCGGCACCGCCTTCTTCATCTCCGGGGCTCTCGCACCGTTCGCTCTCGGCCGTTATTCGTCCTACACCGGATACCTGGAAGTACTGCTCCAGACGTTGATGGGAGTGGGCATGATCGCGTGTCTGCTCGAAGACGAACGCGAAGCGGCGGAACTGGCGACGGTGGAGATCGAGCATCTCGCATATCACGACGCATTGACGGGACTGCCCAACCGCCCGTTGTTCATCGACCGGCTCATCGTCGCGCTCGCACAAGCGGGCCGCGGCGAACGGCATCTTGCCGTCCTCTTTCTCGATCTCGATCGTTTCAAAGACATCAACGACTCCCTCGGCCACTCCGTCGGCGACCAGCTGTTGAAAGAAGTCGCGGAGCGAATCCGGCACTGCGTGCGCGAGGGCGATACCATCGCGCGCTTTGGCGGCGACGAGTTCACGCTGCTCATCCCCAACATCGACAGCGTCGACGACGCGGCGAAGATCGCGCACAAGATCATCGAGACGCTGAAGATTCCGTTCTACATCAGCGACCGCGAGCTGTTCGTCTCGACGAGCGTCGGCGTCAGCCTCTACCCGAACGACGGCGCGGATCCGGAAACGCTCGTGCGCAATGCGGATACGGCGATGTACCGCGCGAAGGATCAGGGGCGCGACAACTACCAGCTCTACGCGCCGGCGATGAACGCGCGCGCACTCGAGCGGCTCGCACTCGAGAACATGCTGCGCAAGGCGCTGAGTCAGAAAGAGCTCGTCCTGCACTACCAGCCGCTCGTCAACGTCGCGACTCGATCGATCGACGGACTCGAGGCGCTCATTCGTTGGCAGCATCCGGAGCTGGGCCTTCTCTCTCCCGCGAATTTCATCAGCGTCGCAGAGCTCTCGGGACTCATCATCCCGATCGGTGAATGGGTGCTGCGCACCGCATGCAAACAGGTGAAGAACTGGCACCGGAAGCTCGACCATCCGATCACGATCGCGGTGAATCTCTCGGCGCGACAGTTTCAGGCACCGGATCTCGTCGATCAGGTCAGGCGCGCTCTCAACGATAGCGGCCTCGACCCCGGCTGCCTCGAGCTCGAGATCACCGAGAGCAGCGCGATGCAGAACTCCGAGAACACGATCCACACGTTGCGCGAGCTCAAGACGCTCGGCGTCCGCATTGCGATGGACGACTTCGGCACCGGCTACTCATCGCTCAACTACTTGAAACGCTTTCCGATCGACACGCTGAAACTCGATCAGATGTTCGTGCGCGAAGTGCTCACGGAGCCGAGCGATGCGGCGATCGTCAGCGCAGTCATCGCGATGTCGCACAGCCTGAATCTCGTGGTCGTCGCAGAAGGTGTGGAGACCGAGGCTCAATTCGAGTTCCTGCGTGATCAGGAGTGCGATCGCATTCAGGGGTTCCTCTACAGCGCGCCACTCGCGGCGGAGCATCTGGAGCCCTATTTGTTGGGAAAGAAGACGAACGTGTAGGACAGGCGCCCTCGCCTGTCCACGCCCGCGCCTGTCCGCGCCCTCGGCTGTCCTACAGTGTTCGCAACACCGCCCGCACCGGACTCGCATCCGCGCCCACCAATCGCAGAGGCAGAGCAATCAGTTCGTACTCTTCCTCCGCCACCCCATCGAGCGCGAGTCCTTCGAGCACGGCCATGTCGTGCTCTGCGAACGCGTGATGTGCTTCGAGCGCCTTCGAATCGAACGGGTCCACGGATGGCGTGTCGATGCCGATCGTGATCACGTTGCGGTTGTGGAGGAAGTCAACCAGCTCCGGCGAGAGACTCGCGAAGTCGGTGTTCCAGTTGCGATGATCGGGAAACGTCAGCGTCTGCAGCAGGACACGCGCCGCCGTGATGCGCTTGCCCGCGAGATCGGCGGGCATGATGCGGCGGCCGCGCTCGACCGAGACATGAATCACGTTGCAGCGGCCGAGGTAGTAGTCGAGATTGCGCGAGGCGACGTCCTGACCGTGTTGGACGTAATGGTTCGGCGCATCGGTATGCGCGCCGACATGCACGGTGGTGCGAATGTCCGAGAGGGTGATGTTCGCGCCGCTCGCGATGTCGAGATTCGTCGTCTTCACGTAGGGCGTATCGCCCGGCCAGACGCCGATGGCAGCATCGACCGCGGGTGAGATATCGATCAGCGCCATTCGTAGCGTTCGTCGACTTTCATGTCGCCATTCGGAAAGTGCACGGTCAGCTTGCGGCGCACCGGATAGTCGTGGCGGCCGACCCACAGCTCACCCTCACCCACGTCTGCGCCTTCGACGACGAGGTGATAGGTAAACTTCTTCTCCTTCGCATTCCACTCCACCTGCGACATCTTCAGGTGCTGCTCCGCACCCGTTTCGATGAACGACGGCAAATGGCCCTCTGAGAGCTCGTAGAGATCGTGCGTCAGCCCCATGCGCACGAGCGTGAGCAGCAGCGCGTCGGTGACATGCGCCGGTGTGCCATTGGTGCTGTAACGGATCGTCGATGGCTTCTTCGCCATCTCACCATCGGCATCGATCGATGCGATGTTGCCCTGCAGCACATTCATCGCGCCGCTGTAATGCGATTCGACCGCTCCCGTCGTGCGTGTCGAAAAGCGGAGCGACACCTGCTTCGCGTCGAGCAACTGTTTCTCGACCGCGTTGAGACGATCCGGCGGCGGCCCCGCTGGCGCGCTCGCACACGAGACGAGCATCAGGACTGCGGCGAGTGAGAACGTCGTCTTCATATTGCGGCAATCACCTTCATCTCGACGGAGATCGGAGTCGGCAACGAGTCGACGCCAACCGTCGTGCGCGTCGGTTGAATCGAGCCGAAGTACTCCGCATAGATCTTGTTGAACGCACTGAAGTCGCGCTTCATATCGGTGAGATAGACCGTTACGTCGAGAATCTTGTCGAGCGAGCTGCCCGCTTCTTCGAGAATCGCGCGGAGGTTGTCGACGACTGACCGCGTCTGCGCTTCGATTCCTTCGGGGATCTCGTCGGTTCCCGCGCGCCGCGGTCCGATGCCTGAGAGGAACAGCAGGTCGCCGACGCGGCGCGCGTGTGGATAGGGGCCGACCGGCTTCGCCGCCTTCGACGTGAGCACGATTCCATCATCCTGCTCGGTCAGCTCGCTCGGCGTATGCGCGCTCGGCGCTTCGGCCAGCACGTTGTGCGTCTCGAGTCCGGTGCCGAGATCCTCGAAGCTCGGGATTGGTCCTTCGTCGAATTCCTTCTCGAATTCGATCTCCTTCCGATCGTTCGGCGTCAGCTCAGCAATCGCGTTGCCCGTGCCCCACACCGGCGCGTACTCCCACACCTTGCCGTCATAGCGATTGTGCTCGCCCATTACGGCGCCGAGCCACCAGATCGCCTTGAAGCCCATGTCGGCATTCGCTTCGCGTCCGAATTCGCGCGCGACCTGCGCCACATCTTCGAGGCGTCCTTCGCCGAGCATCTCGAGAATCTTGCGATTCCATTCATCATCTTTCTGCGACGAAATGCGGTCCCGGGCCGGATCGATCTCCGCGACTTCGTAGCGGTTCGAGAGGTTCGTCACGACGACGACGATCGTCTTCCTGCCGTAACGCTCGATCGCGGCGCGCGCCGCGAATCCGAGCGCGCGTGTCTCCTCGCGCTCCGCGTAGATGTTGCACGAGACCACGCTCGCCGGAATCCTGTTGTTCGGATTGAGCAGCTTGAGCGCGACGACTGTGCCGGTGTCGATCGGAAAGCCGCGATAGTTCACCGTCGCTGCCTGCATTCCGTGCTCTTTGCACAGCCGCGCATAGAGCTCGCCGAATCCGGGATCGATCCGGAATTCATAGGGGATCTCGCCGAACTCGTACCAGTTGGGATCGACCAGCGTCCACGCCGGCTTCGGATCGACTTGAAAGAGATGCCCGATGACCGAGAACCACTGCGTCGAGTAGACGAGCATCAGCTCCGCCCCGGAGCGCTCGATCTCGCGGCCGACAGCCTCGTACGCTTTGCGCAGACGCATCCAGCCTTCGTTCTTGTCTGGTGCGAGCAGCGGGTGCGGCTGGCCGGGAACGATGTATGCCTTCTGGATCATCGGGCCTGCCGGTGCGTAACGAGTAGTGGGTAGAAATTGAAAATTGAAAATTGAAAATTGAAAATTTTCTTCACGGGCGTTCTCTTGTCTTTCG
>CAZKID010000372.1:0-5701 GCA_964552405.1 uncultured Thermoanaerobaculia bacterium
CCCACTTTGCCCCGAAATCATTTGGGACAGAGGGGAGGGGAGGGGAGGCATTACCTTCGAATTTCGATTGCCACCGGGCTCGATGGGCTCGAAGAGGCCATGCGCAGGATCGAGCTCGCCGCCTTCGATGTCGATCGTTTCAAGGCCTGGAGGTATGCATGAGCCGCCGCGCAACCGCTGTCGATCTCACCCACAGTGACGCGGCCCCGCTCGCGGAAGACGAACTGCTCGCGCTGCAGTATCTCGATGCGATCTATCGCTCGCTCTGCGCGATGCTCTACAACTACGCGCCGATGTCGGGCCATCCGGGCGGCTCGATCTCCTCGGGCCGCTTCGTCTCGATGCTCCTCTTCGAGTCGATGGACTACGACTTCACGAATCCGTCGCGCGAAGACTCCGACGCCATCGTCTATGCCGCCGGTCACAAAGCCCTCGGCCTCTATGCGATGTGGGCGCTGCGCAACGAGATCGTTCGCATTGGCCGCCCCGATCTGCTTCCTGATCCGAAGAAACAGCTGCGACTCGAGGATCTCCTCGGTTTCCGCCGCAATCCGCTGAACGCCACGCCGCTCTTCGAGCAGTTCGGCTCCCGCGCGCTCGACGGCCATCCGACTCCTGCGACGCCGTTCGTGCCCGTTGCGACCGGCGCGTCCGGCGTCGGCGTCGGCTCCGCCCTCGGCTACGCGCTCGCGGCGTACGACTACTACGGTGCGCGATCGCCGCGCGTTCACATCATCGAAGGAGAAGGTGGCCTCACTCCGGGACGCGTGGCCGAGGCGCTGGCGTTCGCCGGCACGGCGTCGCTGTCTAACGCAATGCTGCACCTCGACTGGAACCAGGCGTCCATTGATTCCGAGCATGTGACGCGCGAAGGGACAGAGCCGGGCGACTACGTGCAGTGGGAGCCGATGGAGCTCTTCCGGCTGCACGACTGGAACACGATCTATGTGCCCGATGGCACCGACTTCCAGCGGATCGCCGAGGCGCAGCGGCTTGCGTTCAATCTGAACAATGTGCAGCCGACGGCGATCATCTATCGCACGACCAAAGGCTGGCAGTACGGCGTGCAAGGTCGCGCGTCGCATGGCGCGGGACACAAGCTCTGCTCCGCATCGTTTTACGACGCGCTCGATCTGCCGGCGCTGGTGAAGGGACGCCTGCCGCACTGCCCGCCGGGCGTGCAGGATTGTGCGAAGGGCTCGAACGCGACGGTACTGGAGCATTGCTTCTGGGATGCGCTGTTGATCGTGCGCGAGGCGCTTGCGGCTCAGCCGTCGACGATGAAGCTGCTGGCGACGCGCATCGCAGATTCGAAGTGCCGGCTCGATGATGCGCAACGGAAGCCCCGCCAGGGCGCGCCGGCAGTCGATGATGTCTATGCGCTGACGCAGGTCGCGTCCGCGCCTCCCGAGCTTTCGTTACAGCCGAATGACGACATCGCGTTGCGCACGCAGCTCGGCCGCATCCTCGGCTATCTGAATCGCTTCAGCGGCGGTGCGCTCTTCATCGCGGCCGCCGATCTCCTCGGCTCGACGAGCATCGCCGAAGCGGGGAAGGACTTCGATGCGGGATTCTTCGGCGCTGGGAATCGCGACTCGCGCACGTTGTCGGTCGGCGGCATCTGCGAAGACGCGATGTCGGCGATTCTCTCCGGGGTGTCGGCCTTCGGCCATCACATCGGCGCCGGCTCGTCGTACGGCGCGTTCCTCGCGCCGCTCGGACATATCGCCGCGAGGCTGCACGCGATTGGTGATGCAGCGCGCGGGAATGCGCATCGTCCGATGATTCTGATTTGCGGTCATGCCGGATTGAAGACGGGCGAAGACGGGCCGACGCATGCCGACCCGCAACCGCTGCAACTGCTTCAGGAGAACTTCCCGCCCGGCTCGCTCATCACGATGACGCCGTGGGAGCCGAACGAGATCTGGCCGCTGCTCGCTGCCGTGCTGCAGAAGAGGCCGTCGGTGATTGCCCCCTTCGTGACGCGGCCGAACGAGCGCGTTGTCGATCGCGCCGCGCTGCGCCTCGCACCCGCGGACGCCGCGGTGAAGGGCGTGTACAAACTGCGCGCCGCGCGCGGACGTGCGGATGCGACGATCGTGCTGCAGGAGTCGGGCGTTGCGTATGCGTTCGTCACCGGTGCGTTGCCGCTGCTCGACGCGGCAGGGATCGAAGCCGACGTCTACTACATCGCCAGTGCGGAGCTCTTCGATCTGCTGCCGGCCTCGGAACGCGAACAGATCTTCCCCGAAGCGGCGGCAGCGAATGCCATCGGCATCACCGGTTTCACGCTGCCGACGATGTATCGCTGGATTACGTCAGCACGCGGCCGCGCGATGACGATGCATCCGTTCATGCACGGCCACTACCCCGGCAGCGGATCGGGGCGCGCGGTGCTGGCGGAGGCGGGGCTGTCGGGGGAAGGGCAGTACGCGCGGATTGTCGAGTTTGTGGGTGTAATGAAACGTTAGAGTCAAAGCGAAATTTCAAATTTCAAATTTCAAATTTCAAATTGCGAATTGGGGTCCGTTCCTTGCCGCACATTTGTAATTCGCAATTCTGAATTTGAAATTCTTAATTTGCTTTTCTGCCGTTGATTACAAGGAGAACTAGTAATGCCCCCACTGATCATGGAGCCCTTTCGCATCAAGGCCGTCGAGCCGATCAACCTGACCACGTACGAAGACCGCGAGCAGGCGCTGAAGGCTGCCGGCTACAACGTCTTTCTGCTGAACAGCGATGACGTGATCATCGATCTGCTCACGGATTCGGGCACCGGTGCGATGTCGGCGCGGCAGTGGGCGGCGATGTTCGAAGGGGACGAGGCGTATGCCGGCAGCCGCTCGTTCCTCCGCTTCCGCGAGGCCGTCGAGGACCTCACGGGATACAAGCACATCATCCCGACCCATCAAGGCCGTGCCGCGGAGCGGATTCTCTTCACGAATCTGCTGCAGCCGGGCGACGTCGTGCTCAACAACATCCACTTCGACACGACGCGCGCGAACATCGAGTACGTCGGAGCCGAGGCTCGTGATCTCGTGATTGCCGAAGGAAGAGTGCCGTCGGTCAGGCATCCCTTCAAGGGCAACATCGATCTCTACGAGCTCGATCGGACGCTGCGCGAGGATGGCGATCGCGTGGCGCTCGTCATGGTTACCGTGACGAACAACTCAGGCGGCGGACAGCCGGTCTCGCTGGAGAACATCGCCGCGGCGGCGGAGATCTCGCATCGCTACGGCAAGTTGTTCTTCATCGATGCCTGCCGCTTCGCGGAGAACGCCTGGTTCGTTCACGAGCGTGAAGCGTCGCAGCGCGGCCGCACTCCGAAGTCGATCGCGCAGGAGATGTTCCGCCTGGCTGACGGCTGCACCTTCTCGGCGAAGAAGGATGGTCTGGCGAACATCGGCGGCTTCCTCGCGCTCAATGACGATCGTCTGGCGGAGAAGTGCAGGAACCTCTTGATTCTGACCGAGGGATTTCCGACGTATGGCGGTCTCGCGGGCTATGACCTCGCGGCGATCGCGCAGGGACTCGAAGAGGTCGTGCAGGAGTCGTATCTGCGCTATCGCATCAACAGCGTGGCGCGGCTCGCGGAGCGTCTAACCGAGGGCGGCATCCCGATCGTGCAGCCGCCGGGGGGGCATGCGGTGTACATCGATGCCGCCGCGCTTTTGCCGCAGATTCCGTCGCACGAATTTCCCGGCGTGGCACTCGTCAATGCGCTTTATCTGCTCGGCGGAATCCGCACGAGCGAGATCGGGACGCTGATGTTCGGCGATGCGGCGAAGATGGATCTCGTCCGCCTGGCGATTCCGCGCCGGCTCTATACCGACGCGCATCTGGTCTACGTCGCGGAGACCGCCTACGCCGCGGCCAGCCTCGCCCGTTCGCTGTGCGGCTACAAGATCGTGAAGGCGCCCGCGGTGCTGCGGCACTTCAGCGCGACGTTCGAGCCGCTGGCGCAGACGGCAGACAGCAGGCAGCAGGCAGCAGGCAGCGGACAGCAGGCAGCAGGCAGCAGGCAGCAGACAGCAGGCCTGAGACAGCGGGCTCTCCGTTCGGCATTTCTCTTTAGGCAAGTAGCGGGGCAGCAGTGAGCGGGTTTCAGTTCGCGGCCGACGTTAGGTCTTATGTTGGGGCGGCCTCCGAATCTCCTGCTGTCCGCTGTCTGCTGTCTGCTGCCTGCTGTCTGCTGTCTGCTGCCCGCTGTCTGCTGTCTGCTGTCTGCGCCTGCTGCCTGCTGCCTGCACCCGAGAGTGACCGCCGTCACCCCTGCCCGTATGTCGCTGCACAACCGATCAGGTGCATGCAACCTTACGATGCATCAGAATGTTGAAAGGAGCATAAGTAGTAATCATGAAGAACCTGAGACTTCCGATCGTTGCCCTCATCGCCATGTCGTTTGTTGCCTTGCCTTTACTGGCTGACGGCGCGGCTACGTTCACCGCCAAGTGCAAAATGTGTCACGGCGCCGGTGGTGAGAAGAACTTCACCGACATCGCCTCGAAGAGCGAGGCCGATCTCGTCAAGATCACAACTGACGGTAAGGGGAAGATGCCCGCCTACAAGGGCAAGCTCTCGGATGACGACATCAAGGCCGTCGTCGCCTACATCAAGACCCTCAAGAAGTAATGCAATCGCACGCCGGCAGGCGTGCTCGAGGAGAACAGCCAGTGGCGGCTCTGCCGCCACTGGAAGCACATCATGCCTGATGCACCGAAGACGCCCAGTCTTGCGCGCAATCTGATCAGCATCGTCGGCGCCATCATCGCGCTCATCGCCATCGCCAACATCATCTTCCTCGTGGTGGCCGACGCCACGGGCGCGCACAGCAATCCGTACGTCGGCATCTTCGCCTACGCCGTCGTGCCGGGCGTGATGATCTTCGGCTTTGCGCTCTTCATCCTCGGAGTCGTGCTCGAGCGGCGCCGCCGCCACCGCCTGTCGCCCGATGAGATCCAGCGCTATCCCGATCTCGATCTCAACGTGCCGAGCATCCGGCGCGCGACGATCATTACGGTCGCGGGCCTCATCTTCTTCGTGACGATCTCGCTCCTCGGCAGCTATCAGGCGTATCACTACACCGACACCGACGAGTTCTGCGGAACGGTGTGCCACAAGGTCATGAAGCCGGAGTACACGGCGTACAAACAGTCGCCGCATGCGCGTGTCGGCTGCGTTGGCTGTCACGTCGGCTCAGGCGCGGGCTGGTATGTGCGTTCGAAACTCTCGGGCTCGTATCAGCTCTACTCCGTCACGTTCAACAAGTATCCGCGTCCGATTCAGTCGCCGGTCGAGAGCCTTCGTCCGGCGCGCGAGACCTCCGAGCAGTGCCACTGGCCGGAGAAATTCTTCGGCGCGCAGCTGAAAGTGTTCACGCATTACGGGTACGACGAGGTGAACACGCCGCGCGTGATCCGCATGCTGATCAAGACCGGTGGTGGAGGAGCGACGAGCGGGCTCGCGGCTGGCATTCACTGGCACATGTTCAACGAGAACGAGATCCAGTATCTGGCCAGCGATCGGCAGCGGCAGAAGATCGAATGGGTGCAGATGCGCAATCGCAAGACGGGCGAGACGCACGAGTACACCGCGCAGGATACGAAGCTGACGCCGGCGCAGATCGCCGCGGCGCCGAAGCGGACGATGGACTGCATCGACTGCCACAATCGCCCGACGCACATCTATGTCCCGCCCGATC
>CAZKID010000373.1:0-5701 GCA_964552405.1 uncultured Thermoanaerobaculia bacterium
TTCTCGCTGCCCTTGGCCTGCTCGCGCGTCGCGTTCGCGATCTCCTTGCCCATCCCCGAGGCCTTCGACGCCGAACTGAGGATGTTGTTGAGCGCCTTGCCCGCTTCATGCGACAGCGACACGCCGTCCTCCACGAGCTTGGAGCCGTTGGCCATCGTCTTGAGCGCGTTGCCGACTTCCTCCTGCACCGAGCGAATCAGTGCGGCGATGTCGCGCGTCGAAGACGCAGTGCGCTCGGACAGCTCGCGGATCTCCGCGGCGACGACCGAGAAGCCCTTGCCGTATTCACCGGCCTGCGCCGCGAGAATCGCAGCGTTGAGCGCGAGGAGGTTCGTCTGTTCCGCTACGTCTTCGATGACGTTGAGGATCTTGCCGATCGCGACGGAGCGTTCGCCGAGGCGCGCGACGACGGAGTTCGATTCGAGCACCGACTTGCGGATCTGCTCCATCCCCTCGATCGTTTCCCGCACGGCCTTCATGCCGGTTTCGGCGGCATCGGCCACGGCAACCGTGATGTCGTACGAGCGCGCGGCATTCGTCTCGACCTGCGCGATCGACGCGCTCATCTCGACCATGGACGACGACGTATCCGTCGTGAAGTTCGTCAGGAAGACGACGTTCTGATCGACTTCGTTGATCGACGAAACCATCTGATGCGTCGCCGACGCGGTCTCCTCGACCGAGGACCACAACGTATCGGTGTGGCGGCTGACTTCTTCCATCGACGCGACCATCTCGAGCATCGACGACGACGTCTCTTCTGACGAAGCGGAGAGCGCTTCGACGTTGTTGGTGATCTTCTGAACGCCACTGTTCAACTGATCGATCGAGTGGTACGTGGCATCGATGACCGACCGCTGTTCGTCGACGCGATCGATCACGATTCTCGAGCGGCTGCCGACGGTCTCGACGACCGACTTCAGCTTCGTCTGCGACTGCACGAGGCTCTTGACCGTCTTCTCCAGATTCGCCGCCATCGCATTGAAGGCTTCGGACAGATGTCCGATCTCATCCTCGCGCTCGATCGACGTGCGTTGCGTGAGATCGCCCTGCGCGATGCGGCTCGCCGTGGCGACGAGGCCGATGATCGGACGCACGATCAGTTGTGCGCTGAACCACGCAAGTCCGACGGCGATGATGAAGGCGAGAATCGTGACGGCGATGTTCCACCACTTGAGCGAGGCGATCGCCTCCTGCGCCTGCATCTCGTTGACGACGATGCGGAAGTAGCCTTTGGCTTTCGAGGCGGGGTCACCGCGATTCTCCGTGAAGGGCACGACGAAAAGGTGCAGGCCGTTGCCGGCGTCGACCTTCGACTCGGGCACGAGTGCGCGCTTGACGAGGAATGGCGGCGGTGTCGGCCTGCTCGCCGCCATCGTCTTTCCTTCGGAAGAAACGAAGTCGGCGTACTCGACCGACTTATTCTTCATCAGATCGCCGAGGATCGCTTTCAGATCGTCGGTCAACCCGAACAGCACGTAATAGCCTGCGGTCGATTCGATCGTGTCAGCGATGGCAGAGCCTTGCTGCACCGTCTGATCGGTCATCGCCTTGCGCACGGCGTAGCGCTCGATCAGCAGGATCACTCCTGCGATGACGATGGTCTGCAATGCGAAGATGACGATGAACTTCTCGCGCAGACCGAAGCGGGATTGAGACTTCGTCTGACTGTCAGCGGCAAGCATATGGACCGGACCAAAGTGTATCATCGCGAACATGCCGCTGATCCGCTGTCCGAAATGCGGCCAGGCGTACGACATCCCGGGAGTCATCGCGGTCCGTCTTCCCAACTCGATTGCAACGTGCCATTGCGGTGAATGGCTGGCCGGCAGCAAGGCAGCCATCCTGGCGCGAATGCTCAATCCGCAAGAGATCAAGGAAGTCGATCTGCAGCCATACCGGGTGGAGACGCCGGCAGCAATCGCCGAACCCGTTGCCGTCGAAGACGACGCTTTCGCCCAACCCTTCACGCCGCGTTCGGTGCGCGTGATCACCAGCAGCGGCAAACAGCCGCTGAATACGATCTTCACGATTTACGAATACCCGCTGCTGATCGGCCGCAAGGGCTGCCATGTCGAGATCGACGGCGCGGAGTTGTCGATCCGGCACTGCTCGATCGCCGTGCGCGGCTCGCAACTCTTCGTCCGCGATCTCGATTCGCACATGGGCACCTTCCTCGATGGTCAACAACTTGACGAATCCACGCTGGAAGATGGCGTCCACATTCTCCGCGCGGGCTCGGCGATCATCAGCGTCGAGCCGGTCGATGATCTGGGACGCACCGTCGAGCCGATTCATCTCGATGCGAGCGAGCTCGTCGACGAATCGGCCCTCGCGCGCACGTTGCAGCAGAAACGGGAAAGCGGCAACACACTCACGGGACGCGTGGTGCTGATCTGCATCGAGGGACCGCTCAACGGCCAGGAGTTCGAGATTCCGAAGACGGGCCTCGTCGTCGGACGCGAAGGACATGTGCGCGTTCCGGACGAGTTCCTGTCGCGCAAACATTTCGAAGTCGCGCCCGATCCCGAGGGCGTGATTCGCGTCCGCGATCTCGGCTCGCGCAATGGCACGTTTCTCAACACGCTACCTGCGACCAACACGAAGGTGGCCGCAGGCGATGAGATTCGCGCCGGCGTGAACCGCTTCAAGATCGAGCACAGGTGAGGAGAGTTCTGAGTTCTGAGTTCTGAGTTCTGAGTGCGATCCGCGCGAGATCCCCACTCAGTACTCAGAACTTTTTACTCAGAACTCTCTTTTGGCTATACTTTCGCGAATTTTTTCAAGAAGCAGGGCTGGACATGAGCATCGTTGAGTACGCGGCCGCTCGGATATTGTCCCCACTTTCTGCACTGTTGCAGAAACCGTTGTCCCTCGTCGATTCGCAGTCGCCGGAAGCACGATCTGCGTTCTCGGTCCGCAGCCCGATCCCCCGTCTCGCCATCGTGTCGCACGACGGCAAACCATTCACCGATGATCAGCGCCAGCTGCTGCACGAGATCTTCGAAGTGATCCGCGCAGCGGAGGAGAACGACGCTCGTTTTCGCGAGCTCGAGACGCGCATGCTCTCGCTGCAGCGGGAGAATCTCGATCTCGTCGTGCGCAACCGCGTGCTCTCCGAAGTCACGACGCGCGACTCGCTCACCGGTCTTTACAACCGCTGGTACGTGCTGGAAAAAATCGAGGGCGAGATCAATCGCTCACTTCGCCACGGTTCACCCGTCTCGCTGCTGATGATCGACATCGATCACTTCAAATGGGTGAACGACAAGTACGGTCACTCCGTCGGCGATCAGGTGCTGCAAACTGTTGGGCGCACGCTGAAAGAAAGCTGCCGCGTGTACGACGTCCCCGGCCGTTACGGCGGCGAGGAGTTCTGCATCGTGCTCCCGGAGACGCGCCTTTCGGCGACGCCGATCATCGCGGAACGGATTCGCTTGCGCGTCGCTGAAACAGGCACCCCCACCAATGACGGCATTCACCTCGCGGTCACCGCATCGATCGGAGCCGCAGGCATCGACTCCCCCCCCGAGGACGGCATTCTCAGTCCCCCCGCCCTCATTGACCGCGCCGACCCCGCGCTCTACACGGCGAAGAGCCGTGGCCGCAACCGCGTCGAGATGTGGGACTCGCAGTTGCTCGAAATCCCATCCGACACGGTGAATCATTGAATACGCTTTCTCTCAACCCACACGTCGAACGGCTCATTACAACCATCACGACGCTGACAGGCCACCACGTGGCTCTGGAATCGTCCTCTTCGATGCTCGCCTCCGATGCGCATCGCTGGGAGGTCATCGGCACCGCCGGTGAGCACTACGGCATTCTCGCCGTCCGTGCAGAATCACTGACCGATCCGCATCGCGCGCTCTATGCGAACCTCTCGCGCGTCATCGCGCACGAAGCAGAGCTCCGCCGCGAGAAGCACGCACTCGAGGATCGTTTCCGCAGACTCGATCAGCACGCCGCCGATCTCGCCGATCAGAATCATTCCATGTCGATGGGCGTCTATCGCGACTCGCTCACCGGCGTGTATCGCCCCTGGTATCTGCAGGAGCAGATCCGCCTGGAGATCTCGCGCTCGGTGCGTTACAAGCGCTCGATGTCGGTCATCGTCTTCGACGTCGAGGAGCTCGAACTGGTGAATGCCTGCTTCGGTCCACGCGGCGGCGACGATCTGCTCCGCTCGTTCGCCGCACGTCTGATCACGACGTGCCGCGACTCCGATGTCATCGCACGCGTCGGCGGCGGCGAGTTCTGTGCGGTCCTCCCCGACACGAGCACCGACGGCGCGAACGAACTTGCGGAGCGGCTCCGCCGCAGCCTCGAGATTTCCCCCATCACGATTGGCGGCAACGCGATCGACGATCTCTTCTTCTGCACCGGCTGCGTGACCTTCCGCGGCACCGCGGGTCACACCGCAACAGCCGAGGCGCTGATCGAAGAGGCGAAGCGGAAACTGTATCGGGCGAAAAACGCGAAGCCGAGCGTCGAACGGGCCATGTAGGACAGGCGCCCTCGCCTGTCCATCACCGATGAAGCAAGTTCTGAGTACTGAGTGAGGCATTTCCCAGACTCAGAACTCAGTACTCAGAACTCAGTACTCGCCTCTCCGCAACCTGCGGAGCTGATTCTCATCAGCCTTCGAAGTTGATCCGCCGATCCGCCCCCTGCTCGAGGCGCCCGATGATCTCCACATTCGCGCGCTCGATCTCCGACAACGACGAATCCCGATACGCGGCACTCGGCTTGTACCAGGGAAACGACGAGAAGTACTCGCGCAGATCGGCATCCTTGAATGCGCGTCCATGCCGCGCATACACCTCATTGCGCAACCGCCGCAGATCCTCGGTGAACATCCCTTCCAGCATCGCCGGCTCGACCTTCCGCGTGGAGAGTGCATCGTGCAGCTCGCGCTCGCGCGCCGCGATGAGCGCGGCGTTCTTCTTCTCCGTCGCGGTCAGCATCGAGTCCTTGAACTGCTCATTCGGCCGATACCAGTCGAAGCCGGCAAACCAGTTCGCCAGCCACGGCGATCCGAACTCGTAGCCGCGGCGCGCATAGATCTCGTTGCGAAGCAACCGCAGTTCGTGAAGCCCGACACCATCGAGCATGTCGCGCGTGATCGCCCTGCCGGCATACGCGCCCATGTCGCCAGGCAGCAGCACGACCTTGCGCTCGCGCTTCATCGCTGATTCGATGAGCGCCATGTTGTGGCGCTCCGTGGGCGTCAGGACACTCGCGTTGTACTTCGGCTTCGGGACATACCAATAGCGATCATTGAAGTAGCGCTGCAGCGTCGGCGAGTCATCGAACATCCTTCCGCGAATCGCTTCGATCTCCGCAAGCATGACGCGCAGCTCGAGTCCCGTATGCGTCCCGAGCGTCTGCTCCGTCAGCTCGCGCGTCTCCCACCAGCGCAGATCGCCCGGCTCCACATGCTCATGCTGGCTCGCCTCCGCCTGACGAATGAGATCGAGATTCGCGCGATCGAGCTCCGTCAGCACGTCGTTGTTGTAATCGCGATCCGGCTTGTACCAGCTCTGCGCGCGCAGATACCGATCGATATCGGGATCCGCTCCGAAGATCCGGCCATGCCGGCCGAATACTTCCCCGCGCATGAGACGAAGTTCGGCGATCGATTTCCTCGCAACGTCAGCCGATGAGGAGCCACGTTGCGCAACGAGCGGAAACGCGGCGG
>CAZKID010000374.1:0-5695 GCA_964552405.1 uncultured Thermoanaerobaculia bacterium
TCGAGCTCGAGGATCCAGCCGGCGACGTTGTCGAGGAAGTAACGGTCGTGCGTGACCGCGATGATCGTCCCCGCGTATTGCTGCAGATGCTTCTCGAGCCACTCGACGGACTCCGCATCGAGATGGTTCGTCGGTTCGTCGAGGAGAAGAATGTCGGGCGCCTGCAGCAAGAGTCGGCAGAGCGCGACGCGCCGCTTCTCGCCGCCGGAAAGTGTGGAGATGAGCGTGTCACTCGGCGGACAGCGCAGCGCGTCCATCGCCATCTCGAGCTTCGAGTCGAGATCCCATGCGCCGGCCGCGTCGAGCTTGTCCTGCACTTTCGCCTGACGATCCATCAGCTTGTCCATGTCGGCATCGGGATCGCCGAAGGCGTTGTTGATGTCATCGAATTCTTTGAGGAGATCGATGACCGGCTGCACACCTTCTTCGACGATCTGTCGCACGGTCTTCGTCAGATCGAGCTCAGGCTCCTGCTCGAGCATGCCGACCGTATAGCCGGGCGAGATCACCGTCTCGCCGATGAAGTCTTTGTCTTTGCCGGCGAGGATCCGCAGCAGCGACGACTTGCCCGATCCGTTGAGACCGATCACGCCGATCTTTGCGCCATAGAAATAGGAGAGGTAGATGTCTTTCAGGACCTGTTTGGTCTTGCCGTAGTACTTCGAGACACCGACCATCGAGTAGATGATCTTGTTGGGTTCGACTTGTGCCATAGGGCGCGGATGCTAGCAGGTTATTGGGTGCCGGGGTGGGTGTGCCCCAGCGCCCCAGCACCCCAGCGCCCAGCCCCATCAATGCACGGTCTCCGCATCCGCGGTGTGCATCGACTCGGCGATCTGTTCGTGGCGCGAGATCGTTTCGTCGAACGAGATGACCACGAGCGTCTGATCATCTTCCGGCGGGCGGTTGTGCGTGAACTTCCTTACCGCGGCGAGCAGCGACTTCTTGACCTCGTCCGCGGACATGTGGCCGTAGTCGGAGAGAACTCTCTCGAAGCGATCGAAGCCGAAGGGTTCGCCTTCATCGTCCACTGCCTCGATCAAGCCATCGCTATAAAGAATCAGCCGGTCACCGCTGTCGAATTCGACGCTGTGCTCGCGAAACACATCGCGCCGCCGCACGCCCAGAGGAAATCCCCACGACGACAACGGTTCGATCGAGCGGCGCGACGCACGATAGACATACGGATCGAGATGCCCTGCCGAGGCAAAGCGTAGGGTCTGCGTTTTTGGATTGAGCAGTCCGAAGAAGAACGTCATGAGAATTCGCTTCGGCGCGGTCTTGATCACGATGTCGTTGAGCACATTGAGTACGGCGGCCGGTGACGAATCGTGGTTGATCTGCACCAGCAGTGCGGACTTGGCCATCGACATCACGATGCCGCTCGTGAGGCCGTGACCGGAGACGTCTCCGAATGCAATTCCGATCTCGCCGCCCGGCTGCGGCAGAAAGTCGAAGTAGTCACCGCCGATCTCCGTAGCGGCCCGGTAATGAGATGCGACGGACGCACCGGCGAGGCTCGGGACGTCGAGCGGCAACAGCGCCGCCTGAATGCGATTCGCGGCGTCGATCTCCGCCTTCACCCGCTCGCGCTCGATGATGCGTTTCACGTGCGGCGCGAGATCTTCGTGCGTGTAGACGACTTCGCGTTTCGTCGAGAGCCCTGCGATCGCGAATGCCGCCGCGATCAGCAGCGGCACGGCGACTGTCACGATCAACGACGTGAGCAGCTCACCGCTCGACACGACGAGGATCGGCAAGGACTGCACGATCATCGAACCGAAGAAGGCCGCAATGACAGTCGTCAACAGATCCGTGGTGAGGAAGATCGCAACGGTTGCGCCGATGCCGCCGAACCCGAAGAGAAACCTCTGCAGCGCCGGATCGATCGGCGGTTCACACATCGAAGCGCACAAACCGAGCAGGATCGAGACGATGATTCCTGCCCAGAGAATGCGTCTTCGCGATGCGAACGCCAACACTCCCAACAACCCGCCGATCGGAACCAGTAGCGCATCGATCGCGCTGCCGAGCACGATCATCATGGGGCCGCCGAGGTAGAGCACGTATTGCGTGCCCACACTCATCGCGGGCCAGCCAATGTGGAGCAGCAGAGGGATCGCTGCGACGCCCAGCGCGGAGGCTGCGATCGCTGGCGCGACGAGCAAGCCGCGGAACACGGAACGGCCGACCGTCGCATTGATCGGATCGCGGCGAAGCAGCGCTTCGAAGGATGCGATGCGATCGCTCCAACGTTCGCGCGCGATGCTCTCACCGACGGACCACGCGAGAAACATCAGGAGTGAGATCGGCAAGTCGACGAAGAGGAGCTTGAAGCCGATCTGCGCATACGAGGTCAGGCGCGCGTCGATGCCGCCCATCTGCACGCCTTCCGCCACCGAGGCGTGAATCACGATGTCGGCGAGGATCAGCAGCGTCATGCTGAAGAGGAAGAGGACCGAAGCACTCCCCACTCCGACTTCGCCCGCGTGATACTTGCGAAGAAAGACGACGACCAGGATCAGCAAGACGGCGAACATCGCCGCGAAGCGCACGAGCGACGTGAGGATGTCGTTGCCGCTGTCTCCATCGAACGCCATGCCGTCGCTGTACTCTTCGGCGAGATCCCAACCGGCGAAGCGATCGCCGATGAAGTAGACGTCGAGAAGCGGAATGATCTTGCCGGTTTGAAAGAGCGTGGGAATGCGATAGCGAAAGACCCAGTCGGTGCGCGTGCGCAGAATCGTCGGACGTGCGGATTCGAACTGCGGGTTGGGCGCGCCGGGGAGCGCACGCGAATGAACGAACGCATCCGCCCGCACTCTGAGCTGTTCCTCGGTTGGATGCGATCCGGCGATCTCCTCGCGCTGGCGCATCCGCGCGCCCAGGACCTCGCCCGTCTGACCGCTCACCTGCACGACGACGTAGGGTGGGAACTTCGGGACGCCGTGCTCGTAATACGCGACGCGATACGAACCGAGACGGGGGCCGATCACAGGATCGGCATTCGCGGCGAGTCGCTTCTGCGGAAATTGCTGCCACTCATGCTCGAGGAGCGCCGAGCCTCGCCAGGTCGTCGAGGACCACAGCTTATGTGGTGCAACGCCGAGTTGGGCTGCGGCTTCATCGGCGATTTCCTTCGCGTTCGCTCTCGTCACGCGCAAGCCGGGCGCGGGCTGAGCCGGGAGGAACAGAGGCAGGACGAGCGCGAGGACCAGAATGCCGCACGCGCAGGCGAGCCAGGGGGCGAGTCGCTTCATGGGTGATTGCTCGGGATGATACATGTCGTCGGGATGCGAGCCTCGTCTGTCCTACACTTGTTTACCGAATGACGACAACGCCGGAGCACGACGAGAAGCGCGCGGCCCTTTTTGCGTTGTCCGTTCTCACCTTCATCAATCTCTTCAACTACCTCGACCGGCAGATGCTCCCGGCCGTGCTGGAGTCGATCCGCGCGGACCTGCACTTCAACGATGCGCAGCTCGGCGCGTTGGCGACGGGCTTCATCGTCATCTACACACTTACGTCTCCCGTGTTCGGAAGTTTGGGAGATCGCAAGCGACGGCCGCCGCTCATCGCCCTCGGCGTCGGGATCTGGAGCCTCGCGACCGCGATGGCCGGCTTCGCACGAGGATTTTTCTCGCTGTTCACGGCGCGCTCGCTGATCGGTGTGGGAGAGGCGGCGTACGGCACGATTGCTCCGGCGCTGCTCTCGGATCACTTTCCAGCGGAACGTCGCGGGCGTGTCTTCGCAGTTTTCTTTTGCGCGATTCCGATTGGCTCGGCTGCCGGCTACATCTTCGGCGGCTTCTTCGATCATCACTTCGGCTGGCGCGCGGCATTCTTCATCGCGGGATTCCCCGGCCTGCTGCTTGCGCTACTGACGCTGCTGGTGAAAGAGGTTCCACGCGGGCAGCACGATGCGCATGCGGCACAGGAAGAAAAGACTCGCACGCCGATCAGCGCGTATCTGCACCTGATGCGCAACTCGCAGTTTCTGCTCTCGTGTCTCGGCTATGCCGCATACACATTTGCACTGGGCGGTCTCGCGTTCTGGACGCCCGCATTTCTGGAGCGCGTGCGTGGACTGACGAGGAGCGAGGCGACGGTGACGTTCGGCGGGATCGTCGTGGTCACCGGCTTCATTGGCACATTCATCGGCGGCTCGCTCGGCGACTATCTGCTGAAGTACACGAAGCAGTCGTATCTGTGGGTCTGCGGTGTCGCGACACTCGTCGCTGCGCCGATCGCGTACGTCGCGTTCACGCAGGCGAACAAGACCGTCTACATGACGGCGATCATCATCGCGGAGATCTTCGTCTTCGCGTCGACGGGACCAATCAACTCTGCAATCGTGAATGAAGTGTCGCCGGCGGAACGCGCCAGCGCCGTTGCGCTGTCGATCTTCCTCATGCACATCCTCGGCGACCTGCCTTCGCCCGTTCTGATCGGGCGCCTGTCTGATTTGCACGGATTGCAGAAGGCGTTTCTGATCGTACCGGCAGCGATCCTCGTCTCCGGTGTCATCTGGACCTATGCGGCCGTGCGAGGGGACCGATGCGCAGAGCCGTCACGGTAATCATCCGCATCGTCCTCAGAATCTTTTTTCGGCGGATCGAGCTCGTCGGCCTGGAGCGCGTGCCGCGCGAAGGCGGCGTGATCTTCGCGGTGAATCATCCGAATGGCTTGATCGATCCGCTCTTTCTGCTGTGTCTCGCGCCGCGTCCCGTTTCGTTTCTCGCGAAGGCGCCGCTGTTCCACTATCCGGTGATCGGCTTCATCACGCGCGCGCTCGACTCGATCCCGGTGTATCGCAAGCAGGACAACGTGAAGGGGACGAACGCGGAGACCTTCGGTGCTGCGCGCGCGCTGCTCGCACGCGGTGGTAGCATCGCGATTTTTCCCGAAGGAACCACACATAGCGACGCACGGCTGCGGGAATTGAAGACCGGAGCGGCACGCATCGCGCTCGGCTGCGGGTGCGAAGAGACGATCGTGCCGGCGGGGATCTATTACACGTCGAAGAAGCGGTTTCGCAGTTCGGCGCTGGTGTATTTCGGTGCGCCGATCGTCGTGCCGCCGTCCACGCCCGGAGACGATGGTGAGCCGCGGCCCGAGCGTGTCGAGGAGTTGACGCGCGAGATCGAACAGGGCTTGTCGGAAGTCACCCTGCAGGCGGATTCGCACGCAGCGCTCGAGCTCGTTGTGCGCGGCGAGCGCATCGTCACGGGCGATGCCGAGATGTCGCTCGTGGAGGAGTTCGAACTGCGGCGGCGGTTCATCGAGGGATATCGCTATCTCCGTGAGCATGATCCCGCGCGGCTGGCGGAGCTCGAGTCAATGGTGCGGCGCATCGAGAAGCGCGGGCGGCCGCGGCGTGTGCGCGTCTCAGCAGTGTTGCTGGCGATTCTGCTGTTGCCGGTCGCGATTGTGGGTGCGATCGTCAACTATCCGACCTACCGGCTCGTCGGCTTTCTGTCGAAGAGGCTGACCGATGAAGAAGAGATCGTTGCGACGGTCAAGTTCCTCGCGTCGGCGCTGCTGTTCCCGCTCACGTGGATCGCGCTCGCGTTGATCGTGGGGCAGGTGCTGCTGATGTTGATTGCGGCGCCGCTGAGCGCATTCATCGCGGTGCGCGTGTTCGAAACACTCGCAGATGCGCGAGCGCGGCTTCGGCCGTTGCCAACAGAGCGGG
>CAZKID010000375.1:0-5672 GCA_964552405.1 uncultured Thermoanaerobaculia bacterium
GCTATGGACTCGAAGGTGGAGAAGGCCATGGACTTCTTCCAGCAAGCGCCCCAGGGCATCGACGAATCTGATGCGAGCCAGAACTTCAGCCT
Source organism: uncultured Thermoanaerobaculia bacterium (assembly GCA_964552405.1). Lineage (GTDB taxonomy): Bacteria > Acidobacteriota > Thermoanaerobaculia > Gp7-AA8 > Gp7-AA8 > JAJPHC01. The sequence goes on from CAZKID010000375.1 coordinate 93, forward strand.
TGGCTACACGCTCGAGAATCTTGGTTACTGCTGGCTGCTGCAGGGTGCCACGCAGGACGGCATCGACATGATCCATCAGGCCCTCAGCTACTTGAAGGATCAACTCGGTGTATGCGAAGCGTTCATCGATCTCTGCTACGGATATCTGGAGTCGGGTGATCTCGAACAGGCTCGCTTCTATGGGGAAGCGGGACTGGAAAAGTCGACCGAGCCGCGACAGGTGCGCAATGCGCATTACCTGCTCGGCGAAGTCGCATACAAGGCCGGCGACTCCGATCTTGCTCACTTCCACTTCGACGAACTGGCGAAGTACTACCCGCAGTTCCGCAACTTGAAGAGTCTTCTCTTCGCAATCGATTTGCGGAGCATGGTCAACCTGAAACTATGATCAAGAGAATTCTCATCGCGATTGTTCTCCTCGCAGCGCCGCTTCTGGCGTTGGCGGACGCGAGTAACAGCGCGCTCCTGCTGACAAACGACGGAACTCTGTATTCCGTCGAGAGCGCCTTCTCGGACGAACTGGGGATCCAGTCGGCAGCGACTCAGGTTCTCGTTCTTACGGTTCGCAAGGACCAGGGCTCGACGACGACGATCGTTCCTGAGTCCCTCCTCGCCGGCTCCAATTCAAATCCCGCGCTCGCGTTCGACGCCGCTTCCAATTCGCTGTTTATCTTCTGGCAGCGCGCGCTGAACAACGGCATGTCCAGCGACCTGGTGTTCTGCGCTTACAACAATGGCAAGTGGAGCGAGGCGACTTCGGTCAACTTCGCGAAGTATCACTATGCCCATAACGTTCAAATCGCAGTCACGACAAAAATCGACCAGATCGACACCAAAGGAATCCACACCTCGATCAATGGCCTGACAGTACATGCGGTGTGGTGGGAAGAGACCGGCCGCAACGAGTGGGCTCGCTATGCGATCCTCACGGTCGAGAACGGCGTGCTCACCGACAGCCAGATCTGGGATCTCACATCCTTCTCCGATGTGTCGCGTGACACCCCCGGGCCCACGGATAAGGACTTCAGCAGCGAAATTCTTCGCCACCCTGTCGTCTTCGGATCGAACACGCACGACACGGTCGACATCGTTTATGGCGACACGACGACAAACAACCTTCACCGCCTGACGGTGAAACCCACTCTGAAGCTTGCAGCCGATGGCAGACTGCGCATTCCGGTCGGCGTGAAAGACACCGGCATCGGCGCTCCCCACTTCCGCGCTGATGCCACATCGCGAGTTGCTGGAATGTCCGGTGACAAGGGGCGCCTGGTTCTCTACGCCGGTGGAAAGAAGGGTGTCGATTACGTGACGTACAGCGACAACGCGTGGTCAGCAACGCACACCGTCCCCGTGAATGACAAGATCAGCGTCGAAGCGGCGGTGGATGTTCTTCGCCGGATGATCGACGCCGACTAGGAACGACAACAACATTCCGAGCACGAGCCGGCGCCGACAGCGCCGGCTTTTTTGTGTCCTGACTCCACCCCTGATTGCCAGATCACACGACAAAAAAAACGCCTGGCGTTGCCGCCAGGCGCGTCGCAGTTCGATTGCTGCCTTGGGTGGCTTACTTGCCCGAGATCATGAACGCGATGACGAGCGCGTAGATGACGAGCGACTCGATGAGCGCGAGACCGATGATCATCGAGAGACGGATGGCGCCTGCGGCACCTGGGTTACGTGCGATGCCTTCGCACGCCGCGGCGATTGCCTTCGACTGACCGATGGCGCCTGCAGCCGCTGCGATACCGAGAACGAACGCTGCCGAGACAGCGCCCCACTTGACGCCGCCGGCTCCTGCTTCCTGCGCGAACGCGGAGACCGACACCAGGGTCGACGCGACGAGCAGCATGAGATGTTTCTTGTTCACTCTGAATCTCCTTCCTTTTCTTTTACTGATCTCAACTAGTGTTCTTCCGCCGCGATGGCTCCACTGATGTAGACCATCGTCAGCATGATGAAGACGAATGTCTGAAGGAACGCGCCGAAGATTCCAAGGCCCATCATCGGCCAGGGAAGCACGAACGGCAGCATGCCCATGAAAATCCCGGTGGCCGTGTGCTCACCGAGGATGTTTCCAAACAGACGCATCCCGAGCGAAAGGATGCGTGCGAAGTTGCCGATCATTTCGATCGGGAACATCAGCGGAGCGAGCAGAGGCATCGGCCCCGCGAAGTGCTTCAGGTAATGCCACAGCCCCTGCCGGCGAATGCCCTCGACATTGAAGTAGAGGAACGCGGAGAGCGACAACGCAAACGTCGTATTGACGTTGCTCGTCGGGGGCTGCAGAAAGAAGAAGAGCCCGAAGATGTTCGACACGAAGATGAACGACATGAAGCCGCCGATCACGTACAGATAGCGGTCTCCATGGTGGCCGATGATGTCGTGCAGCAATTCCTTCACGCCGCCGACCACGAGCTCGAGCAGATGCTGAAAGCCGCTCGGATTGTCGCGGCTGATCCTGCGTGATGCGAGCGGGAACACGATCGCGGAGATCACGAGCACCAGCAGCGCCATGATCACGTGATCAGGGATGTTCCACTTGAACCCGAAGCTATGCCACAGGGCGTTGACCGGATCGTAGAGGATTGAGCTTTCGTGTTCCATCAGGCTTCTAGTTCCAGCTCCTTAACGTCGAATACACAGCTTCACCAATGATTCCCACCACGATGATCGAGAATCCCAGCAACACACTCAGGGCATTGAATCGAGCTACGTAGATTGTGACCGATACCGCCGCGCCCAGCAGAACGTAACGCCCAAATGTGCGCAACGTGACCTTCCAGGCGCGAAGGTTGGGAGTCGGATGGAGGACCGCTTCCACGATTTCCTCCAACCAAAGGAAGCTGATGATAGTCACGAGGGCACTGCAAGTCAATCCGAGAAAGCCCCCGAAACCGCTGGAAATCAAGGCAAAAATGGCGAATCCGGCCCAGGCCACGATGCTGATGTTCCGGATGCGCCGGAGTACGGCCGCCGCGGTGTCGTGCTCAGGATTCGGGTGGGGATCCGCCGTCATCGCGAAGCCCCATGCGGAACAGGTTCAGAAAGGCCGCCGCAACGCCGAATCCGAGAAAGATCCACGTCAGCCACGGCTTCGTTCCAAACGCCTTGTCGAGTCCCCAGCCGATGAGAGCTCCCGTGCCGATGGCGATGGGAAACATCCAGCCAATGGACGAGGCCTCGAGTACGCTTTGAAGCTGCTGGCGCTTTCGCTCCTCAGCCGCTTCGGACTTGTCGTCATCGTTTGACATTGCGCGTCACCGCGCCTCGAGACTGCACGCCGCTTGCCGAGTCGATCGCCTGCCTGATGAAATCCTCGGGGACGACGCCAAAGAAAATCGTTGCCGCGACACAAACAGCCGCGACGAGCTTCAGGGCGCCGCTCGTCGTCACGTCCGCTTCCTTCCCATCGCGTAGATACATCGCAACGACGATGCGAAGGTAATAGAACATCGACACAGCCGACATCAGCACCGCGATGATCGCCAGCCAGCCGAAGCCCGCCTGCACTGCCGCATAAAAGAGGAAGTACTTGCCGATGAACCCTGCGGTCGGCGGAATGCCGCCGAGCGAGAGCAGGAAGACGAACATCGCGAACGCCCAGAACGGCGAGCGATTGTGCAGCCCCTCGAAGTCGGAGACCTTCTCTCCTGCATACTCGTGACGCTTCATCATCAGCACGATGGACCAGATGCCGAGGTTCGCGAACACGTAGACGAAGCTGTAGACGAGCACACCGCGCAAGCCCATATCGCTCATCGCGACGATGCCCATCAGTACATAGCCAGCGTGCGCGATCGACGAGTACGCGAGCAGACGCTTCACGCTCTCCTGCGTGATCGCCGCGAGATTGCCGATGATCATCGACAACGCCGCGACGGTCGCCAGCACCATGCTCCAGTCGAGATGGAAACCGGCGAAGGCGACATAGAAGATCCTCGGGAAGATCGCGAACGCTGCGGCCTTCGAACCTGTCGAAAGGAACGCGGTGATCGGCGTCGGCGCGCCTTCGTAGACGTCGGGGGTCCAGACGTGGAACGGCGCTGCGGCAATCTTGAAGCAGAGCCCGCACGCCAGCAGGATGACGCCGAACATCAACGCGTCGTTGCTGACGATGGTCGACAGCGCTTTCGCGATGTCGAGCAGATTCAACGTGCCGCAGACACCATAGATCAGCGAGATGCCATAGAGCAGAATCGCCGAGCTCACCGCCCCCAGCACGAAGTACTTCATCGCCGCTTCCGTCGACTTCATCTCGTTCTTGTAATAGCCGGCGAGGATATAGCTGGAGAGCGAGAGGAGCTCGAGACCGATGTAGATCGTCGCGAGATGAACGCCCGACGCCATGAACATCATGCCGCAGAGTGCGAAACCGAGGAGCGAGTAGTACTCCCACGTCGAGTAACGCGACTCGCGCAGGAAGTCGTCGGAGAGCAGCACGATCATCGCGACGACCAGGAGGAAGAGCATCTTGAAGAAGATCGAGAAGGCATCGAGCGCGAACATGCGCGCGAAGCCCGCGGTCTGTTCGACGCCGGAGACCCACCACGAACAGGCGATCAACGTTCCGCCGCTGATGATGAGCAGCACGAGCATCGCCCACTTCGCGGAAAGCGAGTCCCGCAGTCCTGTCACCGGTGCGATCAGGAGCAGCGACGCACCCGTCGCAAGGATGATCTCCGGCAGCAGGAAGATGAGATCGTTGAGACTCACCTACTTCGCCTCCGCCACATGCTCGGCCTGCTGCGCCGCGGGATAGTCGACCGGGTGTCTGTCGAAATACGTCGGATCGACTTTCTTGACGATGTAGTTGACCGGCTGCTCGAGTGGCTCGAAGAATGGCTTGGGATAGACGCCGATCCAAACCATGACCACGACGAGCGCGAACATCAATCCCAGCTCGCGGCCATTCACATCTGTCACGTGATGATTTTCAGGATTGTCGAGCGGCCCCCAGAAGACGCGCTGGTAGAGCCAGAGCAGATACGCGGCGCCGAGGACGATACCGACGGCCGCGAATACAGCCCACCAGATGTTGACATTCGCAGCGCCGACGAGAATCGTGAACTCGCCGATGAATCCGTTCAGCGCGGGAAGCCCCATCGACGACAACGCGGCGATGAGGAACAACGCGGCGTACATCGGCATCTGCTTCGCGAGTCCGCCGTACTCCGCAATCATGCGCGTGTGGCGGCGTTCGTAGATCATGCCGACGAGCAGGAAGAGCGCGCCGGTCGAGATGCCGTGATTGATCATCTGCAGCACGGAGCCCTTCAACCCCATCGGGTTGAGCGCAAACATCCCGAGCATGACGAAGCCGAGATGCGAGACCGATGAGTACGCGACGAGCTTCTTCATGTCCTTCTGCACGAGCGATACGAGCGCGCCATAAATGATGCCGACGATTGCAAGGCCGACGACCCACGGCAGCAGTTCCTTCGTGCCATCGGGAAGGATCGGCAGCGCGAAGCGCACAAAGCCGTACGTTCCCATCTTGAGGAGAACCGCGGCGAGGATGATCGAGCCGGCAGTTGGTGCTTCGACGTGCGCGTCCGGCAGCAAGGGCAGGAACGG
>CAZKID010000376.1:0-599 GCA_964552405.1 uncultured Thermoanaerobaculia bacterium
CCGGTATTCGAGCGATTATAAGCTGCACGTCGTTCATGCCGAGCGAAGTCGAGGCATCAACGACGGCACCGGCCTCATCATGCAACGAGCACCGCTTGTTGCCTCACCCGAGCGGCGCCGTCGTTGGCCCCTCGACTTCGCTCGGGGGCATTTGCGCGGGAACATCATGAAGGAGAAGACCATCGCGGTGCGCTCCAGCGAGCGCGAGCAGATTCTCATCGTGACACGAGACGTCAACGCAGCGCTCGGCGAGCTCACCAGTGGTGACGGGATCTGCACGATCATCGTGCCGCACACGACCTGCGCGATCTCGGTGAACGAGAACGCCGATCCCGATGTCCCGGCCGATCTCACGCGGGCGCTGCGCGCGATGATCCCTCACGTGCGCTTCGATCATGGCGAAGGAAACTCGGATGCGCATCTGCTCTCGATGATCATCGGCACTTCGCTCACCTGGCCGTATCGAAACGGCAAGCTCGTGCTCGGCATCTGGCAGGGTGTGTATTTCGTGGAGCTGGATGGGCCGCGGGAGAGGAAGATCGCGGTGTATGTGTCATCACCCTGAGCGAAGCGAAGGGTCAACCAAGGCGCCACGGTGC
>CAZKID010000376.1:699-5644 GCA_964552405.1 uncultured Thermoanaerobaculia bacterium
TCGGTCAGAGCATCGCGGCGCCTTGGTTGATGCTTCGCTTCGCTCAGCATGGACGTGTATGTGTCATCACCCTGAGCGAAGCGAAGGGTCAACCAAGGCGCCACGGTGCAGTCGCCTTGCGGAGTGCTCGTCGGTCAGAGCATCGCGGCGCCTTGGTTGATGCTTCGCTTCGCTCAGCATGGACGGAAAGAGGAACGATGGATAACTTCGACATCATCATCATCGGCGGCGGCACCGCGGGACTCGTCACCGCTTCCGGCTGCGCGCGCCTCGGGCGCCGCGTGGCACTCATCGAGAAGCACGCACTCGGCGGCGACTGTCTCTGGACCGGCTGCGTTCCGACGAAGGCTCTCGTTGCCAGCGCACGACTCGCACATCAAATGCGCAACGCCGCGGCCTACGGACTGGAGCGCCATGAGCCGAAGATCTCTCCGCGCTCGATCATGGAGTCGATGCGCGCCGAGCGGCATCGCATCGAGCATCACGATGATCCCGAGAAGTTCCGCGCGCTCGGCATCGAGGTCATTTTCGGCAACGCCAAGTTCGTCACGCGCGATCAGGTCGAGATTGATGGAAGGCTGCTGCGCGGCAAGGACATCGTCATCGCAACCGGAGCTCGCACGGCGGTGCCACCGGTCGAAGGCCTGGCGGATGCGGCGTTCATCGACCACGCGAGCTTCCTCGATCGCAACGAGTTCCCCGCGGCGCTGCTGATCCTCGGCGGGGGCGCGATCGGAATCGAGTTCGCGCAGATGTTCCGCCGCTTCGGCTGCGAGGTCACGGTCGTCGAGATGGCGGACGAGATCATCAACAAGGAAGACGCGGAGGTCATCGCGCGCGTGCGAAAGACACTCAGCGATGAAGGTGTGAAGCTGCTTACCGGCTGGGGCGTGAAGTCTGTGCGCGTCGAGGGCGGAAAAAAGATCGCGCGGATCGAGAACAAGCATGGCGAACCGCAGGAACTTACGGTCGACGAGATCTTCGTCGCCTCCGGCCGCCGAGGAAACATCGAAGGCCTCGGGCTCGAGGAGATCGGAGTGAAAACGGAGCGGTCGTTCGTGGTCGCCGACAAATATCTGCAGACGTCCGTGCCGCGCATCTGGGCGGCCGGCGACATCAGCGGCGGGCTGCAGTTCACGCATGTCGCGGCGCACGAAGCAGTGAAACTCGTGCGCAACATCCTCTTCCCCGGGAAGTCCGCGATCTCGTACGACGACATCCCGTGGGCGCTCTATACCGATCCCGAGATCGGCCATATCGGGATGACGGAGCAGGAGGCGCGCGACGCGATCGGCGATCGCGTGCGGATCTACAAAGTCGAGATGAACGATGTCGACCGCGCCGTCGTCGATCGGACCGACAAAGGCTTCCTCAAATTCGTCTGCGACGACAAGGGCCGGATCCTCGGCGCGCATGCGCTGTGCGCGAATGCGTCGACGCTGATCGCGCAGATCGTGCAGGCGCGCAAGAAGAAGATGAAGGTGGGCGAGCTGGCGGGTGTGGTATCGCCCTATCCGTCGCTGGCGGATGCAATCGGAAAGGCCGCGACGCTGTACTACCAGAACCTGGCGAGTTCATGGATCGGGGCAGTGGGAAGAACGATCGCCTCCTGGTCCCAGTAAAAGATGGGGTCAGGTCGAAAATCGAAACTTTCCTCTACTGATTGAAGAAAGTTCCCACCAAACTTGGTCGATCGAGACCTGAGGCATCGGGTCATCGGAGAGGAAGCAGGCGTCTGACTCTACATATAGTGGAAGGATCTTTCGACTTTCGACCTGACCCCATCTGTTATCGTTGGATTTATGAAGAAACTCGTACTCCTTACCCTCGTCTGTCTCGCAGCAATGTCGTGCGCGCACGCGAAGAATGGTCCGATGGCGATGGCGACGCTTGCGCCGACCACCGGGCAGACTGCTACCGGCACGGTGCGCTTCCAGGATATGGGCACCGACGGGACCGAGGTCACCATCGACCTCAAGAATGTGCCGCCGGGTGTGCATGGCTTCCACATTCACGAAGGCAACAGCTGCGCGGATGACGCAAAGGCCGCGGGCGGACATTTCAATCCGACGAGCATGCCGCATGCGGCGCCCGACGCTGCATCGCATCATTCCGGCGACTTCGGCAATGTCACCGCCGATGACAAAGGAGAAGTCCACGCGACGTTCATGACGCACTCGGTGACCGTCGCAGCGGGAACGACTTCGGTCATCGGACACGCGGTCGTGCTTCACGCGAGTCCGGACGATCTGACGACGCAGCCTTCCGGTAACGCAGGGGCGCGCATCGCGTGCGGCGTCGTAACGTCGATGGCAGGCTCGATGCAGCGCTGATCGCGTCGAGCAGGCAGCAGACAGCGGGCAGCAGACGGCAGAAGAGTTGTCGCCGCGCCTCCTGCTGTCGGCTGCCTGCTGTCTGCTGTCTGCTGTCTGCTACGCCACTAGAGCAACCCGTACTCGCGCATCTTGCGCCAGAGCGTCGCGCGAGAGATGCCGAGTGCGCGCGCTGCTTCTTCGCGGCGCCAGCGGTGCGCTTCGAGCGCAAGCCGGATTCGATCGGCCTCGCCGGAAATCTCCTCGGGCTTGAATGCCAGCACGTACCGAATTCCCGCGATGCCGATCTCGTCTTCTGATTCGAAGGGAGCAATCGTGATCGTGCCCGGACGCGGACCGCGAACCGTCTGCACCATCGTGTGCAACGTCTCGCGATGCTCCCCTTTCATCGCCAGATCGACGGCGACACCGAGCGCTTCGAAGACGGTGCGGCCGCGAAGCTCGCGATAGGCGTCGGGTGCATAGATCAAGCGACCATCCGCTGCGGCGCAAAACAGCACTTCCCCGACGGATGCGAACAACACACTTGCGGCTTCAATCGCAGTCTTCTCTTCGGTTACCAGCATGATGCCGACAGCATCGCTCGCAGGTGAAACGAGATGCTGTGATGTGCGACGCAGGGAGGTGTGACGGTACGTCGCGCGTTGCCCGTCCTACATCTTGTGCCGCTTCTTCATCGCCTCCTGATGCCGCTTGTGCAACTCCTCGGCGGACACATCCTCGATGTGTGTTCCGATCCACCAATCGTTGCCGAAGGGATCGCGCACTCCCGCAGTGCGATCGCCGTAGAACTGGTCGGATGGTTCCATCATGGACGTCGCACCTGCAGCCAGCGCTTTCTGGTAGGTCGCGTCGATATCGTGCACGTAGAGAAACACAGAGCCGGGAATCGCAGGAAAGTGCTCGCCCGCTCCCGTCAGCATCACGTGCGAGTCGCCGATGATCACGTCCGCGTGCGCGATTGAGCCATCGGGACCAAGCGAGCGATGCGTCTCCTTCGCACCGAATGCCTCGACGAGAAAGTCGATGAACTCGGAAGCGCGAACCACGCGCATGTAGGGCGTCACTGTGTGATACCCGGCAGGAATCGGATCGGCCATGGCTGCCTCCTTACTCAGACGTCATCGACTTCAGCGTATCGACACCCGGAATGAGAAATCCGCTCTTCTCCGTCTCGACGAGGCCATCTTTCTGCCAGCGGCTCATCAGACGAATCGCTGTTTCCAGGGTCGTGCCGATCAGATCGGCGATCTCCTGACGCGAGAGCGGAAGCGGGATGAACGTCGCGGTTCCGCGAGGGATCCCCACGCGCTCGCCGAGCGTGAGAAAGAGCCGCGCCGCGCGATGCTCAGCGGACCCGGTGAGATCAGCGATCCGCTTGTTGACCATCATCAAGCGGTACGTGAGACCTGCGAGGAGATGCCGCATCATCTCGGTGCGGCTCTCGACGAGCGCGAAGAACTCACGTTCGGGAATCGAGAGAATTCCGGACGGCTCGAGCGCGATCGCGCTTGCGGGAAATGGACGGCGCTCGAACACTGCAACGGCTCCCACCGGCTCGCCGGGTCCGAGAATCTCGAGGATCACGTCACGGCCACCGGCGGCCTTGACGATCTTCACGCGGCCGATGTGCACGAAGTAGATCCGATCCGCCGGCTCCCCTTCCTGAAAGATCGTTTCACCCTTCTCGAACCCGCGGATGCGGCACAAAGGCGCGAGTGCCTCGCGATCGTCCTTCCTGAGCGCGGAAAGAAGCGGGATCGCGTCGAATGGAATCGGGGCTTCGATCGGCATGGGGGGAGTCTAGCAGGCAGCAGACAGCAGGCAGCAGGCAGCAGGGCATTCAAACCTGCTGTCTGCTGTCTGCGCCCTGCCGAAACGTATGACCGATGTCATGGCCCACCTCCGCCTTGCGCAGCAAACTGCTGCCCATGGATACGAACACGAAATCAATCGGTGAGCTCGCAATGGAAGTTCCGCACGCAATCGCAGTGCTGGAGAAATGGAGAATCGACTACTGCTGTCACGGCCAGCGCTCCGTCGCGGATGCGTGTAAGGACGCGGGCGTCACGATGGAACAGTTGATGCGCGAGATCGGCGCGACGCCGGTCACGGACGATTCACGCGACTGGTCGTCGGAGCCGCTCATCACGCTGCAGGATTACATCGTCGACACGCACCATGTGTTCACGCGTCAGGCGATGGAGACGATCACCGTGCTCGCGGACAAAGTGGCGATGCGTCACGGCCCATCGCATCCTGAAGTCCTGCGCGTCCGCGAAATCGTCGTCGCACTCGTCAACGACCTCGGGCCGCACATGATGAAGGAGGAGATGGTGCTCTTCCCGTACGTTGCGGCACTGGAGCGCGGAGAGCAAGCACCGAACTGCTTCGGCACCGTTCGCAATCCCGTGCGCATGATGATGATCGAGCACGATGCCGTCGGCGGTCTGCTCCTCGATCTGCGAAAGGCGACGAATGACTATCAGTTACCGGATGACGCATGCCTCAGCTTCCGCGCGCTGTATGAGCGGCTGATGGAGCTCGAGCAGGACCTGCCCAAGCAAATTCCTCTGGAGAACAACGTCCCCTTCCCACGTGCCATTGAGCTC
>CAZKID010000377.1:0-5619 GCA_964552405.1 uncultured Thermoanaerobaculia bacterium
GGAAGGGCGGGAGGCGCCTCAGGCAGGAGCCTGGCGGTTTACTCCCGGATTCGCCAGCCCCGAAAAACTAGCGGGACGTTCGGTCACGACTGCAACTGATGTCTATTCACTCGGCGTGCTGCTGTACCGGCTGCTGACCGGGAAACATCCTTACGAGCTCGTGGGGCTGGAGATCTCCGGCGTTGCTCGCGTGGTGAGCGAACAGGTGCCGCGCGCGCCTTCGTCGGCCGTTAGCGGGATACTCGCGCGCACTCTCGCTGGCGACCCCGACACGATCGTCCCCCCGGCATTGCGCCAGGAGCCCGATCCGGCTTTCCCCCCGGTTGGTCGTTCGGCTCGGGTTGCGGCGATGGCCGAGGACATCCGGCGGCATCAGGAAGGACTGCCGGTCAGTGCACGCGGCGATTCACTCCGCTATCGCGCGGGCAAATTCTTTCGAAGAAATCTGCTGGCGAGCGTCGCCGCCGCGGTGGCGATCGTGTCGCTGATCGCAGGTGCCGGACTCGCGATCTGGCAGGCGCGCGAGGCCACGCGCGAGCGCGATCGCGCGCGCACCGAGGCCGAGCATGCGGAAAAGATGAACACGCTCCTTCGGTCGATGATCACGAGCGCCGATCCGATGCGCGGTGAAGGACGCGATGTCAAAGTCGCAGCGCTTCTCGCCAGCGCTTCCGCACGCCTCGGAACAGAGCTCGCCGATCAGCCGGCGCTCGAAGCGAGCCTGCGTGAGACTCTCGGCGAGACGTATCGGAATCTCGGTCTGGCTGCCGAAGCGGAGAGCGAGTTCCAGCGTGCGGTCGCGCTTCAGATGAAAGCGCATGATGAGACCGGCGCGGCGAGCGCGCGCGTGCTCCAGGGTATCGCGCGGCGCGATCAGGGGAAGTTTCCTGCTGCCGAAGTCGATCTGCGTGCGGCGTTGCGAGTGCTGCGGGCGAAGCCGTTGACGTTCGCCGTGCCGCAGGCGCTCGGCGCGTTGCTCGTGACGCTGCGACAAGAGGGGCGCTTCGATGAGGCCATCGCGGCCGGCGATGAGGCCGTCGCGATTCTTCGCACGAAGTTTCCCGGGGAGCGAGTCACTCTCGCATCGACGCTGAACGATCTCGCGCTCTGCTATGGCGATCAGGGAAAGTTCGGTCCCGCGGAGAAACTGCATCGCGAGTCGCTCGAGCTCATTCGTCGCGAACGCGGTACGCGGCATCCGCAGACGGCCGAGGCGATGGCGAATCTCGCCGGCGGGCTGGACAGGCGGGGCCGCTCCGCCGGGGCCGAGCCGCTCTATCACGAGGCGCTGCAGACGCAGGAGGCACTCCTCGGCGCAGACCATCCCGACTTTCTCCGCACGATGACTTCCCTGGCAAATCTGCTCTGGCTCATGCATCGTCCCGCGGAAGCGGAGCCGCTCGCGCGGCGTGCGAGAGAAAACGCGACGCGTGTTCTCGGTCCGGACCATCCGATCTCTGCTTACGCCGAGAACACACTCGGCGGAATTCTCCTCGACCTCGGCCGGCCTCGCGATGCGGAGCCTGTGATTCGTTCCTCGCTCGAAAAGCGGCGGCGGATGTTGCCCGCCGGACACTGGCTCATCGCAAGTGCGCAATCGAATCTCGGTGCCGCGCTGCTGGCCGAAGGCCGCTACGACGAGGCCGGGCGCGAGTTGCGCGAGGCCTATCGCACACTCCTCGCGGATCGCGGCCCCGATCATGAGAAGACAAAGCTGACCGCCGCGCGCTTGAAAGAGCTGGCGTCCCGCGTTCGCAATTAGCGCCCTGTGCGACCATGTTGCGGTCCATGTCCAACACCTACGAGAAACAGGCTCGCGGCGATGGCGGCGCATACGAGCGCTACCTGCGCGGGATGGATTCGTCGATGAAGCAGAAGGTGGCGCTCACGGCGGCGCACATGCTCGCCGTCGGCAGCGTCGCTGACATGGGCATGGGCTCCGGCACTGGCAGCGATGCGCTCGCCGCGCTCTATCCATCATTGCAGGTCACAGGTGTCGACATCAGCGACACGATGGTCGAGCTCGCGGCGAAGCGATTCATACGTCCGAACCTTCGCTTCGTGCAGGGCGACATTGCCGCCGCGGTCTTTCCGCCCGAGTCGCTCGACGCGATCTTCGATTCGTCGGTGCTGCATCACGTCACGACGTTTTCCGGCTACGACTACACATCGGCCGAGCGCGCGTTGCAGACGCAGGTCTCGCAATTGCGATCGCACGGCGTCTTGATCGTGCGCGACTTCGTCGATCCGGGGCGCGATGAAGTACACCTCGAGCTTCCGGCGAATGATGGCGACGCATCGGATGACGTTCGCCACTGTTCGACCGCGACTCTCTTCATTCGCTTCGCATCCGAGTTTCGCAAGCTCGCAACGGGGCCGGGCTTTCCGTACCGCGAGGTCGAAGCGAAGCGCGATGGGTTTCGCTGCTTCGCCCTCTCGCGCAAGCTCGCCGCGGAGTTCGTGCTGCGCAAGGACTATCGCGCCGACTGGGAAACGGAAGTCCTCGAGGAGTACACCTACTTCACGCAGGCGGAGTTCGAACAGATCTTCTCGCGCCTCGGCATGCGCATCGTCGCATCGACGCCGCTTTGGAATCCGTGGATCGTTCGCCATCGCTACGACGGTAAGTTCTTTCTCACCGATGCGAAGGGGCAGGAGCTCGAGCCCCCGCCGACAAACTACTTGATTGCCGGCGAACGCGTCGCGCCGGGTGAGGGTGTGCGCTTCGAGGAAACCGTGAAAGTGCAGCCTCTCGGCTTCCTGTCGCTCACCGCGGCCCGCGATGCACGCAATGGAACCGTGCGCGATCTCGTTCGCCGTCCGCATGCGACCATCGATGCGATTCCATGGTTCCGCTCCGGCGATGAGATCTACGTCGTCGCGCGCAAGAGCTATCCGCGCGCGATTCTCTCCTGCGGTGCAAGCCGCGACACGCCGTCGATCGACGGCAGCACGACGATCCATTACCTCACCGAACCTCTCACGGTGCTCCAGCGCGATGAGCCGCTTGGCCGAACGGTCGAAGCGTCGCTGGCTCAGCAGGGCGCGATCGGCGAAGCACAGATCCGCTCGTTTCTCGGCGGCTGTGTTTATTACCCCTCTCCTGGTGGCATCGAAGAAGAAGTCCGTTCCGCGCTCGTCGAGATCGAGCCGGTGTTCGCGCAGCGAACGATCGCGAATGTCTCCGGCTTCGCGACCTCGGGCCACGTGCGTCCGATCGAAGCGACCCAGATCCTGCGTGCTGCGCAGGCCGGCGGTTTGAGCGAGGCGCGCCTCGAGCTCAATGTTTATCGGCTCCTGCACGTCCTCGGGCACTCGCCGGGTCCGTGGATCGGAGACGCGATTGCGGTCGAGGAATCGGGAATCGAGCGTGGCTCTCTGTCGCGTGAACCGCGCCGCGTCTTCGAGCCCTCAGCGAGCGGCTCGAAGTTTCTCGAGCTGCGCTGCTCGACGTTTCACGAGCTTGCTGCAGACGACGCCAGCCTCGCGTCGCAGGCACTCGAGTACGTCGTGCCGGCATCGCTGAGCGTCAATACGATCGCGGTCGCGCTGCTCACGAGATCGCGCGGGGAAGTGCTGATCGGGATCGATGATGATGATCTCCCGGCGGCACAGAGCTTCACAGGCAACAGCAACATCGCAGTTGCGCCCGCGTGGCGCCTCCCGCGCGAGCTCACGACGCGACGCGATGCGAAGCAGTGGATCGCGATGCGCCTGCAACGCGAGTACGGCCTTCTTCCTCGCACATGGTTCGAGCTCGGCGGCAAATACCATCCGTCTCCCGGCGTCACACCCGAGCGCGTATTTCCCTACGCGATCGACGTGAAGAACGAAGGAACCGGCGAACGGCAGATCGCTTTTCTACCGCTGGCCGAAGTCATTCGAGATGACGAGCTCCTGCGCGATGGCCATCTGAGGATCGTCGCGTTCCGCGCGGCACATGCGTTGGGATTGCTGTGAGGTCGCGCGGTTACGCGGGCTCGCAGGCTCGCGGTGGAGTGCGGACCGTCCCGTGGGGCACAGGCGCCCCCGCCTGTGCGAGAACGGAGATACCCACTGAATAGTCGCAAGGTCCTCAATTCTTCATTCCGCGGGGCATCGCTGATTTCAGTGGGTAGATTCTGCAGCGACCGATCTCTCGTCATCCCGAGCGAAAGCGAGGGACCCGGGTGGTTGGGAGGCGCGCGACATGAGTTTCGTGCCACACACCCACGGGCCGCCTTGAAACAAGAAGCGAAAATGCAGAATTCAGAATCACAGAATTCAGAATGAAGAATGACGCGCGAAGCGCCACATCAATTTTGAATTCTGCATTTTGAATTCTGCATTCTGCATTTCGCTTTTCGATTTCCTCACACGGCTAATTCTCGATAACCGATCCCCCGTCATCCCGAGCGAAGTCGAGGCATCCGGGGCGTGTGGTACGGAAATCATGTCGCGCGCCTCCCGCCCACCCGGGTCCCTCGACTACGCTCGGGATGACGGAGATCTGAGCTTGCTCAATCATCGGTCAGATTAACCACTGAAAAGTCGAAGCCCCTCTTTTCCTGGATGACTCTGTCCCAAACACCCGAGCGCCCCAGCCCCCTACGCGAATCCCCCCGCCGTGACACCCTGACTCGTCCTCACAGCGGTCTGACTCACCACCCGGAATGCCGCGCGAATGTCCTTCTTATCCGCGCCCGGCGTGAGGATCCAGCGATCCTCGATGCCCATCTCGTGAAACACCTTGCGGAAATTCGTCCGGCCGTTGTCGAGACCGAAGCCGGCGACGATGTGCTGCTCGTGCCGCAGCATGTCGTCGACGATGTTGCGCACATCGCGCGCGCGGAACTTCTGCGAGCCTGCGTCTTCACCATCGGTGATGATCACGGTCACGCTGCGCACGGGCACGCCGCTGTCGGCGAACTCCTGCGTTTTCGCGATGACGGTGCCGAGGAGCGCGACGCTTTCGTCGTAGAGCGGAGTGCTGCCGGTGGCCTGATAGTTCGCGTTGCTCATGCGTGCCGCGTCGCTGAGCTTCGCGAACGGGCAGAGCACGGTCCCGTTCAAGTAGCGGGTGTGCACCAGGATCGAGCTTTCCTGCTTCGAATTGCCGAGCGATTGCAGGATCTCGTTTGTACCCGCGATGACGATCGGCTCGTTGCCCGAGCTGCGGATCGACCCTGAGTCGTCGACGAGCAGCGAGAGGAGGAACACCTCGCTGGCGGGAACGTTGTCGACTGCGATCCCGAGTCCCTGCTGGATCTTCGCGCCGAGGTCGGGGAGAGTGAGGAGTTGCAGCGAAGTGTTAGAGATGTCGCCACTGCTGCGCGCGGATGAGAAGAGGTCTTTGAGGTCGTTCATGATCTGCCTTTCAATTCACCGTCATCCAGGATTCGATCGGGTTAGTCGACTTCACGAGATTCATGCCGGCGTTCGCGAAACGGTCGAAGGCCTTTTGTGCGTCGGGTGTGAAGTCGGCGGCGAGGCCGCCTTTGCCATCCGGAACGGTGACCGCCGACATGCAGTCGGTCATGATGTAGATGCGGCTCGCGAGCTTCGGGTCGTGCGCGACGATCTGATCGAGCAGGTCGTCGATGCTGCTCTTCACGCAGTGGCTGGCGGCCTGGCCGGCGA
>CAZKID010000378.1:0-5612 GCA_964552405.1 uncultured Thermoanaerobaculia bacterium
CTCTTCGGGTGTGGTCCAGCCGGCCATCGCTTTCGCCTTGCCGTCGTCGAGCATTTGCAGGACTTTGTCGTCGGGTACTCCTTCCGCAATCGCGAAGTGCTGGAAGACGCCGTTCTTCAGCCGGAACAGGCCTCTGCTGTCGGAACCGATCCAGAGAGCATCATCGGGTCCAACCACCGCCGCGAAGAGTCGTGGGTCGGTGAGACCATCACGTTCGCCATACGTCGTGATTCGGCCATCGGTCCAGTGCGCGATTCCCCGGCCATCTCCGAAGAACCACGTTCCGCCATTCTTGTCGTCGACGAATGCCTGCACGAACGACTTCTCGAATCCCGCCATCGGCGGCGACTCGATGTGTCCATTGCGATACCAGTTCAATCCGCGATCGCTGCCGATCCAGAGCACTCCTCTGCGATCGACGTGAAGCGCGCGTACTGACGCACTGAGCAAGCCGTCTTTCTCATCGAAATGGCGGACGGTGCCTTCGCCAATGCGGTTCAGGCCGGTGGGGGTGCCGGCCCACATTGCGCCGTCGGGATCCTGCGCGAGCGCGAAGATGTAATCGCTGGTTAGACCATCTTTCGTGCTCAGTGTCGTGACGTTGCCGTTCGGATCGAGACGCGCGAGCCCCTGCGCCGTCCCAATCCAGACGTTGCCAGCGCGATCCTGAAGCACCGTGCGTGCATACGGTTCCTGCAGTCCCTCGGCCGCGCCTACCGTGACGAAACGGCCGGCGGTGAAGCGCTCGAGACCACCGTTCGTCCCGACCCAGAATGTCTTTTCGGCATCCTCGAACAGAGTCCGTACCGAGTTGTTGAGGAGGCCTTCTTTCGTCGAGTAGTTGGTGAAGTGCTCGCCATCGACGGATCGATAGAGTCCGTGGCCGTAGGAACCGGCCCAGAGAGTGCCATCGGAGTCGCGAAGGATCGACATGACCTGGTCGACGGGAAAGCCGCTGATCATCTCGATGACGCCGCCTCGCATCCGTGCCAGTCCGCGGCCAGTTCCGATCCAGAGCGTGCCGTCGCGATCGGCATAAAGCGAGTAGCCGCCATCCTGGAGCGGATAGGTGCGTATCAGCTTTCCGTCCTTCAACGCGAGCAGACCTGTGCCGCGCGTTCCGACCCACACGATTCCTCCCGCCTCCGCGATTGCGTACGGGTAGGCAGACTCGGTGGAGAGAACCAGTTCGAGTTTGCCCTGACGCCAGCTGCAGATTCCCGCGGTGGTGCCGATCCACATGGTTCCGTCTGCCGCTTGAATGAGAGCAGGGACGGAGTCGCTCGGCAGTCCTTCCTTGCGGGAGATCGTTCGGAGCAATCCATGCGAGTAGACCGCCACGCCGCCGCCGCCCGTGCCGATCCACAGCGCTCCGTCGCGCGCCTTCCGGAATGAGAGCACGGTGTCGCGGCGGAGCCCGATGCGCTCGAACGTGTCGCCGTTGTAGCGCGCGAGTCCGTCGTAGGTGCCAACCCAGAGATAGCCATCGTTGGTCTGCGCGATCGCCTTCACGACGCTGTTCGGGAGTCCGTCTTCGATCTTCCATGCGCGATGTGCGTACTGGCTGATCACGCGGTCCGCGGGAAGAGCGAGGGAGGAGGTGGCGAGGAGGGCGAGACCCGCAAGGAAGCCGATGCAACTAGCTTCCTTCTCCCTCGCGAAGCGGGGGAGAAGGTGCCCGAAGGGCGGATGAGGGGGCCGTTGTGTTCGCGCACCTTCTCCCCTGTCACCAGGGGAGAAGGGACCTAACAGGCGTTTGCAGCAGCCGGTCACCGTTCCACCGCCGCCTGGATCTCGTCCAGCCGATAGTTCTTCAACATCGTGCGGAGCTCCTCGGCGACTTGCGGATCGACTCGTTCGATTTCCTGCGTGATGTTGTAGGTCTCTTCGATGTCGCCGGCGGTAACTGCATCGCGCAGCTTCTCGAGTGCCGTGCGCGGAAGGTGCGCGAGCCGTGCTGCGGAGAGGGTCACGTGCCCGACAGCCGGCTCATGATCGGAGTACAGCCACTGCACGCCGAGATGGCGCGTCATCGCATCGAAGATGTTGGCCTCGACGAAAGGTTTGACGACCATGTCGTCGCAGCCAGCTGCGAGAATCCGCTCCTTGTCGTGCTCGAACGCGCTGGCGGTGATCGCGATGACAGGCGTGTGCTTGCCGCTCGTCTGTTCCGCTTCGCGGATCCGCCGCGTCGCCTCGTAGCCGTCGACGATGGGCATACGAATGTCCATCCAGACGAGATCGGGTTTCCATGCGGACCATTCTTCGAGCGCCTCGCGGCCGTTGATCGCCGAGCGCACTTCGAAGCCGAACGCGGCGAGCAATTTCTCGAGCAGGATGCGGTTCTCGGCGGTGTCGTCGGCCACGAGCATCCGGTATCGAGGCTGGCCAGGTGCGAGTGCGACGACCTTGCGCACCGGAGCCGCGGGGCGCTCTTCTTCGGCGCGCGGGAGCGGGATGTCGAAGTAGAACGTCGATCCTTTCCCCGGTTCGCTCGTGATGGCGATCTCGCCGTGCATCAGCTGCACGTAGCTGCGGCAGATCGCAAGTCCGAGACCGGTGCCTTCGCGCGCGGCCATGCCGCTGTCCGTCTGCACGAACGGCCGGAAGAGCACGCCGATCTCTTCCTGCGTCAAGCCGCAGCCGGTGTCGCTCACCTCGAGATGTGCATTGCCGTTGCTCCAGCGTGCACGCAGCGTGACGGAGCCGCTCCGTGTGAACTTGAATGCGTTGCCGAGGAGATTGAAGAGGATCTGGCGCAGCTTCGATTCGTCGCCGCGCACGGCGTTGGGGAAGTCACCGCTGATTTCGAACCAGAGCTCGAGCTGTTTCGCCGTGGCGCGTTGCAGGAACGTCTCGCGCAGTCCAGCAAAGAGCTGATGCGGATCGAACGCGGTCTCGCTGAGCGCGACGAGTCCGGCCTCGATCTTCGCAACGGAGAGGACATCGTTGATGAGATTGAGCAGGTGATGTCCGCTGCGCATGATGATGCCGAGGTTCTGCTGGTCGTCGGCATCGCGCTGTTCGTTGCGCATCATCAATTGCACGAATCCGAGGATCGCGTTGAGCGGAGTGCGGATCTCGTGGCTCATGTTCGCGAGGAACTGCGACTTCGCGATCGTGGCGCGCTGCGCGGTGCTGTAGAGCTTCGCGTTCTCGATCGCGAGTGCCGCGTGACGCGCGAAGACGCGGGCGGTCGTCAGATCGGCGGGACCGTAGTGATCGGCGTGATGACTGTCGATCGTCAGCGCACCGATGACGCGCTCGCGTACGACGAGCGGCACGCCCATGTTGCAGCGAATCCTGCACAGCAGATCCTCGTTCCAATGCTCGTCGTCGCCGGTTGGTTTATGGATGAAGGGCTCCGGATCACGGACCATTCGCGCGTTGTACGGGTGCTCGGCAACGCTTCGAACGCGGCCGATCTCCGAATCCGGCAGCCCGCGGACGGCCAGTACGCGGAACGCATCGTCGTCGAGGGAGTGAACCGCCGCGCTGTCGTAGTCGATGACCTCGCGGAGCTGATCGAGAATCGCCAGCAGAACGACGTCGAGCTCGAGACTTTCGCTGATCGCTCGCGCGGCTTCTTCGATGTGCTCGGCGACTTCGCGCGAACGATGTTCCTCACCGTAGAGCCGCGAGCGTTCGATTGCGCCGGCGATCTGTCCGGCGATCGTGACCGCGAGGCGTTTGGCGCGGGGAAGATTCGCCGGATCGAGCCGCGTCATGTCGACGGCGATCGTACCGATCACTTCGTCGCGCGACAGCAGCGGAACCATCATGATCGTCTCGATGCCGCGCCGGCGCAGGAGCTCCTGGAATCCCGTCATCCGCCGGTCGTCGTAGGGATGCTCGATCACGCTCGGATGACGCGAGTGCATGACGATCGAGATGGCGCCACCCTCGATCGGCACGCGCATGCCTGTCAACTCGTGCTGGTTCGGTTCGAGCGCATAGTCGGCCGCGACGCACAACTCGTCTTTGGCGGCGTTGAGAAGCGTGATCCCGATGTTGCGCGCGTTGAGCGCGATTCCCATCTCGCGCGCGATCTGTGCCAGCATCGAGTCGAGATCGCTCGTCGAGGTGAGGACCTGCGAGATCTGATTCAGCGCCGCGAGCTCGGCACCGCTCGCCTCGAGTGCGTGCACCGTGGACGCGAGGTCCGTCGTTCGCTCGCGCACTTTCTCTTCGAGGTCGTGATAGAGCTGCGAGTGCTCGATCGCGACGGCCGCCTGATTTCCGATGGCCGTGAGGAGCAATTCGTCTTCGACCGAGTACGCGCCGCGCTCGCGGCTCTGCACCGAGATCACGCCGATCACGCGATCGCTCACGAGCATCGGCACACCGAGCCACGACTCGGAAACAAAGCCGTCGTTGACGGGCGTCACGCTGGTCGTGCCCTTTCGCAAAAGGCGCAGCGGCTCGCGGTTCTCGACGATCCACGACGTGTATCCCATGCCGAGCGGCCGCCGATAGACAGGCTGTCGAACGCCGTCGAGGATCTTGAAGCGGAAGAGCAGTTCGCGATTCGGCTCGTCGACGATGGAGATCGTGAAGTTCTCTACGTCGATCACGCGTGCGCATTCTTCGTACAGCGTGACGAAGAAGCGCTCTTCCGAGAGCTCCAGTGAGATCGCGTGTCCGATCGCGGTCAGTGACGTCGCCCGCTCGAACTGGCGCCGCGCGGCATCGTTCGCTGCCGTAAGCCGCCGGCCAAGACCATTGGTGAGCACACCGGCGAACGCCAGACCAACGAGCATCGGCCAGCCCACCGCGACCTGACTGAAGACCAGTCCGATCACGTAGGGGAGGCCGAACGCGTACAACGACATGTCGATCAGCGATGCGTGAAGAACCTTCGCCCAGCTGTAGCCGAACGTCCTCTGCACGGGTGCCATCACGATCGTGTTGCCGGCAGAGACGACGATGCCGAAGACCGCGATGCGCAAGGCGTCCATGCCGGTCGTGGTCATCAGCGGAATCGCACCGTCGAGAGCCCGATAGGCGGCCGACGCGACGAGGATCGGAACGCCGTAGATCATGAAGAGGCCCGCCGCACGCCAATACTCGAGGACGAAGTCGTTGCCGTCGTACTTGATCGGACCGATGCGGCGGATCGCGAGGATGCGGCAGATCAGCGCGGTTCCTACCGCGATCCAGGCGCAGAGCACACCGCCCAGCAAGGGCCCCATCGCGGTGCAGGCGGGGACGAGAAACGAGACGAAGATCTTGTCGGTGAGCTTGAACTTCAAAAGGGAGACCGCGAACGCGAAGAGGACGAAGGTCGCGATGACGTATGGCGCGTGATCGAGACGCGCGAGGACCGACGCCACTTCATCGCGATTTCGGATCGCATGCGCGATCAGGATGCCGGCGCCCGCGACGGCGTAGACGACCATCACGCGAATCGTCCATTCGCGCCGAGGCTTCTCCTGATCGCGGGCGACGATCGCCAAGCCGGGCTCCTTATTGGGGGTATGGCTATAGTACGTCCAAGTGGCACGATTCCTGTCCTCCATCGAAAACGATCCGCCTGCGGTGGCTTCGTCATCCCGAGCGAGCCTGAGATAGTCCCTTCTCCCCCGCGCACGGGGGAGAAGGTGCCCGAAGGG
>CAZKID010000379.1:0-5587 GCA_964552405.1 uncultured Thermoanaerobaculia bacterium
TGGTGCGCATGCCGCGGATCTTGCCGAGGTCGAGGGGGAGGAAGTCGAAGAACAGCGTGCGATCCGTCTTCGTCGCCAGCGAGAGCATCTTGCTCTTGTTGTTCGAAGGCAGTGAGTCGTAGATGAACTGCAAGTTGGTCGTCTTACCGCACAGGCCAGGCCCGTAGTAGACGATCTTCGCAGTGATCTCTTTCGTCGCGTAGTTGAAGAGGACCATGGTGGATGTATGCCTGGGTGCTGTTGAGGGTAATCTGCGTGTCGGATCGTGTCAAACGGACCGCGAGCGGATTCGTCTCGCCATTCGGGGACGTCGCGATTTCGGTGCTATCATCCGCGCCCCGGTTCTTTTACAAGTCAACCCGATCTGGTTTTGGGAAGCCGGTGCAATACCGGCGCGGCCCCCGCCACTGTATCCGGCGACGACTCGGCGCGAAGGCGACAGCCCCCACTGCGGATGTTCCGCGGGAAGGGTGCCCGAGAAGGATGACCCGGAAGCCAGGAGACCGACCACCTCGGGCGCTTCAAATTTCCATGAGCCGCTTCGGAGGGAAGTCGTCATGAAGTCGATCCTTGCTGTCTTCGTTTCACTCTTCACACTCTCACTCTTCGCACAAACGGAACCTGTCCTCAACCCACCGAAAACTTCGGAAGAGATGGTCGTGACCGCGTCGGCGATTCCGGAGACCGTCGAAGCGTCTCCCGCCGCCGTCACGGTGATCACGCAGAAAGAGATCGAGCAGCATGAGGCGCGCGATCTCGCCGATGTGCTGCGCGAAGTGCCCGGCATCACGATCAGCCGCACGGGCTCGCCCGGCAAGGCGACGTCGATGTTTACGCGCGGCTCGAACTCGACTCACACGCTCGTGCTGTGGAATGGCATCGAGATCAACAATCCGTACTTTGCAGGCTACGACTGGGGCCGCTTCTCCACCGCGGGCGTGCAGCAGGTCGAAGTCGTGCGCGGTCCCTATTCAGCACTCTACGGCTCCGATGCGGTGGCCGGCGTGGTCAACGTGTTGACGAACCCGGTGAAGAGCGGCGTGCGCGCCGATCTCGCAGCGGGCGGTCACGGTCTGCGCAACGCCGAAGTGGGGGCGGACTATGTGACGCAGTCGACGCTCTTCAGCGCGTCGTACGAGCACCGCAACGACGACGGCTTCGACCGTAACGACGACTTCGCTCAGAACACTGCGAACGTGTTCTGGCGCTGGACGGCCGCGAATCACTTCTCGCTCGGCGTTGCCGCCCGCCGGACGACCTATGACCTCGGAATCCCCACCAATGTCAGCGCCGACGGTACCCAGATCATCGCGTCGCCCAATCGCCGGCAGAATGGCAACGAGCGTCAGCTCGCGATTCCCATCGCGCAGACGATCGGACGTTTCTCGTACGAGCTTGCGCTCTCGGAGAGCAAGCGCAACGACGACTTCTCGGATCCCGACGATCCGTTCGGCTTCAACGCCAGCACGACGGATTCCACGACGCACCGCGCACGCCTCGTGACGCGGACACTCACGCCGTTCGGAACGATCGTTGCGGGCGGTGAGACCGCGCGCGCCACCGTAAACGACTCGAACAGTTACGGCGTGAACCTCGATCGCGATCGCCGTCGCGACAAGTCGTGGTTCGTCGAAGACCGTTACGAGCATGCGTTCGGAGACTCGCGCCTCGAGCTCAGCGCCGGCGCGCGGCACGATAGCTTCGGCGAGTTCGGCAGCGAGACGTCTCCGCGCATCGCATTTGGCTGGATCTCGAACATCGGCAAGTTCCGCGCGTCGTACGGAGAGTCGTTTCGCGCACCCTCCATTGGAGAGCTGTTCTTTCCCTTCTCCGGGAATCGCAACCTCGAACCCGAGCATGGGCGGAGCAGCGAGATCGGCTACGACCTTCCTCTCGGAAATGGAGAAGGCCTCTTCTCGCTCACCCTCTTTCACGCGCGCTATCGGGACTTGATCGTGTTCGACAACGTCACGTACGCGTTTGCAAACGTCGGCCGCGCACGTACGCAAGGAGCGGAGGTCTCGCTGACGCACGACATCGCGTCGCGCTACTACTCGACCGTTACCTACACCTATCTCGATACGAAACAGGACGACACGGGTGAGGCGCTGCTGCGCCGGCCGAAGCATTCGGGAACGATTTTCATCGGACGTCGTGCGGGCAACATCGACACGAACGTCGCACTGATTCATACAGGCTCGCGTTTCGACGTGCTGCCGGTGGCGCCTTACTCGCGCGTCAGCAACGCGGCTTACACGACGATGGACGTGAACATGCAGGTGCACGGTGAGCGCTACACGCCGTACATCAAGCTGGAGAACGCGACCAACAAGCGCTACGAAGAAGTGCGAGGCTATCGCTCACCGGGACGACGGTTGATCTTTGGGATTCGGTACGCGGGGTAGGCTGCGCCGGGGTGCGGACGAGGCGTCCGCACTCCACTACACCATCGCAGCAATCGCCGCGACCGCCTTCTCAGCCTGCCGTTCGCGTTTGATCGTCTTCTTCATCCTGCCGACGACATCTTCGATCAGCGCCCAGGTGACGTTGGACGGTTGATAGCGATCGGGGGACGACTCGGCGACGTGCCGTCCGAGGGCGCCGAGGGCGGTGTGATAGGGAAGCGGACGAATGACGCCATGGCGCGAAAGTTCATCGATGTAGCGCGCCGTGAGCAATCCAACAGCCGCGGACTCGACATAGCCCTCGACGCCGGTGATCTGCCCGGCGAAGAAGATGCGGTCGTCCTTCTTCGTCTGGAACGTATTGCGGAGATGCCGCGGCCCGTTGATGAACGTGTTGCGATGCATCGAACCGAAGCGCGCGAATTGCGCGTTCTCCAAGCCGGGGATCATTCGGATGACCTGTTGTTGCGCGCCGACTTTCATCTTCGTCTGGAAGCCGACGAGGTTGAAGTATTCGTCGGACAGATCTTCTTTGCGGAGTTGGACGACCGCATGCGGCCGCTCATTCGTTTCGGGATGCTCGAGGCCGACCGGCTTCATCGGTCCGAAGCGCAGGGTGTCGATGCCGCGTGACGCGATTTCTTCGATTGGCAGACAGCCTTCGAAATGCACCGCGTGCTCGAAGTCGTGCAGTGGATAGAGCTCGGCAGCGAGCAGCGCTGAGACGAACGCCTCGTACTGTTCCTGGCTCATCGCCGCGTTGAGGTAATCGCTGCCGGAGCCTTTTCCGTAGCGCGATTTCCAGTAGAGCTTCGATTCGTCGAGCGAATCGGCCGCGATGATGGGTGCAATCGCGTCATAAAAGTACAAGCCGTCGTGCCCAAGGAACGCGTCGATTGCTCGAAAGAGCGGCTGTGAGGTCAGGGGGCCGGTTGCCACGACGAGGAAGTCGTACTCTTCTCGGTCGAGACTCGTGACTTCTTCACGGTGCAGCGAAACGTTAGCCTCGCGTCCGATGGCAGACGTCACGGCCGCTGCAAAGCGCTCGCGATCGACCGCGAACGCGTCACCGGCCGGCACGCGCGCCTCCTCGGCGCAGCGCATCACGAGCGAGCGCATGAGCGTCATCTCGTGCTTCAGCAGTCCTACGGCATTCGCGACGTTGGATGAGCGGAGTGAATTCGAGCAGACCAGTTCCGCGAGATCGCCGCTCTTATGAGCAGGAGTCGTCTTCACCGGCCGCATCTCGAACAGCTCGATCGAATGTCCACGCTGTGCCAGCGCGAACGCGCACTCGGAGCCGGCCAGACCGGCGCCGATGATCTTGACTCTCGCCATCGTCAGTTCGAAGGCTCGTTGTTCATCTCGAAGGCATGCGGTTCCAGGTGGATCTCGCCGAACTTCTGCTCGAAGATCGTGACGTTCTGTGCGAGCGCCTGCAGGAGTTGCTTCGCATGGAGTGGTGTCATGACGACCCGGCTGTAGACCTTCACGTCGGCCTGCCCCGGCATGATGCGGCCTAGGTCGATCACGAACTCGCTGGGCGAGTGAATGATGTGCGCGAAGTTGACGTACTGTCCCTGTGCGGTCTGCTCATCGATGGAGATGCGGAGGGTTTGCGACTGCGGCTGTTCCATTTGGCGCCGTAACGCACTCCGGTGCGGATTTCATTCTCGGATCAGGAGATCGCGTTGAGGAAGGTATCCAGTGCCTTCCCCACGTTTCCGATCACGGCACCGCGGACGCGGAGGTCGGCGCGCATCAAGTCCAGCGAGTCAGTCCGGTTTTGGACTTCGGTGACCAGCATGCCGCTTTCACCAGTATGACCGCGCGATTCGGCCTGGATCGCATCGTAGGCCAGGTTGTAGGTGACGTTCAGCGATTCTCCCGCCGTTCGCGAGATTGCGTCCACCGGCGCACCGCCGTGGTAGTAGCGCATCGCATCGTTGATCGAGGAGCTCAGCGAGTCATATGCGGCACGAACCGCGGGCCTCGTCGACATGTACTTCGTGACCGCCGGCTGTTGTCCCAGCGCGTCGATCTTCGTCTGAAAGATGATCAGACTCTCGCCGCGCTCGATTGCCGGACGCAATTCGGACTTCAATTCCATGAGCCGCGCGCGAATGTAGGAGCGAACCGTATTGTCGTCCGAGTCTGGCGTGAGCAGCTTCTCGAGCTCATCGGCTGTTGCGTTCGGATTGAGCTTCGGATGAGACTGCTGCTTCGCCGCGGTAAGCGCCGCGAAGTTCGAGCCTGATGAGCCGGACGAAGCCGAGGTCGAGGATCTGGCCGTCGCGACTGCCGCCTCCGGTTCCCTGCGCGAAATGAGTCTCGATGCACCGAAGAGTGCGAATACGCCCACGAGGATGACCGGCACGATCGGCGCGTAGCGCCACGGCGAAGGTGGAATCACGGGGCGGTGGCCTGCACGGCGAAGGTCGTCCATCAGCCGTGTGTTCTCGCGCTGCGGCTGAACGTCGTTGGCAGCTTGCGCGAACATCGCCGCGAATTCCGGATTGCCGTTGTCGTATTCGGTACGTGCGAGACCGCGCAGCAACTGCGCGTTTGCTGTCGCGTTCTGTTCGCCGTCGTTGAGATTTGCCTTCAGAGCAGGAATCGTCGCCCGAACTCCAGGGACCGACCACCATCCCGCGATCACCGTGACTGCTGCTGCTTTGGCCGACTGAATGCCGCGGCAGCGCGCGCACCAGATGCCGGAAGGGGCGCTTTCCGACGCTGCAATGAGAAACGAGATCACCGTTGGATGCGAGGAGAACCGCAGAGTTGCGTCGTAAACGCCGCAGCTCTCGCAGGAGATGTTCGCAAGATCGATGGATGAGCTCTGCGGCGAGCCGTACATGATTCCTCCGCTTGGGTGGGTGACCGATGCTACCACTGGCTGGTGACTCCACTAGAATCGTGTCGATACCTCGATGAAATTCCGGCCGCTGCTCGTCTTCTGTTGGGCTCAGCTCATCATTGCCGCAGCTTTCGTATTGGCCGGAGGCTACAACCAGGCGGTGCGGCCTGCGTTACAAGCCGGCGTTTCGCGGACGACTGGAATCGTCACGAACATCGTTCGTGGAGGAGCCGCGGAGCGTGCCGGCTTGCGCGAAGGCGACCGCATTCTCTCGGTCCACGGAGTTCCAGTCGGGCCCCGCCTGGTCGTGGGAGACCCCGGC
>CAZKID010000380.1:0-5579 GCA_964552405.1 uncultured Thermoanaerobaculia bacterium
CGCCGTGCTCGATCCCGCAACAGGCCGCATCGATTTCACGAACGCCGGTCACGTGCCGCCGCTCGTCGTCGGTCACGACGGAGTGCAGCAGCTCAAGTCGACGGACATGGTGGTCGGTCTATTCGCCGGCGCGCAATACCGGACACAGTCGGTGACGCTGAACCCGGGAGACTCACTCGTGCTGTTTACGGATGGAGTCACCGAGGCGGAAAACGAGACGGAAGAACAACTGGGACTCGATCCGGTCGCGACACTGCTCGTGCCGTTTCATGGGAACACGGCCGCCGCGATTTTGAAGACGATCGACCAGCACGTGCACGCGTTCACGAAGGACGCGCCGGCAGGCGATGACGTGACGATGCTCGCGTTGACGCGGACTTGCTAGTGGCTTCGTCATCCCGAGCGTAGTCGAGGGACCCGGTGGGCGGGCGGTACGAAGATCATGTCGCGCGCCTCCCACACACCCAGGTCCCTCGACTCCGCTCGGGATGACGGAGATCTGAGCTTGCTCACTCATCACCATCCCTCCCCATACTTTGCGCGAATCCGATTTCGCACCTCGTCCCTTACATCCTCGTATGGGATCTCGTTGATCAATTTCGGATCGAAGGTGCAGGCGCGAGTTAGACTCTCGAGTCCGCCCGCGCGATCGAGTGCGCCGAGCTGCGCCAGTCCCAGCCGGAAATAGATTTCCGGCCGCCGGTCGATCTGCAGTGCGCGCTGATACGAGCGGATCGCCGCCGGGTCGTCGCCCGCCATCTCTTCCGCTCCTCCCTGCGTGAATGGAATTCCCACATCCGGAGGACAGCTGTTCTCGCAGTGACCGAGCCGCTTGCGCACGCGCGCTGCAGCGGCTTGCTTGCGTGTGTCCGCCGCGCGATCGAGAGAGTCGAGCAGGACTGAGCCGCGCGAGGCTGCGTGGCTGCACCGCACAGGCTCGACGACCCATCGCTGGAGTGCGCCGGCGGCACCGATCGCGAGCACGAGCACGCCGAGGAGCCGCAGGATCATTCGCGCCACCCTGCACAAATCGCGGCGAGATGAAGCAAGAGGCCGCGCACCACTGTCGATTCCATTGGAAATTGCGCGAGAGACAGAAGTCCCCAGAGCACTGCAAGAGGCAGAGCGAGAGTGCGCGCGTAGCGCGCTCGTGGAGAAACGGATGAGCGGAACCAAAAGGCACCGCGACCGATCAACAAGGACGCGATCGTGATGCCGCCCATCGCCCCTCCCTCCGCCAGCGACTGCAGATAGTCGTTGTGCACTTCTCCGAAGTTCACTCCACGGTTCCACGTATGTCGCAATGATGGGAAGCGCTCCTCCGCCGCGATCTTCGCGTCGAAGTACTGCCAGGCGAATGCGCCCGGTCCGACTCCTGTCAGCGGATGTTGCTCGAACATCGACCACGCCGCGACGAATGACGTGAAGCGCTCCGTGAAGAGCTGGTTGTATTCGCCGCGCGCGACCGATGTGCTCACATGGCCGGCGCGCTGGCGTAACGGTGACGAGAAGATGACGAGGAGCGCTGCTGCCAGCGCTGCTGCGGCGGCGGCGCGCAATGCCTTGCGCCACGAGACGAGCGCGAAGAGGCAGAACGCACCGCCTGCGAACGCGATGATGGCAGTGAGCGTCTGACTTGCGACGAGTCCCGCCAGCATCGCGATCGTGGCGATTGCTCCCGCGACTCGCGATCGCGTTGCGCCGAAGGCCACGCACGCCAGAGCAGCGGCGGCGAAGTAGCATCCGGCCTCATTCGGATTTCCGATGAGCGCGTCGCATTGCAGATGGTGCGCGAGCGCTTTCGTCTCGCCGAACGGCATCCAAACTCTCGATTCCTCGAGAATGATCAGCACCGCGTTGGCGATCGCGGCGAGCAGCGGCGCGGCCAGCAGAATGACGCCGTACCTGCGAGCGGCAGCGGCCGTCGCCAGAAACACGATCACGCTGCAGAGCGCCGATGACGATGCGGCGATGCTGAGCGGTTTGTTCGTCGACGTGAGCGTGAGCAGAGTGAAGACGAGTAGCGCCACGATGGGCGCAACCATGGAGGGATCGCTCCAACGCACGCGCGGCAGCGGTGCGCCGAGCAGCAGGGCCGCCCCTGCGGCAAAGAGCACCAGAATCGCCTCCGTGCGGAGCGTTACGATCTTGGCCAGCCGAAAGAGATCGGTCGGATCGAGGAAGAAGGCGAGAGGAAGCACAAACGAGCCGAGAACCACGATGCTCAGAATCGCCAGGTCTCGGGACTTCTCCATCTCGGCGCGGCATTCTACGGTAGGATGAGGACTCGTCCGTCCTTCCCATGAAAGCCGTTGTCATTGCGCCACGCTTTCCGTGGCCTTCCCATACAGGCGAGCGTCTGCGCGCGACGATCTGGTTGTCGGCGCTCGCGCGCAACGCAGACGTGACACTCATCGCGCCGGAGGGTCGCCTTCCCGACAGCGCGCGACATGTTCGCTTCGTCCCGGCGCGACGCTCGCTGATGCAAGCCGTCCGCGGCGCATTCAGCATCATTCGCGATGGCCTTCCTCTGCAGTGCCTCCTGTCGTCGGGCTACGACTGGAAACATGCGGTGGCGGCGGCGGGAACCGCTGACGTCACGATCGTGCTGCTCTCGCGCATGCATCCGTGGGTGTCATCGATGTTGACGGGGCGTCGCCTGCTCGACGGCGTCGATTCGCTGCGGCGCAGCGCGGCCGAGCGCCGGAAGGCGGCAGTCGGACCGGTGCGCCTGCTATGGGCCATCGAACAGCGACGCATGCAGCGGCTCGAAGTTGCGCTCGCAAGTAAGTACGACCAGGTCATCGTGCTCAGCGAAGAGGAGGCGACAGATTTCGGTGGTGCCATTGCGATCGCCAATGGCGTTACGGCGTCCGCGCTCAACGGGCATCGGCGCGACTACGACTTCGGTTTCTGGGGGCGCTTTCCCTACTTCGCAAATGCCGACGCCGTCACGTGGCTGCTCGATGAGATCTGGCCCGCAATCCTCTCGCTGCGTCCTCAGTCGACGATGATCGTCGGCGGTGCGGAGGCGCCTCCGTCACTCGTGAAACTGGCGAAGAGGCGGGGAGTGACGCTCGTGTCGCCCATCGACGACGTCGCTCGATTCGCGCGCAACATTCGCGTCGCGCTGATGCCGCTTCGCTTCGGCAGTGGGCAGTCGAACAAAGTCCTCGAGGCAGCGGAGGCGGGATGCGCGATCGTCGGGACGCCCGAGTCGATGCGCGGCCTCCAACCGTTGATGCGCCTCGCACGGCTCGAATCGAATGTCCACGGTCTGGCACGTGCAGCCGTCGAGTTGATCGACGATGAGCCGCGGCGCTCGGCGCTCGCACGCAGACTGCGCGACGCGATCGAGAATCACTACGCGCGCGAGCAAACCATCGCCAGCTTCGCAGCGATTGCGGAGGGCCGATGATCCGGCCCGGCTCGCGCGAGCGTTGGTTCCGAACGGCGATGTTACTCGCGGGCGACTTCGCAATCGCCTGGTTGGCACTCGCCGTCGCGGTTTACGCCCGCCGCACGATTCCGCTGCCGTTTACGCGTGCGCTGCTCCCGGCGGAAAAGCTGCCTGTCGATGTGACGAGCGTGATGCTGTTTGGCGGCTCGCTCATCGCCGCACTCGCGCTGTCGGGCTTTTACCGAACTCGTGTCCTCGCGCGCGCAAAGCCCATCATCGTCGTCGCGCTCGTGCTGCAATTTGCGTTGATCGCGATCGGCAGCACGCTGTTCGAACAACCGCTGCCGCGCTCGATTCTCATCGCCGTGCCTCTCGTCGAGGCGCTTCTGTTTCCGCTCTGGAGATTGGTGCAGCAACGGCTCTGGCCGGTGCGTCCGCGCGATACGCTGCTGGTGGGCGAGCCGTGGGAAGTATCTGCCGCACTCGACGTCATCCGCCGCGCAGCCGATGAACGGATTCGCGTGATCGGTTATGGCTCGCTCGATGATCCCAACGTTCGCGATGTGGCGCGCGAGATCGAGGAAGTGATCTGCGTTTCAGCCGATGACCAGTTGCGGCGCAGGCTCGAGCTGTTGCGGATTCGCGGTCCGCGCGGCTACATGCTGCTCGCCTCTCCGGCCGACGCGCTCCTCGTCTCGTCGGTCCTCGGCTGGATGGGTGATGAGCCGTTGATCGAGGTGCGGATCGGCTGCGGTTTCGGCGTTCGCGCGATCATCAAACGCGCGCTCGACATCGTGGCCTCGGCGCTCTTGATCATCGTCTCGTCGCCACTCTGGCTCGCGATTGCAATCGCGTCATGGCTCGATGACGGACGACCGGTTCTGCTCCGCCAGCCCCGCCTCGGATTAGGCGGTCTCCCGTTTGAAATGTGGAAGTTTCGTTCGATGCGCGATGGCTCCCCGACACGGGTGGGGCTGCTGCTGCGGCGCTACCGCCTCGACGAGCTGCCGCAACTGGTCAATGTGTTGACCGGTGACATGAGCCTCGTCGGGCCCAGGCCGGAGCAGCCACAGATCGCGGAGAAGATCATGGAGGAAGTGCCGGACTTCGATCTGCGCTGCCTGGTCCGGCCGGGAATCGCGGGCCTCGCGCAGATCCTCGCGGAATACGACTCGCGCCCCGCGGTGAAGCTGCGGTACGACCTGACGTACATGTGCTCCTGGTCTCTCTGGCTCGACGTGCGATTGCTGTTCTCGAGCGTAGCCGCAGCCCTCTCAGGCAGCGGCATCTGAGCAGACAGCAGGCAGCAGGCAGCAGGCAGCAGGATTCCGCCCCCGTCGTCCCGCTGCCTGCTCATGTCATGAACCCCCGCCTCCTATACATCGCCACATACTCTCGTGCCGCATCCGCAGCAGCCGGCACATGTAAGGGGATCGCCGTCTCTCGCCGTTCTCGCAGGAGCGCCGCAAGTCCCTCGGCGCCCTCTTCGAACGGTGCGAGCCATCCGCCACCGTGGTTGCGAACGCGCTCCGCGATCGCGCCGTGATCGAACGCGACGACGGATGCGCCGCCGAGCCAGCACTCGGAGAGCGCCAGGCTGAACGACTCCGGCACGATCGACGGCAGCACGACGGTCCGCACACGATGTCTGCTCAGGAGCGCGCTGAGCGAGCCGTTCGTGTAGTAGCCGTGTACGCGCACGTTCGGCATGCGGCGCAGCGGCAGCAGGAGATCGAGATCGCCGCCGCCGAAGATGTGCCACGTGCCGCCCGTCATGCGGATGATGTCGGGCAGCAGGTGTCCACCCTTATGACGCTTGACGCTGCCCGCGTAAGCGAAGGTCGTCCGCTCACCATCACGAGCATCGGCGCCGATGCAGCCCGGCTCGATGACTTCCGCCTCGGGCAACGGCAGGTGCCCGCGGTATTGCGAGAGGAGGAATTGCGAAGGGAAGACGACGACGCGCGCTCCCCGCAGAATCGCATCGTTCCGCTCCAGGAACGAAAAGTCATGCACGCTGACGATGTCAGGGTGCAGTAAATCGTTAGAGTAACCCTCGAGGTGCGTGATCTTGCCGCTCACCAGCGAGACTGGCCTCAGCCTCACTTCCTCCATCAGCCGTGTGAGCAACTGCCCCTGGATTCCGCCGTACCGCGCCGCACTCGGCGTTCGCCATACC
>CAZKID010000381.1:0-5559 GCA_964552405.1 uncultured Thermoanaerobaculia bacterium
TCGCAGGATTTTCGAACTGCTTCGACATCCAGGCGTTTGGCGTCTTCTCCACCGTCTCGCGCGCAACGCGCAAGGCTTCAGGCAGACCGCCAGTACCCGGCGTCAGAATCAACTTCGCGCCGAGCGCTTCGAGCAGTTTGCGCCGCTCGACCGACATCGTGTCCGGCATGATCAGGATGCACTTGTAGCCCTTCGCTGCGGCGACGAACGCGAGGCCGATTCCCGTGTTGCCGCTCGTCGCTTCGACGATGACCGAGCCAGGATGAATCTCTCCGCGCTGCTCCGCGTCTTCGATCATCGACAACGCGATGCGGTCCTTGACCGACGAGAGCGGATTGAACGCCTCCAGCTTGACGATCAGCTCCGCGGAACCTTCCGGTACGACACGATTGACGCGCACCAATGGCGTGTTTCCGACCAACTCCGTGATGTTGTTGTAGATCCTGCCGTGCATGTTTTTCTCCTTGGAAGCAAAAAGACCCGCGCTGGATTGCGCGGGTCCGGTTCGAAGACAAGAGGGTGTCGGTCGCCTATGGCGCCTCGAACGGACCTGCCAACCGACAACAAGTGTGCATGTGAGAGTGCAAGGTAATGTCGCAGAGCGCGAAGGTCAAGTCCCCGGGATGACTTGTGGCCCTACCCCACGACCGCGGCGGACCCCTGCCCCAGATACCGATATCCGATCTTCGCCACCGCCACGATCACCGCTGCATCCGTCCCAACCGCCTTCTGCAGCTTGCGGCGCAGGCGCGT
The DNA here is from genome assembly GCA_964552405.1 of uncultured Thermoanaerobaculia bacterium. GTDB lineage: Bacteria > Acidobacteriota > Thermoanaerobaculia > Gp7-AA8 > Gp7-AA8 > JAJPHC01. The sequence goes on from CAZKID010000381.1 coordinate 754, forward strand.
CACGTGCGTATCCACAGTACGGCTGTTGAGGTTGAGGTCCACGCGATAGTTCCACACGCGGGAGAGCAGCTCGTCACGCGGAACCACGCGCTCCTTGTTCTTGAAGAGATACATCAGCAGGTCGAACTCTTTCGGTGAGAGCTTCAGTTTCTGACGATTCGCCGTCGCTTCGCGCGTCGCGGGATCGAGGCGGATCAGATGATCCTCGCAAATCGCCTTGGAAGCCGTCGCACCCGCATCGCTGCGGCGCATCACCGCATCGATGCGCGCAAAAAGCTCTTGTACGCCGAACGGCTTCGTGACGTAGTCGTCCGCTCCGCCGCGCAGCCCGCGCACCTTGTCAGTCTCCTGACCGCGCGCCGTAAGGAGAATCACCGGCACCTTCGAGATCTTGCGAATGTGATCGAGGACTTCGAAGCCGCTCTTCTTCGGCAGCATCAGATCGAGCAGCACCAGATCGGGACTCTCCGAATGAAAGAGACGGATCGCCTCCTCACCGTCTGCAGCCGTGGCCGTCTCGTAGTTCTCGTGGCGAAGATTGATCTCCAATCCCTGCCGGAGTCCCGCCTCATCCTCGACGATCAGAATTCGTGTCATCCAATCCTCCCAGCTACTCTACGTCTCTGCCTGCAACGAGTTTCCGAACTCATCTCAAAATGTCTGTGGGGCATGCACCAGCCCCGGAACGGCAGCCGCTTCCTCGGGCTTGAGCCGGGGGAACAGCAGCCGGAACGTCGATCCCTTGCCGAGCTCCGACTCGACCTCCACCCGCCCACCATGCGAGGCCAGAATCTGCTGCACGAGCGTGAGGCCGAGGCCCGCGCCGCGCCGCGTCTGCGTATCGCTGAACTGCGCACGGAAATACGGATCGAAGATCCTCTCCAGATCCTTCTGCGCAATGCCGATCCCGTGATCGCGCACTTCGACGATGATCGCCTCCGCATCCTGCCTCAGGACGACGTCGAGCGTCTTGTCATCGCCCGAATACTTGATCGCGTTGTCGATCAGATTGAGCAGCGCGCGCGACACTGATTCGCGATCCCAATACTGCGCCTCGACCGTCTCGTCGATGTGAGTCGTGACCGTGAATCCCTTGCTGCGGATCCATGACTCGTACGTCGTGATGAGCAGCGTAATGAGCTCGCGCGGCTGCACCGGCGTGAACGCCATCGCGCGCGACGCGTTGTGCTGGATGCGCGCGACATCGAGCACGTTCTCGACGAGGTGCGACAGATGCAGCACTTCGTGCAGGATCTGCTCTTCGATTTCCTGACGCTCGTTGGGCTTCAGCTTCGCGCCGCGCTTCAGCGTTTCCGCGCCGAGGCGGATCATCGACAACGGCGTGCGAAGCTCGTGTGAGTCGTTCGCGATCAGCGGGCCGCGCAGCTTCATCGTCTCGCGCTCCTTGCGCAGACCGCGCAAGGTCATGAGTGCGCCAACCGCGGTGAGGACCAGGGCAACGAGACTCAGGAGCACACTGATGACGCGCTGATTTTCCCACCCCGAGCCGACGTACGACGTCTGCACGAGTGCCTGAATGGCGTAGTCGTTCAGCGGTGCGGACAGCGGCGTGACGTAGCTGAATGCGCCATGCTTCACCGAATAGCCGGCCTTCGTGTTCTTGACGAGAGAAACGTCGGCGCGCGGCTGCAGATCCATCTCCGATAACGAATCGAACTTCACGAACGGCTGCTGGCGGATCGTGGGACGCATCTTCGCGAGCAGACGATCAGGATCATACGCATAGCGAACCGTCCCGCTCGCCGTGAAGAACTCGCGCGTAATCCTCGGCTTCTCCTCATCCGCTTTCGTACCGAGCTCACTGACGTAGATCGAATTGATCGGATCGGCGTCAGGAACATAGATCGCCGAGACGATCCACTCGTTCGCGTTGATCCACGTCTGCAGCAGCTCGAACGTCGGCGCGGGCGTGCGGCGCTCCGTCTGCTGCCACTCTTCCGCGACGCGCGACAGTTCGGTGCGAATCGCAGAGTCGGCGCGCCGCGCGGTAATGTCAGCGGCATATCCGGCGTACTGCACCGCCACCGTGTTCGCGCCGTTCTCCATGCGCAACGAGAGTTGATACGAGCGCCAGGCGAGGACACCGAGCGCAATCGAGGTGATGAGGAAGGGAATCAGAATCGGCGCGTAGGGCTGCCCGTCTCCGCGGTGGGAGACCGCCTTCAGACGCGCAAAGAGGTTTCGCAACATTCGCCGGCGATCACTGACCCGGACCAGATCCCGCCGAGGCAGTGGCCTGATGACTCTGTGCCAGGTGCTGGGCGACGATCTTGTCGATCTGCTCCTTCGTGTACGGTTCCAACCGCACATCGATCCGCTGATATGCCCCTCGCCGCTGCACGATGACCCACAGCGTTCCCACGTTCTGCACCGATGCCAGTACGCGCTTGAAATCCTGCACGTTCGACTCCGTCATCGGATGTCCGTTGACGGCGATGAGGCGATCGCCAGCCTTGAACCTGGCGCGCTCGGCAGGACTGTCGGGCACGACCGACTTCACCACGATCCCCGGCTTGAGGTCGACGATCGAGAGTCCGAGGTAACGGCGGCCCGTCAACATCTGACGGATCTGCTGATCACACTCCTTCGCCGTCGCACTGCAGTGCTTCGGCTCCTGCGCGTGAAGAGCGGCTGCTACGAAGAGCGCGGCGATGAACAGCGGGGCTATGCGAGATTTCATGGAAGACACGAGGTCCCTTGGCAGCGCTTACTGTAAGGCGTTCCGAGGGTTGTCTCGATAACAAATCAGAAAATGTAGGGAGAATTCCGTGTGAGAGAGTGGTCGTCCTATCGAGACGGCCGCACGCGCGCTGGCGGCCGCACAGGTGCCGCGCTCACTTCGCCGTACACGCGCAGGCAGTAGCGGTCCGCAATCACGACCTTCCCGTTCGCTGCGGCGATCTGCATCGGCGCGACGGCACTCATCGTCGACGTGACCAGCCGCGGCCGGTTCGGCACGCTGATGTCGAGTTTGTCGACTCCGCCCACGCGTGCGATCAGTACCGACGCTCCTGACTCTGCGGCCACGACCCCTGGCACGAGCGGAGCTGCCGCGCTCCCCACTTCGACCGGATTGCCGGGGTCGCTCAAATCGAACACATGAAAGCGCGTCGGTGACTCCACGACGAGATGCGCCGGTCCGTTGTCGTTCACCGCAACGGTCGCGGGACCATGTGCGGCGGCAAGCTCTCGCACCGTTCGCGGATGACGCGGGTCGCTCACGTCCGCGACACGAAACTCGACGAGGTCGAACGCATAGGCGGTCGTCTGATAGCTCGTCAGCTCGTAGTAATGAAAGACGATGCTGCCGATCAACAGGGGCTTGTCGGGGCTCGTGGACTTGAAGAAGTCGAGAACATGAAATCCGTCCTGCGGATTGGCCTCGATGATCGAGTCGCCGAGGAAGGTTGCTCCACCGCCGGCCGCGCCGAGCGAATCCCAGGTGCCGAGCAGGCGCGGCCTCCAGGGATCATGAATGTCGACGAGATTGACTTGCGCGCGTCCATACACGATCGCGAGTCCGTCGCGGATCTTCACATGATCCTGCATCGCCGGAAACGAGATCGACGCGACCTCCTTCGTCTTAGACGGCGTCGAGATGTCGAGCACGCGAAACCATGGCCAGTCGATGACATACGCGAAGGTGCCATCGGTCGCAACGCCGCTCACCGGGCCGGCCAGTGCCTCGCTGAAACCACCGAGCCGCGTCGCGTCCTGATAGATCGAGAAGCGGACCGGCGTCACATGCGCGAGCCCGAACTTGTCGAGCTCGGAGCCTGCTGCAAAAAGCCGCGCGCCATCACTGCCGAGCACCTGGGCGTAGTCATGAATCGCCGCGATGCGTTGCGGCGCTTCGGCAGAGGTCACGTCGTAGACCTGAATCGTGTCGGCGTCTTCGGCTGCGTACGCTCGGTTCGCCGCCACGGCGATGCGGAGCAGATTCACCACGCCGGCATCGGTGCGCGAAATGATCTGTGCGCTCGAAACATCGTTCACAGACGCGATCACGAGCCCATTCACACCGGCAGCGATGTAGAGCAGATCGCCGCGGACCGCCATCGCACGCCCATTGACCGGCAGCGTGATCACCGGCTGCAACGACTGGTTAGCGTCATAGCCGCTGATCCCCCTCCCCTCCACGGACACCCAGAGCTGGCTGCCGTGAAACGCGATCGCGTTGACTGGATCGGTGACAGGGATTTCTCCGATCGCCACCGGCATCTCGTTGCTCGTGTCCCAGACTGTGAGCCGCGAGGGACCGAGAGTTGCGACGAGCCCTTCGCCCGCGGCGATCGTGGTGTAGTCGCTGGTTGGGATCGACGCACGCAGCGTGAGCGACCCGTCAGCGCCGATTGCATAGCGCGCGAGCTCTTCGCGCGTCACGGAATAGAGATCGTCGCTGATGGCGACTCCGAGGCTTTCCGCCCTGGTCGGAACGATGGCAGTACGACGCGGATCGTTCGACGCCGCGTCATAAACCGCGATGCCGAGGCCGTTCGCCTCGAAGAGATAGGGCGCGCGCGAAGCGAAGCTCTGCGCGATGCCGCGCTCACCCCATACGCCGGAATCGGCGAGGGCGGCTGGAGCGGTGATCGTGAGTAGAAGAAAGAGGATTGTTTTCAATCGGCTGTGAACTCGTGCAATGTAGGTATCGTGAATTTTGAACGCTTGAGCGAAGCGAAGCGTCAACCAAGGCGCCTGGCAAGCGGTCATTGCCGGCGCAACGGCCGCCGTCATCCCGAGCGAAGTCGAGGGACCCGGGTGGGCGGGAGGCGCGCGACATGA
>CAZKID010000382.1:0-5555 GCA_964552405.1 uncultured Thermoanaerobaculia bacterium
GGGGCGGGCGGGGACCAGAGCTTTGCGATCCCTTTCCCCCGGCGCCGGCGGGGCAGCAACTGGGGCGACATCAACGTCAAGCGCATCGCCGCGTTGCAGGCCGAGGGCAAGTTGGCGACGGCCGGCCTCGCCGCCTTTGAGGCGCGCGATCCCGACAAGCCGAAACTCTATTCGTCCGAGAATCGGCACGTGACGTTGGCGCCTGCCTATGTCAGGCGCTTCAAAGCGGACAAAAGCGCCTGGCAATCCTGCGGACAGGCCACTTATCCAGAAGCGCCAGCGCGAGCTCGATCCACAGCACGACGGTGTACGCCATGATGCAGACCGCGACCTCGAGCAACACCGAGTTCCCGTTCCAGCGTCCGACGTACAGAGGAACTTTCCAGACGCTCCACCAGCGGCCGATGTCGAGCACCACCGACAATCCCGCAATCGAGTAGCCGAGCGCACTCGTCAGAATCGCGGGACGAATCAGCGGGTGATATTTCCCGCGGTTGAGGATGTAGACGAGGATCGCAACCGCGTAACCGCCACAGGCCAGTGCCGTGCCTGTCACGACATCGAACGCGATCCAGATGCCCCACGGATAGCCATCCGACATCGCGGTCGTCGCACCGAGTCCGGCGTAGAGACGCCAGAGGATCATCGCGATGCCGGCAGCAGCAATTGCAAGGAGTGCTTTGAATGAACGAGTCATCATGGTCTCACTCCTCATCCTTCGACTTCTTGCGGTTGCGGAAGATCACGGCGCCGAGGATCGAATAGAGCGCGATCGGTGCGACGAAGCCCTGATAGATGCCGTGCTGCACGGTCTGCTGCACATCGGGCACCGCGCGCGTGTCATCGAAGCGGAAGCCGAGCTTCTCGAACGGCACGTGCGAGAGATAGAGCACCTGCGTGCCACCGAGCTCCTCTTCGCCGTACACCTTCGGCACATACTTGTTCGGCTGTGACTTGATGCGCGCATGCGCCTCGGCCAGGAGATCGGCGCGCTTGCCGAAGATCACCGCCTTCGCGGGACAGACATCCGTACACGCCGGTTGCTGCCCTTTCGCGAGCCGCTCCTTACAGAGCTCGCACTTCACGATCTTCGGCGTCGCCTTTGCCCACTCGAACTTCGGAACGTTGAACGGGCATGCGACTTCGCAATAGCGGCAGCCGATGCACGTATCGACGTTGTAGCTGACGACGCCGTAGTCGCCCTTCTTCAGCGCGCCGAGCATGCACGCTCCGACGCACGCGGGATCGATGCAGTGCATGCACTGCTTCTTCACGTACGAGTATTCGTGGTTGCCCTTGTAGAGCTGGATGACGTTTTTCGTGTACTCGTTGAGTCCATCGGGAGCGTCATAGAGCTTGTCGTAGCGAGTGTCGGCTGGCAGTCCCGCTTCTTCTTTGCACGCGACGACGCACGACTTGCAGCCGATGCACTTCGTCGCGTCGTAGAGCAGACCAACGGCATCGGGCGCAGCCGTCTTGCGTTCGCGTGCGACCGCGGTGGCGGGCGCAACTGACACCGCAGCGGTAGCGGCGAATCCTTTCAAGAGTGTGCGGCGATCGGTTTTCATCGCCCTACTCCTTCGACTCGCTGCTGCTCTCTCCGGCCTTGCGTGAGCCGACCACTCCACCGACGACGAGCGCTCCTGCGATGGCGCCCGCGAGTCCTGTCGCAACCGGACTGATTCCTTTGTGCTCGGGCGAAATCTCCGGATAGGTGTCGGGCGGCAGCGGTCGATCGATCGCCGCCGTCTCGTGCAGCGGCAGCGTGAAGCCGACACCCTTCTCCGTGCAGCCGAAACATGGATGTCCGATGCCGATCGGCCAGCAATCGGCGATCTCGTTGAAGTTGCGTGTCGAACACGATGCGTGCGTCACAGGGCCCTTGCATCCAAGGCGGTAGAGACACCAGCCCTGCCGGTGACCGTCGTCGCCAAACGCTTTGGCGAAGCGGCCTGCGTCGAAATGTGCGCGGCGCGGGCAGTGATCATGAATCAGCCTGTCGTACGCGAACTTGGGGCGCGCGAGCGCATCGAGTGCGGGCGGCTTGCCGGTCTTCGCGACTTGCAGCGCGACGGCGAGGAACGTGTACGGATTCGGCGGGCAGCCGGGGAGATTGACGACCGGTTTGTTCTTGATCAGCTCAATCGCGCCGACGGCGCCCGTCGGATTGTCGCCGGCGGATGCGACGCCGCCCCACGACGCGCACGAGCCCATCGACACGACTGCTGCCGCGCGGCTCGTGACCTCCGCGAGAATGTCTTTCCCCTTTTTGCCGCCGATGTAGAGGTAACTGCCATCATTCTTCGTCGGGATTGCACCTTCAACGACGCAGATGAACTTCCCGTCATTCGCTTTCATCGCGTCCTGCAACGCGGCCTCGGCATCCTTGCCGGCGGCGGCCATCACGGTCTCGTGATAGTCGAGCGAGATCACGTTGAACAAGAGATCCGCGAGATCGGGCTCGGACGTGCGGAGAAGCGTTTCGGTGCAGCCGGTGCATTCCTGAAAGTGCAGCCAGATGACCGATGGCCGCTTGATCGCTCCGACTTCGGCGGCCACTGCTTCAGGACTGAGATGGTCCGTGATGGCCAGGCCGAAAGGGGCGACGACCATCAGCTTTCCGCAGAAAGAGAGGAAGTCGCGCCGGTTTACACCGCTTCGTTCGAGATGGGCCGCGATCGTGTCGTTCGGTCGTTTGTTCATCGCCACTCCTGAGGTCGAGCGGGCCACGCGACCATCGTGATCGTGCGACGATGCGCGTCACGACAAATCGTGGCAGCGACACAACGCACGCCTCGTTGTGACCCGGCGACACATTCCCATGTGCGGACCTTCACGGCGTCATGTCTGGATCAAGGCCGACCATGTGAGTTGGAGGTGTGTCATGCCCATCCCGCTCATCTGGTCGACACTCGGCTTCGCGCTACTCGCGATTGCCGTTTATGTATTCTTCGGTGAGTTTCTGCGGACATGGTTTCGATTCCGCGGCGTGCGGCTCATCGTCTGCCCGGAGAACTACCAGCCGGCGGCAGTAAAGGTCGACGCACTCCGCGCCGCGAAATGGGCAGCACTCAGCGGCGAAGCGGATCTCAAGTTGAAGACCTGCTCGCGTTGGCCCGAAAAAGAGAGCTGCGCGCAGGCCTGCGTTTGTCAGATTGAAGAGTCGCCGGAGCGAACGGCGCTGCAGGCGATCGTGCAGCTCTGGTTCGCCGGCAAGCGTTGTCACTACTGCAAGCTCGTGATCGACGAGGCGGCTGCGCTACTGACACGTGAAGGGGACGTGATCGAGTGGAACGCAGTCCCGCCGGAAAACGTGCCCGACTTCCTGTCGCTGGCACAGCCGGTATGCCGGCGCTGCTACATCGTCGAGTCGTTCCGGCACGAGCACCCGGAGATGGTGATCGAGCGGGTTCATCAGGGTGAGCGGTCGTCGACGATTCCGCCAACGCCGAATGTGATTTTCTAACGCCCCCTATAATCAGTACGTGCCTTCTGAGAAGGAGCTTTACAAGATCGGTGAGGTCTGCCGCCTGGCGGATGTGCAGCCGTACGTACTGCGCTATTGGGAGACGGAGTTTCCGCCGCTCGCGCCGAACAAGAGCGGCGGCGGACAACGGCTGTACACACGGCGCGAGATCGACATCATTCTGCGAATCAAGCAGCTCCTGTATTCGGAAGGATTCACGATCGCGGGGGCAAAGAAGAAGCTAGAGACGGAGATGGCGGAGCCTGCAGCCCAACCGAGCGCTGCACCTCTGTCGAAGCGAGATCTTTCGGCGGTGAAGAAGGAGCTGCGCGCGATTCTCGACCTGCTGTCCTGAGGAGAGCGGGCGTCTCGCCCGCAGTCGCTGGCCGGCTCGGCCGGCGACCAAACTGGAGCCATCGTCGCCGAGCGAGACGCTCGGCAACTGCGGGCGAGACGCCCGCTCTCCTATCTGAACAAGGTCACGATGCGCTCCAGCCCGTCGCGATCGTCTTTGTCGAACGCGTCCAGCCGCTCCGAATCCACATCGAGCACTGCGATCAACTCGCCTTCTCTTCCCAACACCGGCACCACGATCTCCGACTTGGATCTCGCGTCGCATGCGATGTGCCCCGGAAACTTATCGACGTCCGGAACGATCAACGTCTCCCGGCGAGCCGCCGCGGTACCGCACACGCCCTGGCCGAATTCAATCTGCAGACAGCCGACAGTTCCGATGTACGGACCGACCACGAGCCGGTCGCCGCACACCCGATAGAACCCGGTCCAGAAAAACGTCTCGAAGCGATTCGCGAGCACCGAATTGATCGTGGCCATCAGCGCGATCTCATCGAGCGACGCACCACCTTCCTCGCTCCAGATCGCGGTGATGGCGCTGAAGCAATCCTGATACGCGGCGGACTTCTCACTCATGCGCGCGACGGTACACCTCCTCATATTCTCTGGCGGAGCGGTCCCACGAAAAATCGAGAGCCATGCCATTCGCCTGCAACGTTTTCCAGAGACGCGAGTCTTTGAAGTTGAGCATCGCGATCCACGCCGCCGTGAAGAGATCATGCGGCGTTGCGTTCGTAAAGCCGAATCCTGTCGCCTCGTCGCGATTCGTGCCGTCGAACGGAATCACCGTGTCGGCGAGGCCGCCTGTCATCCGGACGATCGGTAAGGTCCCGTAGTGCGATGCGTACATCTGATTCAATCCGCAGGGCTCGTACATCGAGGGCATCAGCAACAAATCACAGCCGGCGTAGATGCGATGCGCAAGCCCGCTGTCGAAGCCGACGATGACGCGCAAAGCGTCGCGATGCTCGGCCGCGGTCTCCTGCAATCGTTCCTCGTAGTAGGCGTCGCCATGGCCGAGGACGACCATCTGCGCGCCGGCGCGGAGGATGTTCGGGAGCACCGGCAACACGAGCTGAAACCCTTTCTGATCGACGAGGCGCGACACGATCCCGATCAGCGGCGTCTTCGCCTTGTACTTGAGACCGAGCTCCTTCGCGAGCATCCGCTTGCAGATCGTCTTGCCGTGCATCTTCCCCGGCTCGAAGTGCGCGGGCAGATGTTCGTCGGTGGCGGAATTCCACTCGCCGGCGTCGATGCCGTTGAGAATTCCGGTCAATCGATCGCCGATGTAGCGCACCACTCCGTCGAGTCCCGCGCCATGTTCAGGCGTCCGCACTTCGCGCGCGTAAGTCGGCGAGACCGTCGTCACCTGATCGGCGAGCAGAATGCCGCCCTTCATCAGATTGATCTCGCCAAAGTGCTCGATCGCGTCCGGCGCCCAATAGCGGCTGTGCAGGCCAAAGCAGTCGAACTTGCTCGCCGGACCGACACCTTGATAGTTCATGTTGTGAATCGTGTACACGGCGCGCGCGAAGCGGAACGAGCCGCTGCGGCGTAAACCGGAATCGAGATACGCAGGCAGAAGCGCGACATGCCAGTCATGCGCGTGAACGATCTCCGGGGAAAAGCCGATCGTCTCGCAACTACGGATCACCGCGCGGTTGAACCATGCGAACCGCTCGATCGAGTCGTCGTAGCCATCCGCGCGCGGCGCGTAGAGAGCGTCGCGATC
>CAZKID010000383.1:0-5550 GCA_964552405.1 uncultured Thermoanaerobaculia bacterium
TTCCTTCGTGTTCTGCCATATTTCTGTCGTCCTCCTCGGCTGTCAAGTTGACCGTTCCGGACGTTCTATCAGAAGAGTGGGCGGCTGCGGTTCTCCGCCGGGGCCTTCCTGTTTCTCTCGATGATGTCGCTGCCGATCAAGATGGTTCTGCGGTGGCTCTTCAATTTGAAGTACATCGTCCATATCCAGGAGATTTTCTTCAACATATGAGGTGTAGGACAGGCGCCCTCGCCTGTCGTCGCAAAAGGGAGACAGGCGAGGGCGCCTGTCCTACACAAGGACGGAAAACGAACGCGTGAAACCACAGGAGCCGATTCCGCACAACTACCCGATGCGCACGCTGAACGCGATCTTCGCGTGGTCGGCGCTCGGACTGCTGGCCGCGACGGGAATCATGGTCGGGTACGACTATGTCCGCGGATGGAAGTGGTTTCAGCTCGAGTTTCTGAACATTCAGCAGCAGCGCATCGAAGCCGAGCTCGCGGCCGCGCAGGCCTCGGCGAATCACGACCAGCTCAAGGCGCTCGACGAGCAGATCAATCAGCAGACGAAGGCGATCGCCGCGCACCGCAATCAGTATCTGGTTGCGCAAAAAGAGCTCGATCGGCAGGAAGGCCGCCACTACGCAGCAGACGAGGACTATCGCTTCGCGAAGGCCGTGCTCGATGCGAAGCGTTACGAGGCTGAAGCCGCGAACCTGCAGAAGACTGCCGATCGTGCCGCGAAGCAGCGCGATTACGAAGACATGGCGAAGCATGTGAACGATCTGCAGCTCACGCTGCAGCAGGTCACGCGCGATCGCGACGCCGCCAAAGAGCGCGTCAATCAGTGGCTCAAGAAGATCGATGACGCCGAGGCGAAGAAGAAAGATCTCAACGCGCAGATCGATCTCCTCACGAAGCAGCTCGACACGGTCGATCTCAAGAAGCCGAACAATCTGCTCCTGAATCTTCCGATGCTCGATTTCGTCAGCCCGACCCTGAAGATCGATCAGGTCGTGCTGCCCGATCTCTTCGTCGACGTGAACTACATGCATCTCCCGCGCGTCGATCGCTGCCAGACGTGTCATCGCGCAATCGACCGCCCGGGCTTCGAATCGAAGAAGGAAGCCGCGCGTCTCTCCGCCGATCTGCAGAAGAAACTCGACACGTTCCAGATCGCCGCCGATAAGCGGAAGGACACCGAAGCGCGGATCGCGCAGTTGAAGCGGATCCAGGACGCGCCGCAGGACATCCTCAATCCGTGGCGCACACATCCGCGTCTCGATCTCTTCGTTGGCTCGGCATCGAAGCATCCGCTGCTCGAGTTCGGATGCACCTCGTGCCATCACGGGCAGGATCGCGCGACGGAATTTGGACGTGCGGGCCACATTCCTCCGAACCCGAAGATGGAGCATCGCTGGGAAGGTGTGTGGAACGTGTCGCTCCGCCAGTGGGGCTGGGAAGAAAACGAGTTCAACGAGACGCCGATGTTCCCGCGTCAGTACTACGAGGCCGGCTGCATCAAGTGCCACGGGAATCAGGTCCAGGTCAACACCGAATCTGATCGCCGCACCTCACCCGACAAAGTCGCCGGCGATGATGTGACGAAGGCGATGCAGACCGTCGAGTTGTACGGCTGCTATGCGTGCCACAAGATCAACAACTGGCGCTTCACCGATCTCCGCAAGCCCGGTCCCGATCTGACGGGAATCGCGGAGAAGACCACGCCCGAGTGGGCGATGCGCTGGATCCGCGAGCCGCACGAGTTCCGCTCGACGACGCGCATGCCGTCGTTCTTCTACCAGCGCAACATGATCGGGCCGTTCGTGCCCGCGGCCGAGAAGGCGCAGAACATCAAGAATCAGAACGCGGAGATCCACGCGATCGTCGCGTATCTCTTCGCGAAGTCGACGCATCGCGTCTGGCAGGCACCGCCGAATGCAGGCGACGCCGCACACGGCAAGGCCCTCGTCGAAAGCGTCGGCTGCCTCGGCTGCCACATTCAGTCGGAGCAGATCAAAGACGAGAAGAGCGGCGAGATCCGACTCGCACGCCGCGACGACTATCCGCTCGAGCGCAACTACGGCTTCAACTTCACCGGCGTCGGCACCAAGACGCACGCTTCATGGGTCTACAACTGGGTGAAGAATCCGAAGGCGTACTACGCCGAAGCGCCGATGCCGTCGCTGCGTCTCACGGATCAGGAAGCCGCGGACATCACCGCGTATCTCATGTCGCAGCAGAAGCCGCAGTTCATGGCCAGGCCGGTCGACGAGGTCGACGCGAAGGCCGTTCACGATCTCGCCAAAGGCTATCTCATCAACACGATGACCGATCGTGATGCCGAGGCGAAGCTGAAGACGATGGTGATGAACGATCAGCTGGTGTACCTCGGCCAGCGATCGATCGAGAAGTACGGCTGCTACTCCTGCCACAACATTCAGGGCTTCGAAGGTCTGAAGCCGATCGGCACCGAGCTGACGATCGAAGGCTCGAAGGCGCTGCACCTTTTCGACTTCGGCTTCGTGCACAAGTACCAGCACGAATCGGGCAAGACCGAGGAAGTGCAGCACAACGTGCCGTCGTGGATCTACAACAAGGTGCGCAGCCCGCGCGTGTATGACGATCAGCGCGCGAAGGGTTACAACGACAAGCTGAAGATGCCGAACTTCCACCTCAGTGAGGAGGAGGCGCGGCTCGTGACGATGGTGGTGACCGGACTGACGAAAGATCTGGTCAATCAGAATCGCATCGCCGCGATGGACACGCGCAGCCGCCTCATCGAAGAAGGCCGCAAGCGCGTGTCGCAGCACAACTGCCGCGCGTGTCACATCGTCGACGGCAGCGGCCGCGCGATCGCGGCCATGATCTCCGACACGAACTTCCTGCCGCCGGACCTGACGCCGGAAGGAGGACGCGCACAGTCGCCGTTCCTCTTCAACTTCCTCAAAGATCCGACGACGATGAAGATCCGGCCGTGGCTCAGTGTCCGGATGCCGACGTTCCACTTCGACGATCAGGAAGCGAACGCGCTCGTCACGTACTTCGCGAACGAAGGGAAGGCGCAGGCGTTCGACACGACGCGCGTCGTGAATCCTCCGGCGCAGAACATCGCGATCGGCAAAGAAGTGTTCACGATGATGCGCTGCACGCAGTGCCACTCGACGACGCCGGTCAATCCGGAAAATCCGCCGGTTCCCGACATCACGAACGCGCAATCGCTCGCTCCGAATCTGACGCTGGCGCGCGTGCGTCTGCGTCACGAGTGGATCGCGGACTGGATCCGCCGTCCGGGCGAGATGATTCCGTCGACGCGGATGCCGGCGAACTTCCCGCATGACGCCGAGACCGGCGGCTTCAAGTCGCCCCTCGGGATGGCGATCGACACGCCGCCGTTCGCTGCGCAGAAAGCTGCGCTGCTCCCGTACTTCCACAACGACGAAAAAGAGCTGCGCCGTACGATGAATGACGCGGTAGCACTCACCGATTACCTGCGCGACTACATCTGGTCCATCGGGATCAAAGACATGCGGTCCGCGGGTGAGGGTGGGGTGACAGTCACGCCGTTGCCGTCCATGCCGGCGGCACCAGCACCAAAGACCGGCTCGCTGGAGAAAGCAACTCCAGTGGGGGCACAGGCGCCCTCGCCTGTGCGGCGTTCCGGCCGACCAACCAGATAAAGGAGAAGAGGTTCCATGAAGAAGTTCGTATCGATGATGTTCGCGGCCACGCTGGTTCTGGCCGTTGCTTGCGGTAAGGGAAAAGAAGCAGAGTCCAAGGAAGAAGGCGAAGACGATCAGGCGCCGCAGACCGCGAGCGCGCCGTCGACGGCCGGTTCCTCTGCGCCTGCTGCCACTGCTGCTCCGGCGGCTGTATCCGCTGATGCCGCGACTGTCGCTGGCAGCGTGAAGTTCGAAGGAGCGGCGGCGAAGATGGCCGCGATCCAGATGGGCGCGGATCCGTATTGCCAGTCGCAGCATCAGACTCCGGTCGCGGATGAAGAAGTGGTCGTTGGTTCTGCAGGCGAGCTGGCGAATGTGTTCGTCTACATCAAGAATCCGCCGGCCGGAAATTATCCAGCGCCATCGACACCGGTGACGCTCGACCAGAAGGGTTGCCGCTACTACCCGCACGTCAACGGCATCCAGGTCGGGCAGAAGCTCGCGATCAAGAACGACGACGCGACGCTGCACAACGTGCACGCGATGCCCACGGTGAACTCGCAGTTCAACGAAGGTCAGCCGGTGCAGGGGATGGTCGCCGAGAAGTCGTTCGACAAGGCCGAGACGACTCCCTTCAAGATCAAGTGCGACGTGCACGGCTGGATGAAGTCCTACATGGCCGTCATGCCGCATCCGTTCTACGCAGTCTCCGCTCCGGATGGAAAGTTCACGATCGCGAATCTCCCGCCGGGCACGTACACCCTCGTCGCATGGCACGAGAAGTACGGCCAGCAGGAGCAGAGCATCACGGTCGCTCCGAAAGAATCGAAAGCAGTTTCGTTCACCTTCAAGGGGTAGCGTGTAGGACAGGCGCCCTCGCCTGTCCAACTCTCCGGACAGGCGAGGCGCCTGTCCTACACACGAAGGAGTCGTATGGCTCAGAAACGACAAGTCCGAGTCGGATCGCAGTGGATGTACGCGCGAGACGCCGAGAAGGTGCTCAGCGAGGCACTGCGCGTGGCGCACGAGGAAGAGGGACATCACGAGTCCTTCCTCACGAAGTACGTCTTCTCGCAGGATCACAAGTGGATCGGCGTGCAGTACGGAGTCACAGGGCTCTGCTTCCTGCTCTTCGGGTTCTTCCTGATGATCATGATGCGCTTGCAGCTCGGCTGGCCGGGCGAGCCGTTCTGGGTCATCAAGATGTTCTTCCACGGCGACGGCAAGCTGCTGCCCGAGCAGTACAACCAGCTCGGCGCAATGCACGGCACGATCATGGTCTTTCTCGCGATCGTGCCGCTCGCGGTCGGTGCGTTCGGCAACTACGTCGTGCCTCTGCAGATCGGTGCGCCCGACATGGCGTTCCCGAAACTGAACATGGCGAGCTACTGGTGCTACCTGCCGGGCGGTCTCGTGATGCTCGCGAGCATGTTCCTGCTGCAGACGAAGGGGGGCGCGGCGCAGTCGGGCTGGACGTCGTATCCGCCGCTCTCGGACATCGCCTCACAAGGACAGACGTGGTGGCTGGTCGGCATGATCTTCCTCATCACGTCCTCGCTCCTCGGCTCCGTCAACTTCATCGTTACGATCATTCAACTGCGCGCGAAGGGGATGACGTGGGATCGTCTCCCGTTCTTCGTCTGGGCGCAGTTCGTCACGTCATTCCTCCTGCTGCTCGCGTTCCCGCCGCTCGAAGCCGCGGGCGTGTTGCAGTTGATGGATCGCGTTGCGGGTACGAGCTTCTTCCTGCCGACGGGTCTCGTCGTCAGCGGTGAAGTATTGAAGAACGCCGGCGGCGGCAATCCGCTGCTGTGGCAGCACCTCTTCTGGTTCCTCGCGCACCCCGAGGTCTACGTGCTCATTCTTCCTGCGATGGGCATCGTGGCGGAGATCATCGCGAACAACAC
>CAZKID010000384.1:0-5547 GCA_964552405.1 uncultured Thermoanaerobaculia bacterium
ACAACGCTCCCGCGACCTTCTTCGCTGGTCACGCCGATCGAGCCGTTTTGCTGTTCGACGATCGCCTTGCAGATCGCCAGGCCGGGCCCGCTGCCTCCCTTGGTGCGCGAGTCCGAGGACTCCACCTGTTGAAAGCGATCGAAGACACGCTGGAGATAGTCGGAAGGGATTCCCCTTCCGTGATCCTCGACGCGGAAGAGCAGCTCCTCATCTTCCTGACGTGCCTCGACACGAACCACGGATCCCGCTTCGGAAAATTTCACGGCATTCGACAACAAGTTGACCAACACCTGAATCAGGCGGTCCGCATCGGCCCGCACGATTGCAGGCGACGGCAGTACCTCGATGGCGACTCCATTCTGCTCGGCGAACGCGCGCACGGCTTCTACTGCAGCAAGCATCATCGTCCCAGCTTCCGCGGCCCCGAAGTGCAGTTCCAGCTTCCCGCTGTCGAGGCGCTCCAGATCGAGGATGTCGTTGATCAGCGTGATGAGCCGCGTCGTATTCCGCAGCGCAATCGTCGCGACCTCTTCGGCACCGCCGGGAAGCTGACCAAACACGCCGCCCGTCAAGAGATCGAGCGAGCCGCGGATCGACGTCAATGGCGTGCGCAGCTCGTGACTCACCGTGGCCACGAACTCGCGCTTCATCCGCTCGACTTCACGCTTCTCGGAAACGTCCTGGATGTTTCCCGCCAGTTGCTTACCTTCGGCGGTTTCGAATTCGAAGAGCGCGAGCTCCACCATGATGATCCGTCCATCGCCCCGGCGGACCGGCCACTCCGTGACTTTTCCGAGAGACGCGTCGACACTGCGTCGCTGAAACTCAGCGATGTTCTCAGGCAGCTCCGGCAGCAGCGAAACGACATCGCGGCCGAGTAGTTCCTCTTCCTTGAAACCGAGGATTCGTTCGGCCGCGGCGTTCACGGATGCGATCGCACCCGCACGCGAGAGCGTCACGATGCCGCTGAGAGAGCTCGCAACGATCGAGCGCAGCGCCGACTCACGCGCCCGTAGCGTCTCATTCGAGCGCATCAACTCCTGCTCCGCCGAGCGGCTCTCCGTGATGTCGCGGAAAATCCCGCGCGTCGATACCGGGCGCCCATCGTCGAACCGGCAGCTCACGTTGCCTTCGACGATGCGTTTCTCACCGCTCTTCGTCCGCAACTCCGTGACGACCTTGTTGAGCTCTTCGCCCGCCAGCAGCCGCGCGAAATGCTCTTTGCAGGAAGGATCGACGACATCGAACATGTGCAGTTGCGCGACTTCGTCTTTCGTATAGCCGAGCGTCTGCAGCCACGCGCGATTGACGTAGAGAAATTTTCCGTCGGGCGTCAGCGACTGAATCAGATCCGTCGCGTTCTCGAACAGATCGCGGTACCGATCCTCGCTCTCCGCCAGCGTCTGCGCTGTCAGCTTCGCTTCCGTGATGTCGCGCCCGGCCGCGTAAACGAGCTCCTCCTCGACATAAGGCGATGCGGTCCAGGCGATCCAGCGGATCGAGCCATCTGCGCAAAGATAACGATTCTCGAACCGCAACGTCGTCTCTCCTGCGCCGAGCCGCTCCAGCTCCTTTTGCGTCCGTTCGCGGTCATCGGGATGCACGAGATCGAGAAAGGGACGCGTCAGCAATTCGAGGGTGGAGTACCCGAGAATTTTTTCGAAGGCAGGATTCACACGCTTGAAGTAGCCGTCGAGGCCTGCGACGCACAACATCTCGATCGACAATGAGAAGAAGCGATCGAGCATCTCCTCGGCGCGCTTCTTCTCGTCGATGTCCGTATGGGTGCCTGCAAACCGCAGGGGCTTGCCACCCGGATCGCGGGAGACGACTTTTCCGCGATCGAGAATCCATCTCCACGTGCCGGACTTCGTCCGCAGGCGATACGTGGTCTCGTAGGAATGCTTACGCCCTTCGAAATGCTCCTCGAGCGCCCGCCACACGTGCGGCCGGTCGTCGGGATGAACGAGACTCGTCCATGAGTCGATGTGCGGCGTAATCTCCTCCGCCTCGTAGCCCAGCATGCTTTCCCAGCGGCCGCTGATTCGCATCCGGCCTGTCGGCAGATTCCAGTCGTAGTAGCCATCAGCGCTTCCCTCCATGACGAGGCGAAGGCGCTGTTCGCCATCGGCGAGCGCCAGCTCGATGGCACGGCGTTCGGTGATGTCATTGGAGGCCCCGACCCAATGTTTTTCGTCGGCACGACGGGCACGAGAAAGCAGATATCGCTCGGATCCATCCGGCAGGACGGAGCGGAACTCCGCACGGAACTCGCGCTCCTGCTCGACAGCCTGCTGCCACTCAGCGAGGACGCGGCTGCGATCTTCCTGATGAACAGAATCAAGCCAGCCGAGCCCGAAGCACTGTTCGACCGATTGCCCGGAGATCTCGCGCAACTCGGGATTTGCGTACATGCGCCGTCCGTCGGATGTCGCCAGGAAAATCCCGACGGGAGCGGCGTCGCTGAGAAGACGAAAACGATCTTCGGATTCGGAGAGCGTCCGCGCGGTACGCGCGAGGCGAGCGGTCTGATTGCGCAGCTCGAGCTGCGCGATGACGTGGCGTGCGAGAATCTCCAGCCCCTCGAGTTGCCCCGCCGTCAAGGCACGCGGCCTTCGATCGATCACGCACAGCGTGCCGAGCCTCTCTCCTCCCGGAGCACTCAACGGCGCTCCGGCATAAAAGCGAATGAGCGGATCGCCGGCAACGAGCGGGTTGTCATGAAAGCGCTCGTCCTGCAGCGCGTCTCCGACAATCAGCGGCGCCGTTCCGAGAATCGCGTGCGAACAGAAAGCGATATCGCGCGGCGTCTCGTGCGCACTCAGACCGAAGCGGGACTTGAACCATTGCCGGTTGCGGTCGACCAGACTCACGAGCGCGATCGGCACCTCGCAGATCAACGCCGCCAGGCGCGTGATGTCGTCGAAGCCCTTTTCCGGCGGAGTGTCCAGGACAGCGTACGACCGCAGCACTTCGAGGCGGCGCTCCTCGTCATGAGGCAGCGGCGCCGTGATCATTGCGGCACTCCGCGCAACGAAAGCGGGAGATGCTCCGCGAGCACCTTCTGGAGACTCTCGAGCTTCAGCGGCTTGACGACGAGACCATCCGCACCGAATGTGCGCGTCGCTTCCGTGAGATAGCGGCTCGATCGGTAGACCGCGGTCATGATGATCACACGCGTCGCCGCAAGCGCCGGCGTGTCCTTGATACGCCTGCACATCTCGCGTCCATCGAGCTTCGGCATCAACGCATCCGTCAGAATCAGTTCGGGGCGATATTGATCGGCCAGCGCAAGCGCTTCTTCGGCGGAGCGCGCGGAGATCACACCGTAGCCGAGCTCCGCGACGGTTCCACTGGCAATCGCCAGCACGTCAGGATCATCATCGACCACCAGCACGAGCGGGCGGATCGCCGTGGCGGGCAACGGCGTCATCTGTGCCTCACGGTATTGCGCACGGCGCTCCCACATGGAAGGAGGAGCCTCACCCCAGAACGAACGGCTGTACTCATGGGGAGCGGTGCAGAAACAACGGCTGCAGTGCGGGCAGACGACACTGCGCGACTTCGTCACGCAACTGCACCAGTCAGCTTCGAGCGCGTCGAAGGTCTGCCGGCATGCATGACAGTGAACCACGTATCGGAAAGGCTTCATTTGCATGGGAGAACAATGCTCCCCAATGGTTAACGGAAGTTTAAGTGACGGCTGCGCGACTCGATTCTGGCGGAGACATAGAATGCGGCAAGCCCGTGCGCGTCTCCATCGTCACTCCGTCTTATCAGCAGTGCAGCTTCATCGAGCGCACGCTACAAAGCGTCGCGCGGCAGCGTCATCCGGAGCTCGAGCACATCGTGATCGATGGCGGCAGCACGGATGGCACGCGCGAGATTCTCGAGCGCTGGAGCGATCGCATCATCTGGAGATCGGAATGCGATCGAGGTCAGACGTTCGCCATCAACGCCGGACTCGCGCGCGCAACCGGCGACATCCTCGGCTATCTGAACTCTGACGATGTTCTCTATGACGGGGCAATCGAGGAGGTCGCGCGAACATTCGACGATGATCCTTCGGCGGATGTCGTCTATGGCCGCGCGGACCTGATCGACGCGAATGACCGCATTCTCGCGGAGTACCCGACCGAGGAGTGGTCGATCGAGAGACTGAAAGAGGTGTGCTTTCTCTGCCAGCCAGCGGTGTTCTTCCGGCGGCGCGTGCTCGAGCTCGGAACGTTCGATCCGGCATTCGACCACTGCATGGATTACGAATACTGGCTGCGTCTCGCGCTCGAGGGGGCGCGCTTCGTCCATGTTTCTCGCAAACTCGCCGCGTCGCGCGTGCATCCGGGCACGAAGACGGTTCGCGCGACCGAGACGGTGCATCGCGAGATCAACGACATGCTGAAGAAACACGTCGGCTCGGTTCCGGAGAGCTGGCTGACGAATTACGCGTACTCGCTGCTCGATGCGCGCGGAGAACGGCGCGTGGAGCAGCGCGCCTATCTTGCGAAGATCGCCCTTCTCACGATCGGCGCCGCGTTCCGCTGGAACGGCGGTCCATCGCTCCCGCTGCTCAAATCGCTCGCGGGAACTGTCGTACGCCGCAGGAGCGTGGTCCCACACCGGGGAGTCGCGTGAAAACGATCGCGGAGTTTCTGGCGAGCCATCGCTACACACATGAGCTGTTGCTCTCGACGCTCATGGCTCTCGGCGTGTACGCGGCGTGTGCGCTGATCATCCTGATCGCGGAGCGCGCCGATGGAAAGACGCTCGCGGTGTACAAGTCCAGGAATGCTCTGCACGACCTCGCCTACACCGTGTTCTACAAGTGCAGCTTCTACAACGTCCTGGTCTTTCCGCTCTTCGCGTGGCTCGGTCCGTGGCTCGGAAGGTTGCACGTGCTTCCCGAGCTCGGACTGCCGCAGCCGGTTGCGTTCATCCTCTCCTGGGTGAGCTTCGACTTCTTCAACTACTGGATCCATAGACTGCAGCATTCCGTCAGGATGCTCTGGGCGCTGCACAGCGTGCATCACTCGCAGACTCAACTGACGTTCCTGACAGCGAATCGCATTCACGCCGCGGAGCAGTTCTACAGCGGCGTACTGCTGATGATGCCCGCGCTACTGCTCGGCGTCGCGCAGCCGCAGTGGCTGCCGCTGCTGATGCTGCAGATCTTCTCCGAGACGGTGCAGCATGCGCGGCTGGAGTGGACGTATGGAAAACTCGGGCGCGTGTTGGTGAGCCCGCGGTTCCACGCGGTCCATCATTCGATCGACGAGCGCGATCACGACGCAAATTTCGGCCGCATCCTTTCCGTCTGGGATCGCCTGTTCGGAACGCAGAGCGAGCATGGCGAACGCCCTCGGAGATATGGAATCGAAGGTGTTTCTGTCGAAGAGAGCCTGGCCCGGCAGTTCCTGCGGCCATTGCGTGAGCTGGTTGACGCCGGAGCGCCGCGGAAATACGATGCCCCAGTCGTTCGTTGACAGAGTTTCCATAGGCGCTTAGCTCAGTCGGTAGAGCATCACCTTCACACGGTGGGGGTCAGCGGTT
>CAZKID010000385.1:0-5523 GCA_964552405.1 uncultured Thermoanaerobaculia bacterium
CGTACTCCGCGAGGAACGGCAGCTCTTTCTTCTGCTTGTCCGCCTCGCGCTCCTTGAGGATCGAGATCGTCTCTTCGCGAACGGAGTAAACGTTCAAGCCCTTCGCGGTAAGAATGCGCGCGGCCGTCGACGACTCGACGCGCAGAATTCCGATCAATAGATGTTCGGTGCCGACGTATTGATGCAGCATCGACTCCGCTTCATGCGCGGCATAGGCGAGGATCTTCTTCGACTCTTCGGAAAGCGGGAGCTCGGCCGACGACGAGATGCGGTCCACGAACAGGCGATCGCCTTCGACTTCGCGGCGGATCTGCTCCGGCTTCACATTGAAGCGCGAGAAGATCTCTTTGATGATCTCTTCCCCTTCACGCAGAACACCGAGGAGGATGTGCTCGGACTCGATGACGCGGGATCCGAGCTTCGATGCTTCGTACCGGGCGAAGAAGAGGGCGCGGCGGGCTTTCTCGTTGTATTTTTCGAACATGTTAGTTTTGCTGCCGATTCATCGCTAAGACTCTGTCGCAGCGTGCCGCCAATTCCGGATTATGAGTCACTATAACCGACGTCAGACCACGCTTCGTGTGGCATTCCCTCATCAGCTCGAAGACCTTCGTGCTCGTCTCGAGATCGAGATTGCCGGTTGGCTCGTCGGCCAGAAAAAGTAGCGGATCGGTGAGAAGCGCGCGAGCAATCGCGACCCGTTGCTGTTCCCCGCCTGAAAGTTGATTCGGAAAATGTCTCGACCGAGCTTCCAATCCAAGTTCTGACAGCAGTGCAGCCGCTCTCTTCAACGCATCTGCTTTTTCAGTTCTTCCGATCCACGCAGGCATCGCCACGTTCTCCTCCGCGGTGAACTCGGGAAGCAGGTGATGAAACTGAAACACGAAGCCGACATTGCGATTGCGGAAACGCGCCAATTCGTCGCTCGTCATCGAGGAGAGATCGGCATCGCCGACGCGGATGCGTCCACTGTCCGGCCGATCGAGTCCGCCGAGAAGATGAAGGAGCGTCGACTTGCCGATCCCACTGGGACCAACGATGGCCAGCATCTCTCCCTTCTCGACCTCGATCTGCACCGAGTCGAGCACCGGCACCGGGACCTCCGCGTTCCGGTAGGTCTTCGAGAGCGCCTGCGCTTCGAGAAACGCCATCGCGATCGATTATAAGCACGGGGCGTGCTCAGCTTGAATGGAGAGCGAACTCGAGGGTGTGACGGAAGACACAGCTCCGCGTCTCCGCGCCTCTGCGTGAGACCCGTTTCTCGCGGAGGCGCGACGCGGAGAGAGCTTCACTGCACTGCGACCGATCTCGGCAGTTTCACTCTGGCGAGTCCGTATTCCTTCGCCACCTCGTCGTACACGCCCACCGCGATGCGATTCGTCTTCATGTCGGTGAGCAGATCGAACTTGTAGCCGAACCTCTCGCTTTTCGCGCGCTTCACATCCTCAGCCGAGAACGGCACCGTTCGTTGCGTCACTTCGCTGAGGCCGCCGAGGATGTCGCCCCAGGCGATGAAGATGGAGAAGGCGCCGCGCTCTCCCTTCGCATCGGGCAGCGTGACGAGCGACTTCGCCGGCACTTCGATCATGACCGGCAGCAGCCAGGTTCCCTTGCCGCTCGGCTTCGGTTTCCCGAGCTTCACTTCCACCGGGATGCGCGCATCGTTTCCGGTCTTCGCGAAGAGCGACGCGATGACGCGATTCTTCATCTTCGTCTCATCGGATTGCTCGATGAACTGCCGCCGTGCGCGAACCGTGAGCTCGCGATTCTTCATCTTGACGACGATCTTGCGCGCGCGATCCTGCCGATGCGTCGCCGCGCGATACGCGAGCGAGTAGTACGCCGAGAAATCCTCCTGAATGCGCGGCAGGAGTTTGATGACATCGCTACCCGAGGCAGCCAGGCCACCGGTCTGCTCCGCGACGTATTGCAATGCGGACGTCTCGTTCAAGAGCGCCTGATAAGAGTGCGCTGCCGCGGTCGTCTCAGTCGTGCCGGGCATTCTTCGGCTGCTCGGATCCTGCACCCAGCCGGCGGTCTCGAGCCCCGCGGGATAGAGCATGTACATCGTCACGCCATTGGCGTTGGCGGTCCTGGCCACCGACTCGATCTCGGCAGTCATGTCATTCAGATGCTCGTACAAGCTGCGCGGTTGAATGACCGTGTGCCGGTCGGTCAGATACTGCTGCCCCGCGATCATCGAGAACTTCCGGCTGACGAAGATCATCGACTTCTGCCCTTCGAGTCCGGAGATCGACTCGATCAGCGCTTTCATCGCCTTCGTCTTGGCCTGCATGTCGTGCAGCTCATCGGTCGCGGCACTGAGTTGTTCGAGCGTCGGCATCGGACCACCAGCCGGCGCGCGCTCCCCCGTCCCATCGCCGCCGCCACCGCCCGCCCCCGCGCTGGCGATGAAGGCTTCGGACTCCTGCTCGAACAATTGTTCTTCTTCGATCTGGTTGTAGTCGCCCTGCCGCTCGTAGTTGCGCTCGAGCACCATCTTGTCGAGCACGCGGTCGATCGCCGCCAGGTCATCGGTGAACGGCATGCGCGTAAAGAGCCTGTGGACCCACGACACGATCGTCACGGAGTCGCCCGGTCTAACGGTTTGATGCAGCACGTCCTTCAACTCGGAAAACACCTGCTCGCCACCGCGGCCGAATCCCTGAAAGCGATCGATGAAGACGACGAGCGTGCGATGTTGACGCGGCGGAGCCACGGGCGCGGCGGCCGGTTCCCCACCCTCCACCGACGCGGATTCGTTCTCGAGACCCGAGCGGTATTCCGCGAAGTTCGTAATCGGCTGCAGCTTGCCGTCCTCGAAGATCTCGAAGTCGTCCTTCGTCAGTCCGACGATGTGCCTGCCGCTGCGATCGGTGACGAAGACATCGACGTTCACGATCGAGACTTCGATCGTTTCACCGGCGCGAGGAATGTCCTGCGCGTAGGCAAAGGAGGCGCAGAGGAACAGCCAGAGTAGTTTTTTCATGGGAACTTCCGTCTGCCACAACCCATTCAGCGTCGGGCAACCTTGTCGCTCTTCGCCAGCTCGATGCGCCGCAATCCGTAGTCTTTCGATACTTCATCGAAGACACCAACAGAAAGCCGGCCCGTGTCGCGATCGGCAACGACGTCGAACGAATAGGTGATCATCTCCGGCATCCCCATCGTCATCGAGAACTTCTGCGTCTGCCTGGTCACGCCGCCGATCTCGCCGCCGATCCCGCTCCAGCCGACATACACCGCGAACTCGCCGCGGCCGCCATCGGTCATGAGCGACGACAGCGGAATGTATACCGTCACGGGGATCGTGCAATGGGTGCTGGTCACATAGCGCGGCTTCGCCGCCTCGACGACGATGTTCATCGACGAGACCTCGGGCTGATTGAAGAGCGCGGCGATCACGCGCTCGTGCATGCGCGTCTGATCGGACTTCTCGACGTATTCGCGCCGCGCCCGCACGGTGTAGTCACGGTTCTTCGTCCGCACGAGGATCGTTCGCGCCTTGTCGATGTTGTGATTCGTCGCACGGTAGCCGAGGGAGTAATAGGCGTCGAGATCGGCGGCGGCTTTCGGGAGGTCGTGCTCGATCTCGGTGCCCCACGCGAATCGTCCGCCGGTTGCATCGGCAATCTCCTGGAGAAACGGCGCCTGCCGGTTGAAGAGCTCCTGATCCGCGCTGCTGAAACTCGTCGCCGCGATCCCCTCGGGAAAAAGCGGATAGACCGTGACACCGTTGGCGTTCGCCGTTCGCGCGACGCGGTCGGCCAACCTGTCGCGGAAGTCCGCCGGCTCGAAACGCTGCAGCGCCATGACGAAGACCTTCTTCGCATCCGAGCCGGCGATCGAGCTCATCAGCGCAGTGATCGACTCCACCATCTCGCGCGTCTTCATGTAGCGAAAGTTTCGTTCGGGGTTCAGCGGATCCGACGTGTTGCGATGTTTCACAGTTTGATTGCGCTCGGCAGAGATCGAATTGAACGTCTCCGCGATCAATCGGTCCTTCAACGTGATGTCATCGATCCCCGGCCCTGACTCTGCTGCCATCGCGTCGAGCGTGCGATCGATTGCGGCGAGTTTGTCCGTGAAGTCGAGCCGCGTCTCGAGCCGGTCGCCGAACGACACGATCTTCACCGCATCGCCGGAACGCACACCCTTGTGCAGGAACGCCCGCAGACCATTGAAGAAGGCATCGCGGCGAAAGTCCGCTGTGCGGAAGTGCTCGACGAACACCACGATCGTTCGCGGCTGCGGATGTGCGGCGTCGCGCGGCTGGGACACATCGGCGAAATTCGAGATCGGCCGCGGCTTCCCGTTTTCCAGAATCTCGAAGTCGTCCTGCGTCAGTCCGTGAACGCGATTGCCGGTGCGATCGGTGACGATCGCATCGACATTGACGATCGAGACATCGATCGTTTCGCCGGCGCGAGGCCCTTCGGACGGGGCAGCCGTAACTACGGTTGCAGCGAAAAGGACAGCAACAGCCAAAGGTCGCAGCATCAATCGCTCCTCGGCACCAGGCTGAGTCCATTCTAGACTTCTGTCATGCGACGCCTTCTGACTGTAACCATTTCGATTCTTGCCGCCGTGACGCTCCAGGCACAAAGCAGCGACCTCGACGCTGCACGCGCGGTATTCAGGAAGAACATCGACGCGATTCATCAGCACGATCGCGACGCGTATCTCGCGCTCTATCTCCATTCGCCGAAGCTCGTTCGCACCGGCGCGGATGGACTCGCCGCCGGCTACGACGATTTCGCGAAAGGCGCAGGTTCGCGCTGGCCCGATGCGCTCGACGCCGATGATCTCCGTCTGACTTCCGTGCAGCCAGGAGTCGTCTACGGCACGTACCGCTATCGCGTTCGCTATGGCGCAGAGGAACACAGCGGGATGTCGGAACGCCTGTTCGTCAAGACGCAGGACGGCTGGAAGATCGCGCTGACCGGCGCCATCGATGCGCCAGCCGGAACGCCGCCTCCCCCGCGAGCAATCGCACACGCGACGCTCATCGATGGCCGCGGCGGCGCACCCGTCAAGGACGCGAACATCATCGTGCGCGATGGAAAGATCGAGTGCGCGGGCAAGTGCGCGATTCCTGAAGGCATCGATATTTTCGATGCGAAAGGAATGTTCGTCACGCCCGGACTCATCGATGCGCACGTGCACTTCTCGCAGACCGGCTGGGCCGACGGGCGTCCTGACGCGCTCGATGTACGCGCTTCGCATCCATATGAGCAGGTCGAGGCGGATTTGAAAGCGCATCCGCAGCGCTTCGCACGCTCTTACGTCTGCTCAGGCGTCACATCCGTGTTCGATGTCGGCGGCTTTCCCTGGACGCTGCAACTCGCCGACCGTTTTCGCGGCGACACACTCGCGCCCCACATCGCCGCGGCCGGTCCGCTGCTGTCCACTCTCGATCACTGGCTGAATCTTCCGGCGGAGCGGCAGTTCATCCATCTCAAGGATCAGGAGAGCGGCCGCGGCGGCGTGCGCTATCTCACTTCGCAGGGATCGAACGCGATC
>CAZKID010000386.1:0-5494 GCA_964552405.1 uncultured Thermoanaerobaculia bacterium
GAACGCATTGCGAAATCGGCGCCGGACCGTGTTGACCACCCTCAGCGTCGCGGTTTCCCTTTTCCTCCTCGTCAGCCTTCGAACGCTCGTCATCGAGATGCGCGGCGACACGCTGATGACGAAGCAGTCGGGGCAGCGTCTCATCACGCGCAGCGCTGTCTCGCTCCAGATCCCGCTGCCGATCGCTTACAAGGAAAAACTCGCCCGCGTTCCCAACGTTCTCCGCGTGTCCGAGTATCAGTGGATTCCGAGCTGGTACCGCGAGCCGAACATTCCGCTGATGATCATCGCCTGCGACCCGAAGTTCATGGGCACGGATCCGCAGTACGCGATTCCTCCCGCGGAGCTCGAAGCGTTTCGCGCGGACCGCACAGGCATCATCGTTCCCGAAAAGATGATGAAGAAATACGACTGGAAGATCGGACAACGCATCACGCTCAAAGGTTCCGTGTTCCCATTCGACGTCGAGGGAACGATTCGCGCGCGATTCGCCGGGCCGTCGCAGAATGCGCTCTTCCTCTGGTACGACTACTTCAATGAGCTGGTGAGACGCTCGATCCCCGACCGCGCGGACAAATCGATGGCGTTCGTCGAGATGACGCGCAGCGCCGCTGCCACTCCAGGCGTCGCGCGCACGATCGACGCGATGTTCGCGAATTCGAGCGCTCCCACGCGCAGTGAATCGGAGCACAACTTCGTCCAGGGTTTCTCGGCGATGCTAGGCAACGTGACGCTTTTCATCTCGGCGATCGCCGCCGCCGTCGTCTTCGCGATCGTCCTCGTCACGACGAATACGATGTCGATGACGGTACGCGAACGGCGCCATGAAATCGCCGTCCTCAAGACCATCGGCTACCGGCCGCATCATGTCGTCGCTCTGGTCGCGGGAGAATCGCTCGCGATCTCGGTCGCCGGCGGCATCATCGGCATCGGCGGCGCGCGGCTTTTCTTCCGCGTGTTCGACATCTACGATCTGACGAACACCGTCATTCAGCAGTTCAACGTCACGGAGGAGACGATCGCGTTCGCTGCGCTCCTCGCGCTGGCGATGGGCATCGTCAGCTCGCTCGTTCCTGCAATCGGCGCCGCGCGCGCCTCGATTGCCAACACGCTCCGGGAATCGTGATGTTCATCCCGATCAAGTACAACCTTCGCAATCTCGCCGTGCGCCGCACTGCGACGTTCCTGACGGCATTCGGCATTGCGATCAGCGTCGCGGTCTTCGTCGCCGTGATGGCGCTCGTCGACGGAATGAAGCGAACGTTCGTCGACACGGGCGATCCTCTCAACATCCTCGCGTTGCGGCGTGGAGCGGTCAGCGAAACCGGCAGCATCATCGACGTCTCGGCCCCCTCGATCATCCGCAACCTGCCCGGAATCGACGCGATGTCTGCCGAGCGAATGGTCTACGTGAACACCGCGCGCCGCGAGGACAATGGCAACGCCAACGTCGTCATCCGCGGACTCGGCGACACGGGCCGCCGCCTGCGTCCCGGCGTGAAGCTCGTGAGCGGCCGCTGGTATCAACCGGGATTACGCGAGCTCACCGTCAGCCGCACCATCGCCGCCCGATTCCGCGACTCCGGGCTTGGCGACGAGTTCACGACAGGCAGTGCGAAATGGAAGATCGTCGGCATCTTCGACGCGGGCCATACCGCCTACGCCTCCGAGATGTGGACCGACGCCGAGAACATCGCGTCGACCTTTCAGCGGCGCGCGTGGGCTGACATCTTCATTCGCGCCTCGTCACAGGAAAAGGTCGCCCCGCTGATTGCGATGCTCGAGGCCGAGCCGCGTCTCGATCTCAATGCACAGCGCGAGGTCGCCTACTTCGCCGAACAAACCAAAGCCGCGGCACCCGTCCGCATCCTCGGCAACATCGTCGCGATCATCATGGCCGTCGGCTCTGCATTTGCCGCGATGAATACGATGTATGCCGCTGTCGGCTCACGCACGCGCGAGATCGCGGTGCTGCGCGCACTCGGCTACTCGCGGCGTTCCATCGCGTTGTCGTTCATGTCCGAGGCGGTGCTGCTGTCGATTGTGGGAGGGATGATCGGCGGACTCTGCGCGCTGCCGCTCAACGGGCTCGCGACGGGAACCGCGAACTGGTTCACGTTCGCAGAGATGAACTTCGAGTTCTCGATCACGCCGATGCTGCTCACCGAAGGTGTCGGATTCGCGATCGCGATGGGACTGGTTGGCGGTGTCCTGCCCGCGTTGAGAGCGAGCCGGTTATCGGCAGCGGCGGCGATGCGGGCGCTGTAGAAGATACAGTCCGGTGGGGCGACAGGCGCCCTCGCCTGTCGGCTCGGTGCACAGGCGAGGGCGCCTGTGCCCCCACTGGATCTGAGTGGCTAACCAGCGGCTGCGGCGGTCTCCCGATACTGGATCTCGTACAACTTCCGATACAGGCCGTCGATCTCCATCAGCTCCTCATGCGTTCCACGCTCGCGGATCTCGCCGTGGTGAAAGACGAGAATCGAGTCCGCGGAGCGAATCGTCGAGAGGCGATGTGCGATCACGATCGACGTACGGCCTGCGAGCAGAGTCTGGATCGCTTCCTGGATCAGCCGCTCCGTCTCCGTATCGATCGATGACGTCGCTTCATCGAGGATCAACACCGGCGGGTCGAACGCGAGAGCTCGTGCAAACGACAACAGTTGCTTCTCGCCAACGGAGAAACCGGCCCCTCGCTCCCGCACCGTTGACGCATAACCCTCCGGCAGCCGCGAGATGAAGCGATCGGCCTGCACGCGGCGCGCGGCCTCGCGCACCGTCTCGTCGCCGATCATCGGATCGCCGAGCGAGATGTTCTGACCGACCGATCCGGTAAAGAGGAAGAAATCCTGCTGCACGATCGCAAACACCCTCCGCAGCGGCGCGAGCTTGTACTTTCGAATGTCGATTCCGTTGATGAGGATCTCGCCCTTCTGCGGTTCGTAGAAGCGCAGCAGCAGCGCGGTGATCGTCGTCTTCCCCGCGCCGGTGTGACCGACGAGTGCGACACGCTCGCCTCGCTTCACGCTGAAGGAGATGTGATTGAGCACCCACTCCGGTTCGTTGTACGCGAAACAGACATCGCGGAACTCGATCGATTCGAAATGCTCGATGTCGAGCGTGCCGTCATCCAGAATCTTCGGCTCGGTGTCGAGCAGCTTGAAGATGCGCTCGCTCGCTGCCATCGCCGCCTGCAGGATGTTGTATTTCTCGGAGAGGTCGGAGATCGGCTCGTAGAAGCGCTGCGCATATTGAAAGAAGGCGATCAACGCACCGACCGAGAGCGTGCCGCTCAGTACCTGTCCCCCGCCGAACCAGACGATCAGCGCGATGCCGATCGACTGGATCAACTCGATCACCGGATAGAAGACGGCGTAGTAGAAGATCGAGTCGATGTTCGCATCGCGATGCCGCGCGTTGAGCTGCTCGAACTTCTCCGCTTCCTTCTCTTCGCGGTTGAACAGCTGCACGGTCGCGACGCCCGAGATGTGCTCCTGCAGAAACGCGTTGATCGCGGCGATGCGCGCCCGCACCTGCCGGTAGGTCTTGCGTGCGCCCTGCCGGAACCAGATCGAGATCAGGATGATGAACGGTGTGATCGAGAAAAGGACGAGAGAGAGACGCCAGTTCATCCAGAACAGCACGCCGACGATCCCGATCAACACGAAGATGTCGCCGAAGATCGCAACGAAGCCGGCGGTGAACATCTCGTTCAGAGCGTCGACATCGGTCGTCACGCGCGTCATCAGCCGGCCAACGGGATTGCGATCGAAAAACTGCACATCGAGGCGCTGTAGATGCTCGAAGATCTGCCTCCGGAGGTCGTACATGACGTACTGCCCCATCAGATTCATCAGCACCATCTGCGTGTAGAGCACGGCGAAGTTGCCGCACAACACGATCATGTAGATCAACGCGGCGGCGTTGATCCCCGCCAGCGGATCGAGCGTCCAGCCATGCGCGGCGAGCCACTCGCCCACCCGTGCAGACAACCCGACAGGCTGGGTCCCGAGCGGCTTCACGAAGAGGTCGATGCCGACTGCCACGATCGCGGGGCCGGCGATCTCGAGGATCGACGAAACGATCACCAATAGCACAGAGAAAGTCGCCCGAGCCCGATAAGGACGCAGGTACCGCAGCAAGCGCCGCGCAAGATGCGGATCGAAGGCTTTGCTTCCTTCGTCTTCGTGTCGTTCCATACGCTTCGCTTCAGTGCCGAGTGACGAGTGATGAGTACCGAGTGGTGTCTACTCGTCACTCGTCACTCGTCACTCGTCACTCGATACTCCTCACGCAATCTCCTCGATCTCTTCCTCGAGCGTCTGCCGGCGATAGAGGTCGGCGTAGTAGCCACCATGCGCGACGAGCGACTCGTGCGTACCTCGCTCGACGATGCGGCCATCCTCGAGCACGATGATGTGATCCGCGTCTTTCACCGATGACACGCGGTGCGAGACGACCAGCGCCGTACGTCCCTTCCTCACTTCCCGCAACGCGTGCAGAATCCGCTCTTCGGTCGCGGTGTCCACCGCGCTGAGTGAATCGTCGAGGATCAGCACGAGTGGATTCCGGACGAGTGCGCGCGCAATCGCGGTGCGCTGTTTCTGTCCGCCGGAAAGTGTGATGCCACGTTCGCCGATCACCGTGCCGAGGCCCTGCGGAAATCCGGCGACGTCGGTGGAGAGCCCCGCGAGGCGCGCCGCTTCATCGACTTCCGCATCCGTCGCAGCGCCGCGCCCGAAACGGATGTTCTCCGCGAGCGATTCGGAGAAGAGGAACGTCTCCTGCGGCACCATGCCGATGACGGAGCGAAGCTGCCGCAGCGGCATCGCCTCGACCGCCGCTCCATCGAGAAAGACCGACGAGGAAGGCGGCTCGAAAGTGCGCGTGATCAACGACAGCAGTGTCGACTTGCCGCTGCCCGTTCGCCCTACGATGCCGATCGTTTCCCCGGCCCGCACCTGCATGTTGATGTTGCGCAGCACCGGCTGTGTTCCCGATGGATAGGTGAACGTCAGGTCGCGGATGTCGATGTCCCCGCGAATCTCCCCTGCGATCGGCGTCCCTGCGTCGGGCAGCACACCGGGCGGCACCGACCAGACTTCATGCAGCCGCTGCATCGATGCCATGCCGCGCTGGAAGAGATTGATCACCCATCCGAGCGCGATGAGCGGCCAGATCATCCGTCCGAGGTAGAACTGAAAAGCGACGAACGAGCCGATGGTCATCGAATGCGCCAGAATGCGCCGCGTGCCGAGGAAGAAGGTGAAGACGAACATCACGCCGATGAGCGCATGCAACGCCGGATAAAACGTTGCCGTGAGCCGAATCAGCGAACGGTTGCGATTGACGAATTCCCGATTCATCCCCTTGAACGCTTCAACCTCGTGCTTCTCCTGCGTAAACGCTCGCACGACGCGCACACCCGCGAGGTTTTCCTGCACGCGCGCGGAGATGTCGCCGAAGTAGTCCTGCACGGATTTGAATCGCAGGT
>CAZKID010000387.1:0-5475 GCA_964552405.1 uncultured Thermoanaerobaculia bacterium
GGACCGCGAGTCATTGCGCGACAAGATGCTGCGGCTTGCCGGGCGTGCGCATCTGACCGTGACCACGCAGGCGATCGGCGAGACCTCGCAGCGTATCAGCCGGTATCTGCTCACCATTGCGTTGCTCAATGTCGGCTTCGGTGTGCTCATAGGACTTGGTCTGTTCGCTTTACGCGTGCCGCATGCACCACTCTGGGGCGTACTTGCGGGACTGCTGCGATTCATCCCCTACGTCGGCGCTGTGCTGAGCGCAGCGATGCCGACGTTTCTCGCGCTCGCCGTTTTTCCGAATTGGTACACAGCGGTTGCGGTTCTTGGTCTCTTCGTGCTGAGCGATCAGTTGATCGGCGGGTTCGTCGAGCCGATCGTCGTCGGGCATCGCGTCGGTGTATCGCCGATTGCGCTGCTCGTCTCCGCGATTTTCTGGGGCTGGCTGTGGGGACCGGTGGGCCTTCTGCTCGCGACGCCGATCTCGGTCTGCCTCACGGTCGGCGGCGAGTTCATCCCGGCGCTGCGCGTCTTCTCGATCATGTTCGGGACCGAGGATCCGCTCGAGGGATATCTGTCGTTCTACAACCGTCTGCTCCTGCGCGACCGTACCGGTGCGATCGCGATTGCGGATCGCTATGCCGAGGCAGCAACGATGGAGGAGATGTTCAACGATCTCTTCATTCCGACGCTGACCTTCGCGCAGGAGGAGCTCAATCGCAAACGCATCACTCCTGCACACGACCACTTCATCAAGGACGTGATTCGCGAATTGATCATCCGCTTCGGCGATCGCAATGCCGTGATCGGTGACGCCGAACGCCACCTCGTCGCGGTCTCTGTTGCGGGTGAGCGTCTTTCGCTTGGCACGCTGATGCTTACGCAGTTGCTGCGCGCCGAGGGTTTCTCGGTCGATTACTTCACCGATCTTCCCGATCCGGAGCTCGTCGCCTTCGTCGCCGAAGTGAAGCCGGAAGCGCTGTTCGTGTCGTGCTCGAACTTCGATCACCTCGATGCCGGCTATACGCTCTTGCAGCTCATCGCGTCGAACTTCCCCGAGCTGATGATCGTGGCCGGCGGATCGATGTTCGCGCGCGACCAGCAGAAGACGATCGGTGCGGGCGCGACCTACGTGCCGTCCACTCTGCGCGAAGCAAAAGACGACTTCCTGAACCGCCGCAAGGGCGCGCGGCGGAAGAGCCAGCGCTCGATGACGTTCAGCGGAACGCGGTTCAGAGTCCCCCCGCCGGCGTGAGTCGAAATTGAAAATTGAAAATTGAAAATTGAAAATTGGGAGCCGGTGATGCAGCGGTGCGGGCCCATTTTCAATTTTCAATTTCTAATTTTCAATTCCCGGCGTCAGCCGGGAGGCCATCCCATGTTCCTTCCTCCCAGGATGTGGAAGTGCACATGGAACACGGTCTGCCCTGCAGCTTCACCGGTGTTTACGACGAGCCGGTAACCGTCGGAGTTGAGGTGCAGCGTGCGCGCGATGTCCGCCGCGCGCGCGAGTGTCGTGCCGATGACTGCGGCGTCGCCGTCGCCGAGATCGTCCATGCTCGCGATGTGCTTGCGAGGAATGATCAGCACGTGCGTCGGTGCCTGCGGGTTGATGTCTTCGAATGCGAAAACGTCGTCGTCCTCATAGACCTTGCGTGCCTGGATCTCGCCGTTGGCGATGCGGCAGAAGAGGCAGCGATCGTTGTTAGCCATGCGCCGATGATATGACGACGCGCTCGATTCCGGCGAGATCGCGAACGATGTGGTCGACACGATATCCGTGCGCTTGTGCTACCCGCCGCACAGCCTCGGCCTGTCCATAGCCGATTTCGAGAAACACGCGAGCACCATGTGCCGCGGCGTAAATGCGCTCGATGATCTCGGTTCCCGCGGGCCCGGGTGTCAGCGCCATGCGTGGTTCGTGATCCCGCACTTCCGTCGCGAGCGTTTCGACGTCAGCCGCAGCGATGTACGGAGGATTCGACACGATGAGCTCGAAGCGCGTGTTCGTCGCATCGAGCACATCGGATACGGCGAGGAGCACGCGCGCACGGTGCGCATCACGATTGCGTTGCGCGACAGTAAGCGCTGCGATGCTCGCATCCACAGCGAAGACGTGCAGGTCCGGACGCTCGAGTGCCAGAGTCACGCAAATGCAGCCACTGCCGGCGCCGATGTCGATCACGCGAGCCTGGCGAGGCGCCTGCTGAATCACGGTTTCGACGAGAATTTCCGTCTCAGGGCGGGGGATGAGCACGCGATCGTCGACATAGAACTCGCGCGAGTAGAACTCCGCGCGGTTGCGGATGTACTGCAGCGGTTCGCCCTCGATGCGCCGCCGGATCAGTGATTCGATACGATCGTCGATGACGTCATCGCCGTGCGCGAAGACCCACGCGGTGGATTTGCCTGTGATGTCCGCCAATAGGAGATCGACGTCTCGACGAATCGAATCATCGCGAAATCGTGCACGGATGTCAGCGATCGTGGTCATGAATGGCGCTACGCATCGCCTTCTTCGTACGTCAGCTCGAGGAACAGATCCTCCAACGCGCGATCCTGCTTGAGCTCCGCGGTCGGTCCTGTCGCGATGATCTTTCCGTGATGGATGATCGCGACGCGATCGCACACCGCCTCTGCGATGGACAGCGTGTGCGTCGTGAGAAAGATCGTCTTTCCTTCACTCGCGAGGTCGCGCATGAGATGACGCACCTGCCGTTGAGCGAGCGCATCGAGACCAACCATCGGTTCGTCGATGATCAACACTTGCGGCTGATGGACCAGCGCGGAGATGATCACGAGCTTCTGCTTCATGCCGTGCGAATAGCTCTCGATGCGCGATCCGGCCCAATCGGCGAGATCGAAGTAGCGCAGCATCTCGTTTGCGCGTGCCTCGCACTCGCGCCACTCGAGGTTGTAGAGATTCGCAACGAACTCGAGCAGTTCGCGGCCGGTCAGCTTCTCGTACAGATAGGGCCGGTCGGGAACGTAGCCGAGCAGCGCTTTCGCCTTTTCGGGGAACGCGATCACGTCGATGCCGCCGACGCTTACGTCGCCCGACGTGGGAAGCGACAACCCGGCGATGATGCGAATCGTCGACGTCTTTCCCGCACCGTTGGGCCCGAGAAACCCGAAAATCTCCCCTTTCTCCACCGAAAGGCTGAGATCGTCGACCGCGACGAAATCGCCGTATTTCTTGGTGAGGCTGCGGATCTGGATCATCGCTGGCTCCCGCAGAGTATCATCCGAAAACCTTCGGCTCCCGGAGCCGTACATCTGAATGGCGCAACGTGAGCAACTCGACGACCGGGCCCTGGTCGCCCGCATCCTCGAGGGCGACCGCGACCGCTTTACGGAGCTGGTGGCGCGCTATGAGAAGCGCGTCGTCAACTACGTCTATCGGATCACGCATCGCTACGAAGACGCTCACGATCTCGCCCAGGAAATCTTCGTGAAGGTCTTTCTCGCCCTCGACCG
The DNA here is from genome assembly GCA_964552405.1 of uncultured Thermoanaerobaculia bacterium. GTDB lineage: Bacteria > Acidobacteriota > Thermoanaerobaculia > Gp7-AA8 > Gp7-AA8 > JAJPHC01. The sequence goes on from CAZKID010000387.1 coordinate 3,466, forward strand.
GTTCGACCCTAAGTTTCAGTTTTCGACCTGGCTGTTTCGCATCGCGCAGAACAGCGCGATCGACGCGCTGAGGAAGAAGTCGATTTCCGAGGTGCCGCTGGTGGCGCCGGGAGGCGAAGAGGAGGGGAAGGAGCGTGAGTTCGCCGGCGGGGGGGTTTCGACGTATCGTGCTCTCAGCAACAAGCAGATGAGCGCCGCGATCGAACGCGCGGTTCAGCATCTGCCGGCTGACTATCGGGAGTTGATTCAGCTCCGTCATTATGCGGAGCTTTCCTACGAGGAGATCGCTTCCATGAAGAAGCTTCCCCTCGGCACCGTGAAGAACAAGCTGTTCCGTGCACGCAATCTGCTCAAGGACCAGCTGGAGTCGTACCTGGAACCTGTATGAAGACGGCAAGCTGCGAGCGGTATCTCGAAGATCCGGAAGCAAACGCCGGCCACCTCGCCGAATGCGAGGAGTGCCGCGCGCTGTTCGGCGAGAACGCCGTGTCGACGAAGCCCTTGCGCTTCGACGCGTTGCCGCTCGCACCGTGGGAAGGCGCGAAGCATCGCGCGTGGCCGCTGGTGGCGGTCGTGGCGCTCGTGTTGATTGTCGCCTCCTTCGCGCTCTGCACGATGGCCGGAATCACAGCAACGCAGATTGCAGATTACGTGATCGGTTCCATGCAAGCCCGGCGTGCTGCAGTGCTTGGCTGGGCCGAATCGATGCCGCAGGGTGTCATTGTGGCGGCCTTCGCCGTCGTCAACGTCATTTTGATTGCGCTACTGCGCCGAGCGCCGCGGGGGATCGATGCGTAGGATGCTGCGGCTCTTTCTCCCATTGACGATCGTCGCGGCAACTCTGGTGACGGCGATGATCGCCGCCCCCCAGCCAGCAAATCCGTTGCAGATGCCGTTCTCGTTCGAGCATGCCGCATCGATGATGCAGCAGTCGGCGGTCACAGTATCGCTGATTGCGGTGTGGTTGCTCGCCGCGGTCGGTCTCACGTTGATGAGCGGGCGGGAAGTGCGGTCCTCGTCGATCGAGTTGCGCAACGGTGCTCTGCACTGCTTCGTGCTGGGTCTCGTCGCGGTCACCAGCTTCGTCTTGACCGCGATCGTCTTCAGCTACTTGATCCCGTTTTTCGTCGGCGTGCCGCTCTTGTTTCTGCTGGCAGTGTTTGCCGTGATCACGAAGATCTATGGACTCGTCGCGGTGTTTCATGCGCTCGGCACGCTCATCGGCGGTGCGCGCACACGCGATCAGTTGGCGTCTCGTAACTGGCTGCGCGGCGATCTCGCCCTGGCGGTGCTCGGCCTCGTCATCCTCGGGGGGTTGCGATTGATCCCGGTCGTAGGACCGCTGGTCTGGGCTGGCGCGTCGGTCTTCGGCGTCGGCAGCGCGCTCGCAACGAAGTTCGGTCGCAGAGAGCCGTGGTTCCTCGCGGTAAGGGCGATGGTGTAGGACAACTCAGAACTCAGAACTCAGAACTCAGAACTGTCCCTACACGTTCTCTACGATTGCTCTTCCGAACTCCGACGTCGAGACCTTCGTCGCCCCTTCCATCTGACGCTCGAGATCGTACGTGACCTTCTTCTGCGAGATGGTCTTCGCGACCGCACTCTCGATCGCCTCTGCGGCCTCGAACCAGCGGAGGTGCCGCAGCATCATTACGCCGGAGAGGATCAACGATCCGGGATTGATCATGTCCTTGTTCGCGTACTTCGGCGCGGTGCCGTGCGTCGCTTCGAAGATGGCGACCTCGTCCTACTCGTTCGAGCCGGGCGCCATGCCGAGGCCGCCGACCTGCGCGGCGAGGGCGTCGGAGAGGTAGTCGCCGTTGAGATTCGTCGTCGCGATCACCGAGTACTCCGCGGGACGCAGGAGCACCTGCTGGAACATCGAGTCGGCGATGCGATCCTTGATGACGATCTTGCCTGACGTTCCCGTCGCCTCGGATTCCGGCACCGTGCCGTCGCCGAACTCCTCCTTCGCCGGCTGGTAGCCCCAGTCTTTGAACCGCCCCTCGG
>CAZKID010000388.1:0-5451 GCA_964552405.1 uncultured Thermoanaerobaculia bacterium
GCAGACAGCAGGCAGCAGACAGCAGGCAGCAGACAGCAGACAGCAGGCAGCAGGAAGAGCGGCTTTCCGCTTAAGGAGCTCCCAATGATCATCAAACTCGCACTTCGCAACATTCTCCGCAACGGCCGGCGCTCGGCCATCACGCTCACCGTGATCGTCTTCGGCGCGGTCGGGCTCATTCTCTTCGGCGGCTACAAGGCGCGCACGTTCTTCGGCCTGCGCGAGAGCACGATCCGCGGCCGCATCGGGCATCTGCAGATCTTCCGCGACGGTTATTCGAAAGCGCAGTCGCAGAAGCCGCTCCAGTACGGACTGGAAGATCCGGCGGCGATTCGCAAGGAAATCGAACGCGATCCGCGCGTCAAGATGACCGCCGCGCAGATCACGCTCATGGGACTCGTCTCGAACGGCGAGAAGTCGGAGACGTTCATCGCCACCGCGGTCGAGCCGCCGAAAGACCGCGCGATGAACAATCAACGCCTCACGGCAGGCAGCGATCTTCCCGACAGCGAGAGCGATGCCGTGCTCATCGGCGCGGGACTCGCGAAGTCGATGCACGCCAGGCCGGGCGACTACCTCACGATCATGACCACGACGACCAGCGGCTCACTCAACGCGATGGATGTGCGCGTCGCCGGCATCTTCATGACCGGCGTGAAGGAGTTCGACGAGCGCGCCGTGAAGATGCCGATCGCCGGCGCGCAGCAACTGCTTCAGACGAAGAAGATCGAGAAGCTGCTCGTCTTTCTGCAGAACACCGATGACACCGCGGCGGCGCACAGCGCAATCGCGTCGCACGTGCGCGGCATCGAGATCAAGGAGTGGTCGGAGCTGGCGCCGTTCTATCACCAGGTCGTCGCCCTCTATAACGGCATCTTCGGCTTCCTCGGCATCGTCGTCTTCGCGATCGTCGTGTTCAGCGTGGCGAACACGATCCTGATGTCGGTGCTCGAGCGGACGCGCGAGATCGGCACCCTGATGGCGATGGGGACGACGCGCGGGCGGCTGCGCGCGATGTTCGTCACCGAAGGCGTCGGTATCGGCGTGATCGGCGGCCTCCTCGGGCTCACAGTCGGGTGGCTGCTCGCGACGATCATCAATCATGGTCACGTGATGCTGCCGCCCCCCCCGGGCTACACGGTCGGCTATCGACTCGAAATCATGCTGCAGCCGCCGGTGCTGATCACGGCATTCCTCGTCTCCTTCGTGACGGCGACGATCTCGTCGATCGTGCCGGCGCTGAAGGCCTCGCGGATGAAGATCGTGGACGCGCTGGGGCACATCTAGGCAGGCAGCAGGCAGCAGGCAGCAGGCAGCAGACAGCAGGCAGCAGACAGCAGGCAGCAGACAGCAGGAGGACCTCTCAATGAAACGACTGTTCATCATTCTTCTTTTTGCACTTCCCTTGTTTGCCGAGGATGGTGCTGTGATTCTGGCGAAGGTGGATGCAGCGCGGAATCCGCTTTCCAGTTTTTCCGTCGATGTCGCGCTGACTTCGATCAGCGGCAAGACGTCGGAGTCATCGAAGTTTCGCGTGTACGGCAAAGGGAGCGATCGCAGCGTCGTCGAGTTCGTCGCACCTGCGTCGGACAAGGGGAAGTACCTCCTGATGCTGCGCGACGCGATGTGGATCTACATGCCGTCGGCGAGCCGGCCGATTCGCATCTCGCCGTTGCAGCGGCTGATGGGGCAGGCGTCGAATGGCGACGTCGCGCGGACGAACTTCGCCGTCGATTACAACGCGAGCAGCGTTGCGGCGGAAGGTGACTCGTGGGTGCTCGAGCTCGCGGCGAAGGATCCGTCGATCGCGTATGCGCGCGTCCGGCTGTGGGTCGACAGGAAATCGAGCGAGGTGTCGCGCGCCGATTTCTATGTCGTCAGCGGAAAGCTGATCAAGCGCGCGCATTACAGCGAGCATGGACAGCGCGTCGAGATCGAGGATCTGCTGCGGCCCGGCAACACGACCGTGATGCAGTACGCGAATCTCGCCGCGCATGACAATCCCGAGAAGATGTTCACGAAGGATGCGTTGGGCAAATGGTGAGCGAGATGGTCACGCGGTTGCGCGGGCTCGCGGGCTCGCTGTGGTTGTTGGTGTGCCTTCTGGCTTTTCCAGCAGATGCCGCGACCTTTCGCGTCTTTGGTTCCGCCGGTGCGGAGTCGCTCTTCACGCCGGCGAATCTCTCGTCGCCGCTGAATCCGCACAACATCGCGGCGATTTCGCGCACGACGAACGTGGCCGATGCGACTGCGTTCGTCGATGCGTCGGGCAACGATCGAAGCTGGAAGCTTCATCTCAAGCTGCGCGCGGATTCGTCCGATCGTTCCGCCGACCGGCTGCGTGCGAACGAAGCGTACCTGCAGCTCAATCCCCGGCCGTGGCTCGACATCACGGCGGGAGGCATCATCGAAAAGTGGGGGACGGGCTATGCCTGGAACCCGACCGCGTTCGTCTCGCCGCTGAAGAATCCGGCAGATCCTAACGATCGGCGCTCGGCGTATCGCGGGGTCGATGCACTGAAGGCCGACGTCTTTCTCGGAGGGACCAGCGTCTCGCTCTATGCGATGCAACATCAGAGATACGCCGCGCGCGTCTATCGTCTCGTCGCCGGGACTGACATCTCGTTGCACCTCTATCGCGATCGCGATGTGATGAGGCAGGGGATCAGCCTCGCGCGCGTGATCGGCGATGCGCTGGAAGTCCACGCCGAAGTCGCGCGGCGGCATGCGCTCGCCGGGATGCAGTACACGTTTCCTCGCAACGTGAATGTGGTGGCCGAGGTGTATCGGAGTGGTGAAGGGTTGAGCAGGACGCAGTGGGAGGATTTGCGGCAGCTCGCGGCATTCAATCTGCGCGAGGCAAACCGGCGCTTTGCGCCGTTGCAGATGGCGCGCAATTACTCGTTCGTGCGCCTCGACGTGCCGTTCGCGAAGTACGACGTCGAGACGATCGCGATCACGAATCTGCGCGATGCTTCGTCGATCGTGCGGGTCACTGTGACGCGCAAGCTGGCGGCGAACATCAACGCGTATTTGATCGATACAGAGTTCGTGGGAGGAGAGGGTAGCGAGTTGTCGTACGTGCAGGTGAAGAGGGCAGTGACGTTCGGCGCGCGCGCGTATTTTTGAGGGAGAGCGGGCGTCTCGACTATTGCTGGCGTTGGGTTGCGGGAATTCATTTTGCGGCCTCCGCTGCATGGGAGAGGATTCTGTCGAGTGCATCGCGCAAGAGAGGGCGCCCGCCAAGGACTACGGCAGCAATCGATCGCGTGTTGCGGATGTCTTCGAGCGGATTCCTGTCCAGTAAAACCAGATCGGCGATCCTGTTCGGTGCGACCGTTCCCATGGCCCGCTCGCGATGGAAGTAGCGCGAAGGGGAGAGCGTGGCGCTACGAAGTGCCTGCAGTGGATCAAGTCCGGACTCCACGAGGATGGCCAGCTCTTCGTGAAGGCTGAAGCCTGGGAGGAGGGGAAAGGGGCTCCCAACATCGGTGCCTGTCAGCAGAAGAGCGTGCGATTCGTTTGCTTCGCCAGTCAGCCGAAGCATCGACTCGTATCTCGCAATGCGGTTTGCCACTTCTTCAGGCGTGCCGGGGCTCATCGCGGCGCTCTTCTCCCAGGCAGCACGCGTTGCTGGCTCGCTATATCGGAGCAGTAGGGGATCACGTAGTCGCGCCGCGACCTCGAGCGCAGATTTCTTGTTGACAAGGGTCGGGACAATCCATGTTCCGTTGCGTGTCAAATGCTCAAAGACCGCGCGGCAGCGCTCCGGCGAATGGAATGACGCGGCACGCGTCTCTTCGGCCCAACGGGCGCGTTGCCACGCGCGAAAATCAGACAGCGACACGGTCACGCGTTCCTCGCGAAGCTCAGCCTCGATCGTCGAGCAGGTGGCCGGAATGTCGGTTAGATGCTCGACGCTCCGCTGGCCCGCATCCGAAACTTCCAGCACCGTAAGGCTCAGGGGCACGTGACCTGCCACCGGCAATCCCACCTTCTTCGCTTCATCAATGATCGCGAAGTACTCGTCGCGGGTAAGCAGGTTGTAGGGTTTGATGAAGTTTGCTCCCCCCTTCTTATGTGCGTCGACGGCCTGCCTGGCTTCCGCAGGTGAGCGGACTCCCGTGCCGAACTGTGGTGGAAAACCGTCGATCGCGGAACCGGAAGCGATCAATCGAGGAGCAAGCAAATGCTCCCGCGCGATGCGTAATCGCGTGGCCTTCAACGCAGCATCAGATCCACCCATATCACGCACTGACGTTACTCCGTTGGCGACGAAGAGCGGCAGCCAGATCTCAACCGCTTTTGGCCGCCGCGCCTCCGGGAGCGTGTGAACATGCATGTCCCATAAGCCCGGTATCAGGAACTTGCCTCTGCCATCGATCACCTCCGCATTTTCCGGAATACGGATTCGCTGGACTGCTCCTCGTGCTGAGATTCGAGAGCCGCTGATCACGATGGTCTGGTGCGACGCGAGCGCGTGTGCCGCATCCGGGGCATCCACGTCGATGACACTGACGTCAACGATTGCAATGTGCTGCTGGGCCGTCGCTCCGAGAGTGAAGAGAAGAAAGATCGCGGCGAGGAATGGCCAGTGTGGCACGGTATGCATGCAGTCATTGTAGAAGGGAGTATCCATGGGGGCGAGATGCTCGCTCTCCAATACAATCCAAACATCACGTCATGGAACATCGCGCAATCAACCTGGTCGCATGGCTCACGTGGGTCTCGGTCGCCATTCCGAGCGTCTTGTACGAGATCCAATGTGACGAGCTGACGAAGCCGAAGGGCATCGCCTGGGCTGTCTGCTACGTGCTCTTCATCGTCTTCTACGCGTTCCACGAGCGCTCGCGCATGCCGAGCATCGCGGCGCAGACGATCGCCGCACTTGCCTGCTGCACCCTGCAAGCCTCCGGGCTGCAGCCGATTCTCCTCGTCATCGTGGCGGGTCAGCTCGGCCGTTACACTCTCCGGCTCGCGATCCCGTGGATCGTTGTGCAGACCCTGGTCATTGCCAGCACGTTCCCGAAACCGAAAGGCGCGATTGGGATCGTCGTCGCCTACTTCTCGTTTCAGCTCTTCGGCCTTCTGATGTCGCGCATTGCCAACAATGAGGCGGAAGCGAGGCAGGAGCTGGCGCGGGCTAACGCGGAGCTGCACGTCGCCACCGAGCTGCTGGAGATGAACAGCCGCAGCGCGGAACGGCTGCGCATCGCGCGCGATCTGCACGACCTGCTCGGCCATCATCTCGCGGCGCTGAGCATCAATCTGGAAGTCGCGCGGCACCAGACCGAGGGAGAGGCGAAGACGCAGATCGAGAAGAGCCAGGCGATCGCGAAAGAGCTGCTCAGCGATGTGCGCGAAGTCGTGAGCAGACTTCGCGAGGACGAGCCGATTGATCTCTCCGCCGCGATCCGCGATGGACAAGTGATAGGTCTCCGCGAGCGCGTG
>CAZKID010000389.1:0-5449 GCA_964552405.1 uncultured Thermoanaerobaculia bacterium
CCATCGAGCAGGGCTTCGCACGTGCCTTCGGCACGATCATCGACACGCACATGACGACGATCATCTCGGCGCTCTTCCTCTTCCAGTTCGGAACGGGCCCGATCAAGGGATTCGCCGTCACCCTGCTCATCGGTCTCTTCGCATCGGTCTTCACCGCGTTCTTCGTTTCGCGCGTGATCTTCGACGTGATGTACAAGCCGGAAGACCGGCCGGCCACGATCAGCATCTAGGAGACAACCATGCAGATCTTCGTCAATACCAAATACGATTTCGTCAAATGGCGCTTTGCCGCCGTGGCGTTCTCGCTCCTCTGGGTCCTGATCGGCGCCGCGTTCTTCTTCAAGAACGGGATGAACTGGGGCATCGACTTCGCGGGTGGTGCGAACATCGTCCTCAAGTTCAAGGACAAAGTTCCGATGGATCGCCTGCGCGCCGATCTCGCCGACGCATCGATCCAGCAGTACGGCAAGGCCGAGGACAATTCGGTGCTCATCCGGTTGCCGCAGCTCAAGCGCGAGGGTGACTACGCCGGCGCCACGGTTGCGAAGCTCAATCACGATCTCAACCCGGAATCGGCCGATCCGAACAAGATCGATCTCAACTTCCACGGGCGTGATCGCATCTCCGATCTCCTCGCGACGGCCGATCCCGATACGAAGGGAACGAACGACGCTGCGAAGAAGTACTACTTCGATATCGCGCAGAATGTCATCAGCAAGCGCTCGGAGCTGGGCCTCTTCACGAACATGAGCCAGGTCAGCTCGGCGCCTGGCGTTACCGCCGCCGATGCCAAGGTGCTCAGCGAGAAAACATTCCTCGGCCAGTTCAACGTGCTCAATCAGGAGACCGTCGGACCGCAGGTTGGTAAAGAGCTGCAGCAGAAGGCGATCCTTGCGATCATCTTCTCGACGCTGGCGATGGGTCTCTACCTCTGGATCCGTTTCGACCTGATGTTCGGCGTCGCGGCGATCGTCTGCATCGTGCACGACGTGCTCGTCTCGATGGCGTTCCTCTTCATGATCAAGGGCGAGTTCTCGCTGAACATCGTCGCCGCACTCCTGCTGATCGTCGGTTACTCGATCAACGACACGGTCGTCACGTATGACCGCGCCCGCGAGAATCGCCGCAAACTGAAGGTCGGTATGACGCTCGAAGAGCAGCTCAACCTCGCGATGAACCAGACGCTGTCGCGAACGATCCTGACCTCGGGCTCGGTCGTCGTCGTCCTCATCGCGCTGATCCTCTTCGGCGGCAAGGTCATTCACGAGTTCGCGTGGATCCTCCTGATCGGCGTCCTCGCCGGCACGTACTCGACCGTCACGATCGTTCCCGCGGTTGCGATCGCGTGGAACGCGATGACCGGCCGTACGCACGACATCAAGGGTCCGGCAGCGCGCCCGCGCATCGAAGAGAGCGAAGAGCCGCGCAAGCGCAAAGCGGTGTAAACAAGAGTCAGGTGATTTGCGAAGGCCGCCTGCGAAAGGCGGCCTTTTTCGTTTTTGGGGACGCCGACGCCTCGTCCGCACTCCTCGGCGTGCCGGGCATCACTTCTCCCGGTGCCGCCCCGCAAAGCGCCTCCTCTTCTTTTTGTTAGACTCCGCCGCCATGAGCGATACGTTGCGCGAAGAGGCACTCGAGTACCACCAGGGCGAACGGCCCGGCAAGACGGAAGTCATCCCCACCAAACCGACGGCCACGCAGCGCGACCTGTCGCTCGCGTACACACCAGGAGTTGCGAAGCCGTGTCTCGAGATCGCGCGCGATCCCGGTGAGGTTTACAAGTACACGAACAAAGGCAATCTCGTCGCGGTCATTTCGAACGGCACCGCCGTCCTCGGGCTCGGCAACATCGGTCCCGCCGCGGGCAAACCTGTCATGGAGGGGAAGGCTGTTCTCTTCAAGCGATTCGCGGACATCGACGTCTTCGATCTCGAGCTTGCGACGCGTGATACGGAGCTCTTCATCAACGCGGTGAAGGCACTCGAGCCGACGTTCGGCGGCATCAATCTCGAGGACATCGCCGCGCCCGAATGTTTCGAGATCGAAGATCGCCTGAAGAAAGAGATGAACATCCCCGTCTTTCATGACGATCAGCATGGAACGGCGATCATCTCCGCGGCCGCCCTGAAGAACGCGCTCGAAGTCGCGGGCAAAGACATCGCAAAGGTAAAGATCGTGATCTCCGGCGCCGGCGCGGCGGCGATGGCGTGTCTGCGTCTCTATATCAAGATGGGGCTCTCCAAGGAGAACGTCATGCTCACCGACAGCAAGGGCGTGATCTACAAGGGCCGCACGATCGACATGACTCCGTACAAGGAAGAGTTCGCGGCCGACACGCCGAAGCGCACGCTCGCGGAGGCGATGCAGGACGCGGATGTCTTCGTCGGGCTCTCCGTTGGCGGCATCGTGAACGCCGACATGGTTCGGGTGATGGCGCCGAATCCGATTGTCTTCGCGATGGCGAATCCTGATCCGGAAATCGGCTACAACGAAGCCGTTGGCGCGCGTCCCGATGTGATCATGGCCACGGGCCGCAGCGACTTCCCGAATCAGGTCAACAATGTCCTCGGATTTCCCTTCATCTTCCGCGGTGCGCTCGATTGCCGCGCGACCACGATCAACGACGAGATGAAGCTCGCTGCCTCCGAAGCACTGGCGAATCTCGCGAAGGAAGACGTTCCCGACTCGGTGCTCCGCGCCTATGGCAACGATCGCTTCTCGTTCGGCCGCGAGTACCTCATTCCGAAGCCTTTCGACTATCGCGTGCTGCTCAACGTCCCTGTCGCCGTTGCGAAAGCGGCAGCGGATACGGGCGTCGCACAGCATCCGATTCAGGATTACGACGCATATCGCCGCCGCCTCGAAGGCCTGCTGGGCCGCTCGCGCAGCGTCATGCAGTTGATCTTCGATCGTGCGAAGCGCGATCCGAAGCGCATCGTGTTTCCGGAGGGCGATCAGGAGAAGATCATTCGCGCCGCCAAGATCCTGATCGACGAGCGGATGGCGAAACCGATTCTGCTCGTGCGTCGTGAAACGATCACTCCGCTGCTCGAGAAGTACCACATCGAAGAGTCGCAGGTAACGATCATCGACATTCTCGACTCGCCGAAGCTCGAGGAGTATGCGCAGCGCTTTGCGGAGCTGCGGCGGCGCGATGGCATCACCGTGGCCGATGCGCGGCGGATTCTGAACAGCCGCAACTATTTCGCGATGATGATGCTCGAGCATGGCGACGCCGATGGCGCCATCGCCGGCCTGCGCGCGTATTACCCGGCGACGATTCGTCCCGCGCTGCAGATTCTGAAGACGCGGCCCGGTGCGCGCTGGGTGTCGGGTGCGTACCTGCTGATGTTCAAGGGCGGCCGCATGCTGCTGCTCGCGGACACGACGGTGAACATCAATCCGACCGCCGAGCAGCTCGTCGAGATCGCCGAGCAGTCGGCCGAAACGGCGCGCCGCTTCAACATGGAGCCGCGCATCGCGATGGTCTCGTTCTCGAACTTCGGCTCGACGAAGGACCCGCAGACGGAGAAAGTGCGCGAGGCCGTTCGCATACTGAAAGAACGGCGCCCGGACCTTGTCGTCGAGGGCGAGATGCAGGCCGACACCGCGGTCGTCCCGGAGATCGCAGCAGGCGATTACCCCTGGAGCGCGATTCAGGGCGATGCGAATGTCCTCATCTTCCCCAGCCTCGATGCAGCGAATGCGGCGTACAAGCTGCTCTGGCGTCTTGCGAATGCGGAAGTGATCGGACCGATTCTCCAGGGAATCGCGAAGCCGGTGCATGTACTGCAGCGTGGTGTGGACGTGAACGACATCGTGAACATGGCCGCGATGGCCGTGCTTGACGCGCAGCAGGTGTAGGACAGGCGAGGGCGCCTGTCCTAGATCTTCACGCAGCTTCGCACGAGGGCGGAGAGAGCGCCGATGTCGAACGGCTTCGGCAGAAACGCGCAGACTCCTTTGTCGACCGCATTCGCGATCTCGGGGTCGCGGCTTGCACTGATCAGGATCACTGGGATGCGCAGCAACTCCGCGTCGTGCTGACGCTCCGCGAGCACATCCCAGCCCGAAAGCACCGGCATCATCAGATCGAGCACGACGACATCGGGCCGTTCGGCCCGCATGACATCGAGCGCATCGCGTCCGTTACCTGCCTCCGTGAACGCGTAACCGTCTCGCCGCAGCGCGGCGACGATCAAGCGCCGGATGTTGCTGTCGTCGTCGACGACGAGCACGCGCAGAACGCCGGTCGCAGGCTCCAGGGTTGCTGCTTCACTCACGAAACACCATCGGGAATTATGCCGTACCGAGGTTCGTATTCGACCTCGCTACCATGAAGATCGCAGTTGCCATGTCGGGCGGAGTCGACTCCTCGACTGCCGCGTACCTCCTCAAGTCGCAGGGACACGAGGTCGTCGGATTGTCGATGCAGATGTACGACAACCTCAGCCGTGCGGAGTCCACCTACGGCGGCTGCTGCACGATCGATGACCTTGCGGACGCGCGCCGCGTGGCCTGGAAACTCGAGATTCCTCACTTCACACTCAACATGGAGTCGGGGTTCCACGACAAGGTCATCACGCCGTTCGTGCAGAGCTACCTCGCGGGGACGACTCCCAGTCCCTGCGTCCTCTGCAATACGCATGTCAAGTTCGACCTCTTCCATAAGAAGGCGCTGGCCATTGGGGCTGAGCGGATCGCAACAGGTCACTACGCCCGCATCGCGCGCGATGCAGCAGGCCGCTTCGAGCTCCGCAAGGCGCTCGATCTCGCGAAGGATCAGACGTACTTCCTGTTCGAGCTCTCGCAGGAGCAGTTGTCCGAGGCGCTGTTCCCGCTGGGAGAGCTGAAGAAGCCGGAGGTGCGAGCGATCGCGGAAGAGGGCGGACTATCCGTTGCGCGCAAGAAGGAGTCGTACGAGATCTGCTTCGTGCCGCAGCAGGATGGGTATCCATCGATCGTCGAGCGCGAGACGGGCATCACGCCTGCCGAGGCGGCCGGCGACATTGTCGATGAGCACGGTGTTGTCGTCGGACAGCACGATGGCTATTACCACTTCACGATCGGCCAGCGGCGCGGCATCGATGTCGGTGGCTCGGCTGAGCGGATGTATGTCGTCGATGTGAATCCGTTCACGAAGCGTGTAACCGTGGGGCCTGCTTCGCTTCTGGAAAAGAGCGAGTTGATTGCCGAGCGTGTGCACTGGATCGGCGAGAAGCCATTGGGGCCGATCGAGGCACAGGCGCGCGTCCGTTCGCGTATGGCGGATGTAGCGGCGACGATTACGCCGCTCGACGGAGATCGCGCGCGTGTGGTGTTCGCGCAGAAGCTGCGCGCGATCGCCCCAGGGCAGGCGTGCGTGTTTTATCAGGACGATCTGTGTCTCGGCGGCGGGTGGATCGCCAGGTAGGACGAATGGGTTCTGTCCGTCACATCCCGTCCCATC
>CAZKID010000390.1:0-5446 GCA_964552405.1 uncultured Thermoanaerobaculia bacterium
AGAGCGTCGCGATCGAAGAGCGCGTCGTTCGCCGCACAAATCAACGGGACATCCGTTCCAGGCAGCGTCGTGCGCAACACCGTGAGATCGGCACTCCAGTGATCCCACACCATCGGAACGTCCGCGACATGCTCGAGCTCGACGTTGTTTTCGCGGAACCAATCCTTCGCCTGACGGTGATATGGCATGACGACGACGATGTCGTGTCCCAGTGCGCGCAGCGCTTTCGGCAGCGCGCCGCACACGTCACCAAGCCCGCCCGTCTTCGCAATCGGCGAGACCTCGGCTGTCGCAAAGAGAATGTTCATGCCACGGCGATCGCAGCGTACCCCACGACCTGGCGATAGTCGCCGTTGATGTCGCCGCTCGTGGCGTGCTTCAGCAATCTTGTCTTCGTTGCACCGAGCGCCTTCGCCGCGATGAGCATCGTCGTCGTCGGGATGAAGCCGCACATCGAGACATCATCGTCGAAGATCACGCGCCACAGCTCCTGCGGGTTGAGCGCGAGCACCTGATCGATCGCGAGTTGGTCCTTTTGCAAGGTCGTCGCCTGATCCTCATAGTGATTGAGGTCGGAGCTGGCGATGATGCCGATCGGCTCAGCCACGTCCTTCACGACTTCTGCGATCGCCTCGCCGATCTCTTCGCAATAGTCGTAGCGCGCCGAGCCGAGACAGATCGGCACGAACGTGAAGTCGCTGCCGAGGAGTTGCTGAAGAAAGGGGAGTTGCACTTCGAGCGAGTGCTCGCGCGCATGCGCCGCCGCATCCTCCTTCAGAAGCTGCGTCCTGCTCATGAGTTTCGCGGCAAGCTGCGAATCGATCTCGGCGTTGCCGAGCGGCGTGCGCCATGCGCCCTCGCGATTGATCGCGGCGTGATGGCCGAGGCCGGTGTGATTCGGGCAGAGGATGATGAGGCGTCGCGGAAGGTCCGCGTCTGCGTAGAACTCGCCAGCGACGCGGCCGCTGTACATGAGCGCGGCATGCGGCACGACTGCACCGATGAATCGCTGCTTCGTTGCTTGCGTATCCGGGAGGCAACCGAGCACTTCCTGGCGCAGGCGATCGGGAGAGCCTTCGTAGAATCTGCCGTCAACTGCGGGAGGGCGGAGATACATCGTTGCGCTAGTTTATGCCGAGGCGGCTCGCGGACGAGACGTCCGCGAGCCACTTACTCTCTCGTGAAGCTTGGCGAGTAGAGCACTGCATTCAAGAACAGCGGCAGCGTTCCTCGCCAGAACAACCGATAGTTGGGGTCATCGGCAAACGTGACCACCTGCCCGTCGCCATATGGCTCGGCAACGAGATACGGCGAGCCCTTCAGGCGATCGATGGACTCCGGCCACGCGACGCCCGACGCCAACGGCGCCTTCGTGTCGATGGTCAAGATGTTGTCGACCTTGTGCGAGACGGGCACATAAGCCGTCGATCCTTCGATCAATACGAGCGGCGCACGGGGCAGACCGAACGTCAGGTACGAGCGGCCATTCATCTCCGTGCGGAACGCAGAGCCCGGAACGCGATACTGGTTGTAACGCTCGTCCGTCGCCGGCTTGTCCTCGTCCTTCTTTTTCGGCGGCTCCCACTCCTTCAACTTCGACAGCTCGACATCCTTGTCGCGGAAGAAGGCGCCGGCGCCCTTCACTCCGACGAGCGTGCCTCCGGCTTTCACCCACGCCTGCAGGCGCGAAACGGTGTTCTTATCGAGACGCTTGTAGTCGCCATCGGGAAACACGATGACGCGGTAATGACTGAAGTCGATCTTTCGCAACGACTCGAACGCGAGCTCGCTGTGCGGAATCGGGGTGTCGATGTCGAGCGTGTACCAGAGCATCCCGTATGAGGTCGCGCTCGTTCCATTGCCACCGACGAGTGCGATCTTCGGATCGCGCACGAAGTGAAACTTCTCGGAGCCGAACGCGGTGCCGCCGTTCCATCCGCTCTCCAACGGAGTCATCGCCGCACCCGTCTCGCGCGCCGCCCGTTCCAGCACAGCGTCGACATCCGGCTTGTTACTTCCCTTCAACACGATCAGCGAGCCCCGCGCGGAGGGCCTGGCGCCGCCGAAGTCCACTTCGTCATCACTGACGCTGAAGTTCACGCCGGCGCGCAGCAATGCGCCCGCGAGCCGATAGACATTCGCGTCGAGACTGTCGATCAGATAACCGTACGACGCGGCGTGGAACGCGGGCGCCGCTGCTTTCGAGTAAGGCTTTACATCGGCCGTCATTGGATTTGTGGCGACATACGTCTCCACGTTCATGGCCAGCGGCAGCGACCAGGTCGTCAGATCGTAGAAGTCATCCGGCTCATCCGCCTGCGTCTTCGAGCGCTGCTCTTCGACAAAGCCCTTCGTGAAGACCGGCGACTTCTCGAGCAACGTCTGCGCGAATCCACCGAGAGGCTGGCGTGTGTTGATCACCAGCGTGCCGGCGGGAAACATCTTCGTCTCCGCCGCGTCGCTGTCGATTCGCGTCGCCTTGATCGAAGCGGGTGACGTCAGCATCCCAACGCGTATCCCCTGTTTCTGCAGCAGCTCGACCATCGGCTCGAGATTCGGCGCACCGGGCGGCACGAGGTACGTCTGCCTCCCCGCGGCAAGTTGTGCCTGCACGGCTTCATTCGTGTAGCGAACGAGCTCTTCATGATGTGCGTCCGCGGTCCGCAGCGTCGCCATGCCTGTCGTGTAGTGACGCGCGATGCGATCGGCGAGCGTGAGGATCGTCTGATCCTCGCGCCGCACCGCGGTGCCTGCATGCGAGTGACCTGCGACTTCGTACGTCATGCCGATCGCGCCATGCAGCGCGGGCCATGAGTCGCCATATCCCGGATAAAAGAGATCGAAGCGTTCGCCTACAAAAAACGCCCAGCCCTTCGCCGAGAACGCCGCGGCGTTCGCGCGGCCGAAGACATCGAGCCACTTCTCCACATCCTTCGGAAGATTCGCGTTGATCGGCTTCGCATCTGGCGGGAAGAAGTACGTCGACTCATGTCCCATCTCATGAAAGTCGACGAAGACCTGCGGGCTCCACTGTTGATACTGGGCGACGCGCGCCTGCGTCTCCGCCTGTGACAGCCACGCCCAATCGCGATTCATGTCGATGAGGTAATGGTTGTAGCGGCCGAGAGGCCACGGTTCCTGATGCTCGAACGCATCGGGGTTCGGATCGACGACCGCGCCGCGAGTGCGCGTGAACCACTGGATGTAGCGCTCACGCCCATCAGGATTCTGCAGCGGGTCGATGATCACGATGAGGTTGTCGAGGAGCGCCGGCTCGCGCAGCAGCGACGACGCGACCTGCATCGCCGCCTCCGCGGATGACGATTCGTTGCCGTGGATGCCGAACCCGAGCCAGACGACCGCGGGATCGTTCTTCGCGATCGCCGCAGCCCGCTCGGTCGTCGCTTCACCATTCGCGATCGAAACGAGATCCTTTTGGATCTCACCGAGCCGTGCGCGATTCGCCGGCGATGCGAGCACCGCGAGCACGAGCGGACGCTTCTCGTAGGTCTCGCCGAACTTCTGCACCGTAATCAGATTCGACTTCTTCGCCAGTTCGTCGAAGTAACCGAGGATGCGGTCCCACGACGTGAAGCGATCGCCGGCGCGATAGCCGAGAAACTCGTCGGGTGTGGGCGGTTGTTGCGCGAACGCGTTCGCGGAGAGGAAGAGGAACAACGAAACGGCCATCAGCCGTCGGATCATGGGCGGCACCTCGGAGTGGGATTGTAATGTTCCACAACGTGTGGGGCAGAATCACTCCACCGCGACTTCGTCTTCGACCGACGCCGTCGACTTCGTGTGGATGCCGAGGCGCTTCATCATCTCGTTGAGCGTCGAAGGCTTGAGTTGCAGCAGCTCCGCCGCCCGCTTCTGCACGCCGTTCGCGAGCTCCAGCGACTGCAAAATCATCGCGCGCTCGTAACGCGACACCGCATCCTTCAGCGAGAGACCATCCGTCGGGACCGTCATCGCCGGTTGATCGGTGTTGACGGGATAGCGCAGGTAATCCGGCATCAGCTCCGGTCCGATGCGATCCATCGTGCAGAGCACCACGGCGCGCTCGATGGTGTTCTCGAGCTCGCGCACATTGCCCGGCCACGAATGATCCATCAGGATTCTCATGGCTTCCGGCGTCACTTCACGCACCTTGCGCTTGTTCTCCTCCGAATACTTGTGAAGGAAGTGCGCGACGAGAAGCGGGATGTCTTCGCGGCGGCGCCGCAGCGGCGGGAGCTGAATCGTGATGACGTTGAGGCGATAGTAAAGATCTTCGCGGAAGCGCTGTTCCGCCATCAGCTTCTGCAGATCGGCGTTCGTCGCGGCGATGATGCGGCAATCGACCTTGACCGTCTCGACCGAGCCGAGACGCATGAACTCTTTTTCCTGGATGACGCGGAGCAGCTTGGCCTGCGTCTCGAGATTGATGTTGCCGATCTCGTCGAGGAAGATCGAGCCGCCATCGGCAACTTCGAAGAGTCCGCGCTTCGTCGCGATCGCGCCGGTGAACGCACCTTTCATGTGACCAAACAGCGATGACTCGAGCAGCTCTGGCGGAAGCGAGCCGGAGTTCACGGTGACGAATGCATTACGCGCGCGCGGCGAGGCGTGATGAATCGCCTTCGCGACGAGCTCCTTGCCCGTTCCCGACTCGCCGGCGATGAGAATGTTCGAACGCGAAGGAGCGGCGAGGCGAATGAGGTCGAAGACTTTTCGCATCGTCTCGCTCTTGCCGATGATGTTCGAGTAGGCGTACTTCTCCGAGAGCTCTTCCTTGAGCCGCTCGTTCTCCTTCGAGAGACGCCGTTGCTCGAGCGCCTTGTTGACGGTGAGCACGACCTCTTCGTTCTTGAACGGCTTTGGGATGTAGTGAAACGCGCCGTGCTTCATCGCCTCGATCGCGCCATCGATCGACGAGTAGGCGGTGATGACGATGACCGGCAGCGCGGGGCTCGAGACGCGGATCGAGCGCAGCGTGTCAATGCCGCTGATGCCGGGCAGCATGATGTCGAGAATGACGAGATCGACTTCCTCGCCATCGAGCGCGTTCAGTGCCTCTTCGCCGCTCGCGGCGAGCAGAACATCGAACCCTTCGCGGAGCAGCACGGTCTCCAGCACGTCGCGGAGAACTTCTTCGTCATCAACGATGAGAATGCGCATTCGTCGTCATCCGTGCGACATCATCTCTGCCGATGGCACTTGCGCGCGGCAAAGAAATCGAAAACTCGGCGCCCTGGCCCGGTTCACTTTTCACCGAAACCTCACCGTCCGACGCGTGAAGAATGCGGCGCGAGATCGCGAGACCGAGGCCGGTGCCGCCCTCGCCGCCGCGCGTGGTAACGAGCGGATCGAAGATACGATCGATCCACCCCCGCGCGATTCATTTTCCACTGTCCCTCACGTGAATCACCATCCGGTCCACCTCCGCCCCTGGTCCACCGTGCCC
>CAZKID010000391.1:0-5429 GCA_964552405.1 uncultured Thermoanaerobaculia bacterium
TTCCCGCCACCGATCATCCCCCGCGAGGTGACCTACACCGCACGTCTCGACTCCGCGCTTCCGATCCGCATGGATGCCGAAGAGCACGACGAGCACGGTTGGTTTACATTCGCGGAGGCGTATGAAAGGATCAAATGGAGTGACGACCGCGAGGCGCTGGAACAACTCGAAACACACCTGAAGCCCCAGCGCCCCAGCGCCCCAGTGCCCTCATCATGAGCACGAATCCCATCAACAAACGCGCAGGCCATCGTCCCGAGTGGCTCAAGATCCGCGTTCCGGGCGGACTCGATCAGCTTCCGGTCGCAGGGTTGATGAAGGATCTCGCGCTCAACACGGTCTGTCAGGAAGCGCGTTGCCCGAACATCTTCGAATGCTGGAGCGCCGGCACCGCGACCTTCATGATCCTCGGCGAGATCTGCACGCGGCGCTGCACGTTCTGCGCGGTGGGCCGCGGCACTCCGTCGATTGCAGATCCCGATGAACCGCGGCGGGTTGCCGAAGCGGTCGAGAAGATGGGCGTGAAGCATTGCGTCATTACCATGGTGAATCGCGATGACATGCCGGACGGCGGCGCTGAGCATGTGGCGCGCACGATCGAAGCAGTACGTGAACGCACGGGCGCAGCGGTCGAAGTGCTGATTTCCGATCTCGACGGCAATCGCGACGCACTGCAGATCGTCATCGACGCGAAGCCCGAGGTGCTTGCGCATAACGTGGAGACGATTCCGCGCTTGTATCCGCAGGTGCGGCCCGTCGCGAAATATCAGCAGTCGCTCGACATCCTGCGCTGGGCGACCGAGGGCGGAATGATCACCAAGTCATCGATCATGCTCGGTCTCGGTGAGAACGAAGACGAGGTGCTCGCAGTCGCGGCCGACCTGCGTACAGCAGGCGTTGGAATCTTCACCATGGGCCAGTACCTCGCACCCTCCGAGCACAATCACCCCGTGCGGCGTTACTACAGTCCGGAAGAGTTCACGGAGCTCGGCCGGCGTGCAATGGAACTGGGCTTCCGGCACGTCGAATCCGCGCCGCTCGTCCGCAGTTCCTACATGGCCGATCGGGCCGTACAATCCCCCGCTTAGATGCCCCGCGTGATCTTCGTCGATGAGGGGAAAGGCGCCGAGTTCCCGACGGGTAAGACGCTGCTCTCCTGTGCTGGGGAGATGGGCGTCCGCGTCAGCCAGGTTTGTGGCGGAGACGGGGCATGCGGCACATGCCGCATCGAAGTGGTCGAGGGCTGGGACAATCTCACAGCGCCGACACCGGATGAGACATATAAAGAGATCGATCCTCCCTACCGGCTGAGTTGCCAGGCGAAGCTGAAGGGTGATGTGATCGTCAAAGTCGCAAAGATTGATTGAGGCAAGAATGACAGTCGCTACCGAAACACAGACCCGCGCTCTCGATGAAAAGGACCTCGGCGTGCTCCTGCAGTACACGGTCGAGGCTTACAAGACCTTCGAGAAGCTCGCGGAAAACCTCCCGAATCCGATGACCGCGCAGATGTTCAAGCAGTTCGCGGTCGATGAGCGCGAGACGCGCGATCTGGTCGATATGAAGATCGCCGCGAACCAGGGGACGCGCGTTCGCATCACGCTGGCGGGCGACCTTCGCTTTCAGGACATCCTCGAAGGCGAAATGTCGTATCGCGAATCGACCGAGGCGCTGATCGCGCGTGAGAAGGCGATGGAGAACCGGCTGCGCGCGATGGTGAGCGGTGCCGCGCAGACGGACCGGAACTTGCTGGTCTACATCGCGGCGACGAAGCGCGCGCACGTCGTCGAGCTCGAGCGCGAGCTCGAGCTCTTGAAATTCGACGCGCAGTGGTTCCGTCGCGAAGACGCCGAATATCGCATCGTGCACGGGCCGAAGAGCGAATGAACATTTCTCTATCCCACGATGCCGCCGAGCATCTGCAGCACGACCTTACCGGCCGCATGCTGCGCATCGCATTCACGACCGGCTGCGGAGGCAGCGGCTATCGTCTGAGCTACGCCTCCGAGCCGAACGAGGGGGATCAACTCGTCAAGATCGACGACGTGACGATCGCGCTCGACGA
The DNA here is from genome assembly GCA_964552405.1 of uncultured Thermoanaerobaculia bacterium. GTDB lineage: Bacteria > Acidobacteriota > Thermoanaerobaculia > Gp7-AA8 > Gp7-AA8 > JAJPHC01. Next base: position 2,066 of record CAZKID010000391.1, read on the forward strand.
CATGGCCGCATCGAAGCTCGACGGCGCTGTGATCCGGTACGACGAAGATGAGGATGGCTATCTCCTCGATCATCCGGATGCCGTGACTGCCGTGTGGTGCGGTTGATGCGCAGGGCGCTCTTCCTCGTGCTGATGGCGATGCTCGTCGCCGGCTCGACGAAGTGGCCTCTCACCTGTTCTCGCGTTGAAGCCGTACCTGACTGTTGCAAGGGCGGCGTCTGTATGATGAAGATGCACCAGGACGCGGACGGCGCGTGTCTCTGTAGTGCGAGCTCGATCACGAAAGACATGGTCGTCGCAGTGCGGGCCGTCCTTGCGGTCTCGTTTTCGATCGCGAAGCCGGATTTCACCGCGCTGGTAACAGCTACGAACGACGCAAGTCACGACGGGTACTCGCTGCTCGCCGGCGAGCCTCCGAGGTGGAGTGCGGACGTCCGCGTCCGCACATCGCGCGCCTAGGTGCGGACGAGGCGTCCGCGCTCCACACGAACGAAGGAGACTCTTGATGCGAACGCTCATCGCGATTGCTGTCGCATTGCTTTTTCCCATCGCTTCCTATGCGAGCTGCGGGTCGGCATCCTGCCCGCTCGACCTTCACTCGCTCAATCAGCCCTCGGCCGGCGGCTTCACACTCGACCTGTCGTTCGAGTACATCGATCAGAATCATCTGCACGGACACTCCGATATCCCGCCCGCTCATCTCGAGCGCCGCACCATCAATCGGACTGGTTCTCTGCTCTTGCGCTATGCGCCTAACGATTGGTTGCAGCTGAGTGTCTCGGCGCCGTACGTGGCGCGATCGCATCAGCACTTCCACGATGACGAGCTCGAATCGTGGAACGTTCGCGGCATGGGCGATGTGCAGTTGCAGGCCCGCGGACGTGTGACCAAGCACCTCTGGCTGATGGGTGGCGTCGAGCTGCCGACGGGCGGGACGAGCGTTCGTAATCAGAATGGCGAGCGAGCCGAGATCCCGCTCCAACCGGGCAGCGGCTCGACCGACTGGATCGCCGGCGTGGCATTTGAGCACAACATCAAACGCGCAACGCACATCGCGGGCTCGATGGGCAACATCGCGCTGCTGCCTCTATTCGCCAGCATCACCTATCGACGCAATGGCGTCGGTGCGCTCGATCATCGGATTGGCAACGAATGGCAAATGAACGGCGGCACGGCGTATCCGCTTTCTCCGAGCCTCGAACTGCTCGCGCAGATGAACTTGCGTCGCCGCGGACGCGACACATCACCCGACGATCCGCAGGATGCGTTCTTCACGGGCGGGACGTATGCGTTCACGTCAACCGGCATACGCCTGTCTCGCGGGCGCGGAGCAGCGTACCTGCTGATGCAGCTTCCACTCTACCAGCACGTCAACGGGATCCAACTCGTTGCGAAACGCAATTGGCTCGCCGGTTTGCAGTGGCGGTTCTGATGTTTTCCACTGGACTTATTTCACGCCAGCCGCGAACTCCAGCGCGTGATACGTGATGATGAGATCCGCACCCGCGCGTTTGATCGACGTCAGGATCTCGTTCATGATCCTCGGCCCATCGACCCATCCCCGCTCCGCAGCCGCCTTCACCATCGAGTACTCACCGCTGACGTTGTACGCGGCAACCGGCAGATTGAAGTGGTCCCGCGCGCGGCAAATCACATCGAGATACGAGAGCGCCGGCTTCACCATGATCATGTCGGCACCTTCGAGCACATCGAGCTCGATCTCGCGTAACGCTTCGCGCGCATTCGCAGGATCCATCTGATAGCTGCGCCGGTCGCCGAACTGCGGTGCCGATTCCGCCGCTTCGCGGAATGGACCGTAGAACGCCGAAGCGAACTTCGCGGAGTACGCCATGATGCCGATCTCAGTCATCCCGCGCTCATCGAGCGCATGACGAATCGCGCCGATACGGCCATCCATCATGTCCGAGGGCGCGACGAAATCCGCGCCCGCGGCCGCGAACGAGATCGCCTGTTTCATCAGCAGCGGCAGCGTCTGATCGTTGTCGACTTCCTTCGTCCCGTTGTGATCGACGATCACGCCGCAGTGGCCATGATCCGTGTACTCACACAGACACACATCGGCCATCACGGTCATCTGCGGAATCGCGCGCTTGATCCCTTCGATCGCGGACTGCACGGGACCCGAGGGATCCCACGAGGACGAGCCGATGCCGTCTTTGTACTCGGGGAGTCCGAATAGCAACACGGAACGGATGCCGAGGTCGAAGGCGCGGCGGGCTTCGTCGACGGCCTCGCGGACCCGAAGCTGCCATACTCCCGGCATCGAGCCGATCTCCACTTTCGGGCGAGTGCCCGGAACGACGAACAACGGATAGATCAGATCTTCGGGCCGCACGATGGTTTCACGAACCATCGCTCGAAGGCCTTCGGTGCGGCGAAGGCGCCGGGGGCGGCGCGTCAGATCGGCACGTGTCGTCGCGACGCTGGAGACTGCGTCAGTCGTCGTAGTCAATGTCTTCGTCGTCATTTTCTTCGGTATCTCCGTAGCTGTAGGTTCTCGAACAGCCTCCGCTGCAGAAACGGCGGCCCGCGGCTTTGTACGCGCAGTCAGGGCAGAACAATTTGGCGCAGATCGGGCACCGCTCCAGCCGTGCGTTCTCCTCAGAAGCCCCGCAGCCGCGGCAAACCCGCTCGTAGGTGGAGGACATCGTCCTGAAAAAGGCGAAATTTCTCGCCGCGCGTAATGTTGAGTATAGTCCCTGACGCACTTTGCTGGCGGTGTAGCTCAGATGGTTAGAGCGGGCGTCTCATAAGCGCTAGGTCCCCAGTTCGACTCTGGGCACCGCCACCAACTCCCCTCCTCGCGTCGCATTATCCGCAGCCCCGCGATCACACACAGGCGTGATGAGTCACGTCGTCATGTGTTCATGATCACAATCGCCACGGCGCTACTGGGACGGGATGCCTTCGGGATAGACGATGAACGAACCCCCCGAATAGACGATGTCGCAATCCGGATCGGTAGTTCCGCCTCCGACATACGATGAGCCCGAGTACAAACCATCCGCTCCCGGGGAGCGGATGCAGTAGGTCTGCGCAAAGCCGGCACCTCCCACGCCAACGTCGGCGAAGAACTGATAAGGGTTTCCCCACCCGTCCACGTCCGGCAATTGCTTCGTATAGACCGGCATGAGCATGGTTCTCATTTGCGCGGTCGTGATCGGAACTGCAGGGATGGTGAATCCAGCCGCGTTGTAGGCGCGGACATCGACGGCGCGCGCCTCCCAGATGATCGCGATCTGCCGGATGTCAGCCATCGTCTTCTTCTGCTTCGCACGCGTCAGCGCTCCAAGATAGTTGAAGATTCCAATGGCCGCGAGAATGGCGGGCTGTGTATTCTCCG
>CAZKID010000392.1:0-5422 GCA_964552405.1 uncultured Thermoanaerobaculia bacterium
AATGAATGAACTTGATGATCAGCTTCGCCATGAAGTAGCCCGGCGCGGCCTTGCCGGCGAAGACGAATGTGCGCGGCACCGGCGGCTGCTGGCCATCTTCGACGATGCGCCAGTAGCGGTCGACGATGTGCAGTGCGTTGAGCAACTGCCGCTTGTACTCGTGGATGCGCTTCACCTGCACGTCGAACATCGAGAGCGGATCGACGGGAACCCCGGTGAGCTCCTTCGTGAGCCGCGCGAGCGCGACCTTGTTGCGGCGCTTCACGGTTTCCAGTTTTTCCAGCAGGCCGTTGTCGTCGACGAAGAGCTCGAGCTGCTTCAGCTCATCGAGATTGCGAATCCAGCCCTCACCGATCTGCTTCGTGATCAGCGATGCAAGCGATCGGTTGGCGTGCAGCAGCCAACGCCGGGGCGTCACGCCGTTCGTCTTGTTGTTGAAGCGATCGGGATAGAGCTTGTGGAACTCCGGTGCGAGCGTCGACTTCACGAGCTGCGAGTGCAGCTCCGCGACACCGTTCACCGAGTGGGAGTCGTCCAGCGCGAGATTCGCCATCCGAACTTCGCCGTGCTCGACGATGGAGACCTTCTGCAAAATCGCCGCATCGCCGGGAAATCTGCGCTCCGCTTCCGCGATGAGACGCCGGTTGATCTCCTGAATGATCTGCAGGTGCCGGGGCAGGACCGTGCGCATCAGGTCGAGCGGATAGCGTTCCAGCGCCTCGGGGAGCAGCGTGTGATTCGTGTAACCGAGCGTGCCGACCGTCATCGGCCACGCCTCTTCCCACGGGATGCGATGGTCGTCGACGAACGTCCGCATCAACTCCGCAACGGTAAGCGCGGGATGCGTGTCGTTCATCTGAATCGCGTTCTTCGCCGCGAACTGCTCGAGCGATTCATGCCGCTCGAGATAGCGGCGGATGATGTCGCGTACGGCGCACGCGACGAGGAAGTACTCCTGCAGCAGGCGCAGCTCGCGGCCCGACTGCACTGCATCGGATGGATACAGAATCTTCGAGATCGCCTCGGTGCTGATCTTCTGTTGCACCGCCCGGATGTAATCGCCGGAATTGAAAATGCCGATGTCGAACTGGTGTGATGCGCGCGCCGAATAGAGCCGCAGCACATTGACCGTCTGGCCGCCGTAGCCGACGACCGGCATGTCGTGCGGAACGCCGACCATCACCTTGAAGTCGACCCAGCTCGGCGCATACGCGCCGGTGCGATCGTTCGTATGCGCGATCGTGCCGTAGACGGGAACGATGACCGCTTCATCGTTGCGCTCGATCAACCATGGCGATGCGCCATCGAGCCACTGATCGGGCTGCTCGACCTGCGCGCCATTCACGAACGTCTGCCGGAAGAGCCCGAACTCGTAGTTGATTCCGTAGCCGAAGCCCGGCAGATCGAGTGTGGCCATCGAGTCGAGGAAGCAGGCGGCAAGACGGCCGAGGCCACCGTTGCCGAGCGCGGCATCGGGCTCGAGCGCGGTGAGCTCTTCGAGATCGGCCCCGAGCTCGGTGAGCACCGTGCGCGCTTCATCGTAGATGCCGAGATTCGTGAGGTTGTTCCCGAGGGCGCGGCCCATGAGGAACTCCATGGAAAGGTAATAGAGGCGCTTCGCATCCTGCTCGGTGTAGCGGCGCTCGGTCTCGCGCATCGCGTCGAGGGCGGGCCGGCGCACGGAAGTCGCGAGTGCCGAGAGGCGCTCGTGCGGAGAGGCATCGCGCCAGAGCCGGCCCTTCGCAAATCGCAGGTACGTCTCGATTCCTTCGCGGAGATGGATGGCGGGGCCGGGGCTGGAAACAGTTCTTACCATCGAAGTTTTCAACGCTCGCTGAAGCGGGGAGATTCTTTCACGATACGATCGTTCGCGTGAGCCATCTGAGCAAGTATCTGGAGTCGATTGGCCACATTCGGACGGACCACCGGCGGGTCATTTCGGAGATTGGCGACCTCGTCTTCGAGTACCCCGATTCTCCCGAGCTGACGAGCGAGGCGAAGTCGGATCTCGCTGCAGCGCTCGCGAACGTGCGCGAGCTCGTCAGCGCGCATGGGAAAACGCGCGAATCGCCCGTCGTCACCGCGATGATCCTCGGCAAGCTCGGAAGGTTCGACGAAGCGATCGCCGATGCGAAAGCCGAATATCGGGCAGCACCCGACTGGAACACGGCGATCGCGGTCGCCAATGTCTATCGACGCGCGGACGATCTCGATTCGACGATCGAATGGTTCACGACCGCGGCGGGACTCGATGCGAAAGACGTCACGGCGTATCTCGACATCGGCGATCTCCAGCTTCGGCGGGGAAACACGGCGAAGGCGCTGGAGGCGTATGAAGCCGCGCTCGCGCGAGACAAGAAGCAGGAGTGGGCGCTGCCTTCCGTGTACTACTGCCGGTACCTGTTGACGAAGCGGAAGAAGTGGCTCGACAAATTGCGGTTGATTGCGGGACGGCCACCGGATGAGTGCGGGATCCAGGGCGTGCTGGCGAAAGTGTTCGGGACGTATACGCCGGAACAAGGGCGGCAGCGGGCGCACGAACTGTTGGAGGGCGTTGAGTAGGAGAGCGGGCGGGACGCCCGCTCTCCATCACTCCAGCAGTTCCTCCAGCTCCTCCACCGTGAACTGCTTCACCAGCGTCGGATCATCGGGCCGAATCAGTTCCGTCGCGAGCCGTGCTTTGCGCGCGATGAGATCGTCGATCTTCTCCTCGACGGTTCCGCGCGTGATCAGCTTGATCACCTGCACGCCTTTGTTCTGACCGAGGCGATGCACGCGGTCGGTGGCTTGATCTTCGCGCGCCTGATTCCACCAGCGATCGTAGTGAATGACGACCGAGGCGCTCGTGAGATCGATGCCGAGTCCGCCGGCCCGCAATGACGCCGTGAAGACGCGGCACGCCTCATCGTTGCGGAAGCGCGCGATCTCGCCGCCGCGCTCGCGCGTCGAGCCCTTCACCGTCGCAAAGCCAATTTCGCGCGAGCGGAGATGCTGCTCGATCAGCTCGAGCATCTTCAGGTACTGGCTGAAGACGACGACCTTCAATCCCGAAGACATGCAGTCGTCCAGCAGATCGACGAAGGTCTCCCACTTGCCCGATGGCGTGTTCTCCGCGAAGCCGCCGCCGGCGGAGAGCGGGTGATTGCAGATCTGCTTGAAGAGATTCAGGGCGGCGAAGACGTGGACATACGACACGTTCGCACCGGCGCGCAGCTGCATCCGCAGCGGCCTGGCGCGCGCCTCGATGACACGCTCGTAGAGCGCGCGCTGCTCAGTGGTCAGCTCGCAGTAGCGCTTGTCCTCGAACTTGGGCGGCAGCTCCGTCAGCACCTGCTGCTTCGTGCGGCGCAGCACGAACGGGCTAACCATTCGTTGCAGCAGGCGGCGATCCTCATCCGCGTCGGCCGGCAGATACCCAGGCACGACGAAGTCCAGCAGCGCCTTCAGCTCGCGCTCGTGGTTCTCGATCGGCGTGCCGGTGAGCCCGACTGCGATCCGCTTGTCGAGGGCACGCAACGCCTGATGCGTCGTCGTGTCGGAGTTCTTGATCGTCTGCATCTCGTCGAGCACGAGCAGGTCGTACTGCTTGCCGCGGAACTGCTCGATGCGATTACGGACGATGCCGTACGTCGTCAGCTCGATCTTCGCGTCCGGCACGTAGCGTGCGAGCTTCTCGCGCCAGTGATCGATGACGGACGTCGGGCAGACCACGATCACCCTGGCGTCGCGCTGTGCGAGCGTCACCGCGCGGATCAGCGCCATCGCCTGATGTGTCTTGCCGAGTCCCATGTCATCGCAAAGCAGGCCGCCGAAGCCGTTCTGATGGAGGAGCCAGAGCCATTGATAGCCGGTCTGCTGATAGCCATAGAGATCGAGCCCGGTCGCCGGCGCATCGGTCGCGGTCTGGATCTCGTCGAACATCGAGAAGACCTTGCGGCACGACTCTTCGCCGGCGAACGATGCTTTGCCGCGCAGGGCCGCACGGATGCGCAGTAGCTCCAGCTTCGTGACGAGCAGGCGCCCCTCGCGAGGTGTCATCGAGTCGAGCCAGGCGAACTGCTTGTCGTCGACGTCAATCCAGACGTTGCCCCGCACGAGTGCCCTGACCCCGTCGCGGCGCGCCTGTGCGATGTCTGCGATCGTGACGCCGTGCTCGAAGCCGATCGCGATGTCGAGGAGCCCGCGATCGGTCGAGGCGAAATCGAAGCGGACCTCTCCTTCCAGGCGCACCGGTTTCGCGTTACGCACCGACTCTGGCACGAGTGACTCCGGCATCGCCGCGAGCTCTTCGCGATGCCGCTCGATGAAGGAAAAAACATCGGATTCCGCGATCACTGTCACGCGATCGATTGGAAGTCCTGCTGACGAACGCGCTTCGAACAGTGACGCCTGCGGGCCCTTCTGCTCCGCGAACATCGGCGGTGCCGGCCGCGCCGAGGCGAAGCGCTTGCCGATGAGAAAGAACTTGCCGAACTGTGGCAGGCGCGCGCGCGTATGGATCGCCGCACCATCGATGAGCATTGGCGTGAAGGACAGCTCGCGATCCTCAGTCACCTCGATTCGCAGCGAGGCGTCGAGCGCGTGCGATGCGACCTGGAATCCGCTGCGCTCCGCGATCGGCGTCAGCGCGACATGTTCCACGGCCGCATTCGCGATCACGACATCATCGAGCAGGAACTCGCCATCGCCGAGCTTCAGCGTTACGCCCTCGCCCTTCGGATCGAGGAGGAACATCGACTTCGCCCAGCGATACCAGGGTGATGCCTCCCACTGCAGTTTCGTGCTGCCCGAGCCGCGCTTGATCAACGCCTGCTCCTGATCGGTGAGCACGTACTTGCGCAAGAGTTGCTCGCGCGGATCGGACTCGTTCACCACGAGCCGCAGTTCGTGTCCGGCGCTGAAGGAGGAAAAACCGACCGCGCGCCAGACGCTCGACTCGAATTTCTCCGATTCGCCCGCACTCTGCGCGACGAGTGCCGCGATGTGCCGGCAGAGATCATTCGGCTTCATCGCGACCGCACACGTGCAGCGCGCGCTCGTCACTTTCGTCGAATCGATGACGACGACCGGGGAAAAGCTGCGGCGCTCGCTCTCGATCACGTACGCCGTGTACGCGCCGCGGAAGAAGAGCGGCTGGCGCACTTGCAGCTTCGCGCCCTGGCGCTCGAGCGACGCAATCGTGGCGGAGGAGAAGGAGTTCCGAAAACGGTCGAGGGACATGTTCGGGGTCGCGTAGTGTAACTGTCATCCTGAGCGAGAGCGAAGGACCACCTTCAGCTGCGGTGGCTTCGTCATCCCGAGCGAAGTCGAGGGACCTCGCGTGTGTGGGAGGCGCGCGACATGATCTTCGTACCGCCCGCCCACCCGGGTCCCTCGACTTCGCTTCCAAGAAACTTCCAGTGTTTATGCGGGTTTGAGCCGA
>CAZKID010000393.1:0-5380 GCA_964552405.1 uncultured Thermoanaerobaculia bacterium
CCATCCCTGCCCCCGGCTGATCCCTCTGCCGGGAGCCTCGACAAGCGCCGGCGGGCACTCGAGCAACTGCTCAAAGAACAGTGGGACGACTCGCTGCGCCGCGCTCCCGCGTATGCGTCGATGCTCGGCGACAGGCGCTGGAATGATCGGTCGAGCGATCTGTCGGAAGCGGAGTCGCTGGCGAGCGTCGAACAGTCGAAGAAGTTCCTCAAGCGCTTCGAGGCGATCGACACGACCGGGTTCACCGAACAGGAGAAGCTCGATAAGGAGCTGATGCTCGTCGATCTCCGCGAGGAAATCGAGGATGCGAAGTTCACCCCGTGGCTGATGCCGGCTACGCAGATGAGCGGCTATCACCTCCAGGCGGCGCGGATCCCCGCACTTCTCTCGTTCACGAGCGTGAAGGATTACGACGATTACCTCACGCGCCTGCACAACATCCCGAAGCAGTTCGCGCAGACCGAAGCGAACATGCGTAAGGGGATGGCGCGGAAGCTCATGCCTCCCAGGTTTCTTCTCGTCAAAGTGGCGGAGCAGGCGGAGCAGATCGCGAGGATGGAAGCGGAGAAATCTCCGTTTGCGATGCCCGTCGCGAAGTTCCCTGAATCGGTCACCGAGGCGGATCGCGTCCGCATTCGCGCGGCATATCTCGACGCGATCAGCAAAGAGGTGTTGCCGGCTTACGCGAAGTTCGCCAGGTTCGTTCGCGACGACTACGCGCCGCATGGGCGTACCGAGGTTGGTGTCTGGTCGCTGCCCAATGGTGCTGCACGGTATGCGATGCGCGTCCGCCACTCGACGACGACGAACATGACTCCCGAGGAGATCCATCAACTCGGAGTGAAGCAGGTCGCGATGCTCGAGAACGAAATGCTCGAAGTCGCGAAGCGGCTCGGCTTCAACGATCTCGCTTCACTCAACAAATCGATCGAGGCGAATCCGGATCTGCGCGCCAAGTCGCGCGAGCAGATCCTCGATCTCTATCGCAAGTACGAAGAGCAGATGTATGCGAAGCTGCCGCAGCTCTTCGGCCGCCTGCCGAAGGCGAAGCTCGAGGTCGTACCGATCGAGCCGTTCCGCGAGCAGTCCGCCGCCGGTGCCGACTACAACACGGGCGCGCCCGATGGCTCGCGTCCGGGCCGCATCAACGTCAATACCTACGATCCGCCGTCGCACAAGACGATCACGATGGAGTCGACCGCGTACCACGAAGGTGTGCCGGGACATCACATGCAGCTCTCGATTCAGCAGGAGCTGCCTGAGCTTCCCGATTTCCGCAAGCAGGGCGGCTATACCGCCTACACCGAGGGTTGGGCGCTCTACTCCGAGCGGCTCGGCAAGGAAGTCGGTTTCTACGAGAACCCGTACAACGACTACGGCCGGTTGCAGGATGAGATGCTGCGTGCGATCCGCCTCGTCGTCGATACCGGACTGCACTACAAGAAGTGGACTCGTCAACAAGTTGTCGATTACTTCCACGCCCATTCCGCGCAGGACGAGATGGATATCCAGAACGAGACCGACCGCTACATCGTCTGGCCCGGCCAGGCACTCGGCTACAAGATCGGCCAGCTGAAGATCATCGAGCTGCGCGAGAAGGCAAAGCGGGAGCTCGGTGACAAGTTCGACATCCGCCAGTTCCACGACGAAGTCCTCGGCGCCGGCGCACTGCCGATGAATGTCCTCGAGGAGCGGATCAACCGTTGGATCTCTAACGCGAAGAGGGGATGAGAGATGAGGGATGAGGGATGAGGGAGTCTTGTTTCATCCCTCATCCCTCATCCCTCGAGACATCCCTCTAAAGGTGTTCGCGCAGCCACCTGACGTGCCACGCCATGAGCTGTTTGCGCCAGCGATCGGCGGCGGCATCGTTGAGATGCTGCGACTGCATCGCAGACCCCAGGGGCGTCATGTTGCGCGTCAGCAGCACGAACGTCTGGAACCAGACGCCTCGGCTGTCGAGCAAGCGTCCGCTCTCGTACTCGACGGCCGGGATGTCGTCGGTGTGCGGAGGAATCTCGCGCGTGATGCGCTCGACCTCGGCCGGTCCGCAGAGAAACGCGGAGGCGAGTGAGCCGGGGACCGGCATACCGATCTCCGACAGCTCCTGCGAGACGACTGGCGTCCAATGCGCGGCGATGCGGTCGAACGGGATCGGTCCCGGCTCCATCCGTCCGATGACGATCGTGAATGCATTCGGTGTATTCGGTACATACCAGATCGTCGTGTTCGGAAAGACTTCGCGGAACGCGCGGACGATCTGCAGATAGTTGCGGGTGGTCAGCGAATACATCGGCAGCCACATCGACACGATGCCATTCGGATTCAGACGGCGCCGGCAGAGCTGGAAGTAGTCCTTCGTATAGAGCGATCCATTGCCGGCATAGCGCGGGTGGATCGAATCGGAGAGGATGACGTCGAATTTGTCGCGCGTCGCGAGGACGTAATTTCGTCCGTCGTTGATCTCGACGTGGACCCGCGCGTCGTGCAGCACTCCATGATTCACGGCGCCGAGCTTCGCATCCGAGACCTCGAGCACTTCCGGCGAGATCTCGGCGATCGTGATGTTGCTGACCGGATGACGCGACACGGCCCACGCCGTGCCTCCGCTGCCGAAGCCGATGTGCAGCACGCGTTTCGGATTCGGATGAAGCAGCAGTGGGATATGCCCCTGCAACTTCTGCGTGCCGATCAGCTCCGAGGAAGTGCCGGCCACATTCACGCCATTGAGCTCGAGCGAGAGGAAGCCGTCGCCGAGTTGGCGCAGCGTCACGGTCGCGGTGACGTCCTCGCGGAAGAGCAGGATCGGCGCGTGATCCTGCGTGAAGAGTCCGGCGGAACGGATCACCTGATCGGGTTTCGCGAGCGCTACAGCCGCGAGGACGACGGCAATCGGAACCAGCGCAGTCTTTTTTCGCAACAGCCACGAGCCGATCAGGAGATTGATCGCGGCCATGATGAAGAGGCCGTTCTGCGAACCAACCGCGCGAATGAGGACGAACCCTGCGAGCAGCGAACCGGTGATGCTGCCGATCGTGTTCGCCAGATAGACCTGACCCACGGCTCGCGTCTCACCCTCGGTGGCGCTGATCTCGTACAGCCGCACGGTGAGCGGGAACGCCGCTCCCATCAATCCAGTCGGAATCAGGAGCGCGAGGAGCACGCAGATGAGGAGCGTCGGGAATTGCGACGTCACACCCATGGCGATCATCGGCTTGAACACGACGTAGAGCAGATCGGCGAAATGCACGAAGAAGTGGACCTGCAGCGCGAGGGCAACGCCGAGGGAGAGCTCGATGATGGCGAGGGCGCGAACCGCATCGATGCGCTCCACGCGGCGCTCGATGAGCGCGCTGCCGATCCCGATCCCGATGAGAAACGAGAACAGCATCAGGGAGTAGGCGTAGACACTGCTGCCGAGGTGCAGGACGAGGATGCGTGACCAGAAAATCTCGTCGGCAATCGCGGCGAAACCCATCACCAGGGACGCCGGGAGCACGAGCCGGGGGTGGATTCCGATCGCCGGGTGCAACGGAGCGCTAGTCGATTGGGCCGGCGAGATGGACTTCGTTCTGCGCAGCAGGAGCAGTGCGAACAGCGCAAGAGAAAAGTTGAGCACGACCGCCACGAGAATCGTGGACAGGAGTCCGGCTCGCGGAATCAGGACGAATCCGGCGAGGGCGACGCCGGCTGTCGCGCCCAGCGTATTCACAGCGTAAAGGGCGGAGATCGCGGTTCCCGTGCCCTGTTGCTCGCCTGTAAACCAGCGCACGAGCAGCGGCAGCGTGCCTCCCATGAGAATCGTCGGCGGCAGGAGAAAGAGCGCCGAAAGTGCGATGCGCCGCGCCGTCAGCAACGCGAAGCTTCCGTGTACGCCGGGGAACGCGGCGACATACGAGCCATCGAGGGGCCCGAAGAGATTAGGTTAGAACGGCACGGACCTGCCGATCAGCGCTTCGACGGCTGCGTAGGCGAGCAGCGGACGCACTCCCGGCAATGCACGGCTGAAGGCGAACGCTCCCAGGCCCAGGCCGCCGAGGAAGACGGCGATCAAGGTCGAGGCGGCGTAGACCGTGTTGCCGAAGATCAGGCCGAGGTACTTCAGCCAGACGATCTGGTAGAGCAGGGCGCTGATACCGGAAGCAAAGAAAATGGCCAGCAGTACGCCGCTTCCTGTTCTTCGCACACTGCTGTCGGCCATCACCGCGCGAAGAGTAGCATGCACGAATGCCTGAACTGCCCGAAGTGGAAGAGTACGGCCGCTACGTTGCCATTCATGCGCTCGACCGGCGAATTCTTCGCGTTCGCATCATCGATCCGCGGATCCTGGGGGAGACGCGTCCCGAGGCGTTTGCGCGCAGGTTGCGCGGGCGGATGTTCACGCGCGTCCGTCGTCATGGGAAACATCTGTTCGTCTACACGGACGGCAAGCCGGTCCTGCATCTGCACTTTGGAATGACGGGCGATCTCGCGTCGTATCGCGAGGAGTCGGAGCAGCCGCGCTTCGCGAAGATCGTGTTCGACTTCGACGATGGATCGCATCTCGCGTTCGAGGATGTGCGGTTGTTCGGAGTGGCCGAGCTGCTCGACGATCCCGATCGCTTCATCGCCGAGCACCGCCTCGGCCGCGACCCGCTCGATCCGACGTTCACGCGGAGCGATTTTCGCGAGTTGATGCGAACGCGCAAGGGCGCAATCAAGCCTCTCCTGATGTCGCAGGAAGTCGTGGCAGGACTCGGAAACCTCTATGTCGACGAGACGCTGTACGAAACCGGTATTCATCCGCATCGTTCGGCAGCAGGATTGAGCGAGGAAGAGCTTCACGCGATCTTCAAGACGATGCGCAGCGTCGTGAAGAAACCGCGGCTACGCGTCCCGCGCGAGGAGGGTGAGCGCTGCCGGCGGTGTGGCGGCACGATCACCCGCACGGTGGCGGGAGGACGCACGACGTACTACTGCAAAACCCACCAGCGGTAGATGGGGTCAGGTCGAAAGTCGAAAAATCGCTCCACATACAGTGGAGCGATTTTTCGACTTTCGACCTGACCCCATCTACTCGAACCCGAACACTGGTTCACGGTACTGATACCCCATCGGGGGCGCGAACACGGCGCTATCGAGCTTCGCGTCGGTCACCTGTGTTGCCGTCGCGTCGAACTCCTCGCGAATCGGACTGCCGCCGGCGATGGTGCGCGTCACGATTACGGTTTCCTTCAATGGGATCCCGATGCGCGGCAGCTGCCGCCCGATCTTTTTGTCGAGCGATGGAAAGCCGCTCTTGAACGCGAAGACAATGCCGAACGGCATCGCATCGCTGCGCGTCCCGATCGTCAGGAAACTCGCTTCGGCCTCGACGCGTGCCTCGAGTTTCTCTCCTTCG
>CAZKID010000394.1:0-5371 GCA_964552405.1 uncultured Thermoanaerobaculia bacterium
CGAGCCGCTGAAGTTACCGGCGATGGACGTTTCGGAACTGGCCCTGTCGCTGCAGGACGATCGCGTCGCACTCTCCATCGGCAACGGCCTCTCGATTCTCGATCTCAACCGGATGTCGCTGACGAAGCTGTCGTTTCCGCGACGCGTCGAGAATCCGGTCTGGTCACGCGATGGACGCCTCGTCTACGTCGGTTACGAGCAGGGAAAGTCGTATCAGCTCTTCAGCAAGGCCGCGGACGACAGCGGAACGCCAACGCTCGTCGCCGCGTCGGACTATCAGGAGGATCCGTTCTCGCTCTCGTCCGATGGGACGAAGCTGCTCACGGTCCGCTTCACTGCCGCCGGCCAGCACGAGCTCGTGGTCCACGACCTCGCCGCATCTCCGGTCAGCGCGCACGTGCTCACGTCAGGATTCATCGACGGAACCATGGCGAGGTTCTCGCCCAACGGACGCTGGGTCGTCTATCAGGCGCGCGACTCCGGCCGGCCGGAGATCTACGTGCGGCCGACATCGGGCGAGGATCGCAAGTGGCAGATCTCCGCCGACGGCGGAACGTTCCCCGTCTGGTCGCCGGCCGGCAACGAGATCTTCTTTCTCGCCGGCCCGCAGCTCCTCGCCGCCTCGGTCAGCGAGAACGGGAACGAGCTCGTCACCGGACCGGCCAGAGTGCTCTTCGCGAATCATCGCGCGATCGCCTTCGATGTCGCGCGCGATGGCAAGCGGCTGCTGATGATCGAGGACCCGAACCCGCAGGCACAGCCGCGGCTGGACATGGTGGTTGGGTGGACCGATGAGGTCCAGCGGAAGGTTAGGGATGGGCAATAGTCTGCTTTTTTCGGTCGTTACCGGGATGCTGCACTCTGCCTTCTGCATTCAATCTCCGATTCGTGAAGACGCTGAGCGATTCGCAATTGTGATGGCTTGTTCGATCTCCTCGAATCGATAGGCTGCGATCCGTGTTCGGATTGCGGCGGCGATGGACGCATGACCGGGTTCGATCTTCGCGACCAGCGACTCCATGCCTTGCACGTTGCCGCTGTCGAGTGCCGACCGCAGCGCGTCGAGCCACTCGGGCGGAAGACGCGACAGATCCGTAAGGTTCGCGGCCGGCTTCGTCTCGGCCTCGCTTTCGTAGACGTACGTGAGGCCGAGGGTCGAGGCCATCTTCGCGAAGACGGCTTCCTCACGAAATGGCTTCGGCAGGAAGTCGTCGCAGCCGGCGGCGAGGATGTCTCCTCGCTCGTGCTCGAGCGCGCTGGCGGAGAGCGCGATGATCACGACGTGTTCGTCGCGCTCCTCGCTTCGAATGATCCGCGTTGCCTCGATCCCACCCATTCCCGGCATCCGCTTGTCCATCCAGATCAGATGCGGTCTCCATTCGCGCCACACACGCACCGCTTCCCCGCCATCCTTCGCGGCGCGCACGTCGAAGCCCACCGCGCCGAGCAATTCGACGAGCAGAGTCCTGTTGTCCGCAAGATCATCCGCGACGAGAATCCTCCACGCGTGCTGACCTTCCGCCAGACCGATCACGCGTCTCGATTCGCGCGTGTCGCGTTCAGAGATCCTCGCATCAGCGGGCGCCTCTGGCAGAGAGATCTCGAGCCGGAAGCAGCTTCCGCGTCCGGCTTCGCTCGTCGCCGTGATGTCACCGCCCATCATCCGCGCGAAATTTCGTGAGATCGCGAGGCCGAGGCCGGTCCCTTCTTTCGACTTGCGCCCGCTCTCCGTTTGGACGAAAGGCTCAAAGAGCGTCTCGAGCTCAGCCGCGGCGATCCCCGCTCCTGTATCGCTCACTTCGAAGATGCCACGTCCATCGGCCCCGCTCGCGCGAAGCATCACGCCACCGCGCTCGGTGAACTTGATCGCGTTGCCCAACAGATTCGTGAGGACTTGCCGCAGGCGCGACTCATCGCCGACGACGCGGCGCGGCATTCCCGGATCGAGCTCCACGGTCAGCGTCAGACCTTTCGCGTCGGCGCGGACACGCAGCATCTCTTCGAGTCCGCGAAGAAGATTCTCGAGATCGAACCGTTCGTTCTCGATCGTCACGCGACCGGCCTCGATCTTCGACAACGACAGGATCTCGTTGATGAGATTGAGCAGCGTGTCGCCGCAGCGAAGGATCGTCGCGAGATGCTGGCGGTGCTCGGCGCCCAGGCTTCGGTCGCGATCCATGATCTGTGCAAAGCCGAGGATGCCGTTGAGCGGCGTGCGGAGCTCGTGGCTCATGTTGGCGAGAAAAACGCTCTTCGCGCGATTCGCTTCATCGGCGCGACGGCGCTCTTCTTCGGAGCGGGCGATGGCTTCCTTCAGCTCCGACTCGAGACGAGCCGCATTCACGTTGATCGCTGCAGCGGTCTCCAGAGCCAGTGTGAGTGCATTGCCGATGTGGAAGATGGTCACCTTCAGGCCGGGAATCGACGGATAGACGACATCGATGGCCGGAAACCATCGCGCGAGCTCGCGCCAGATGAGGAAGAGACCCACCGTGCAGAAGACGCCGCCGAACACTCGGGAAGGCGTTCGCCAGCCTCTCGGGACCGCGCCAAACGAATACCCACCCGTTCCAAGAGCTGCGGCTCCGAGGTAGAGGTTCACGGTCGAGCTGCCTCCCGGCGCTCCGGCGAGCCGCAGAGAGAGAGCAATGACGTATGCGATCGAGCCGAGGCCGATCACCCACCAGGCTGAATGCGCGCGCTCGAAGAATCGACGGGAACCTTCCACTCCGATGATCACTCCGGCGATCAACAGGAAATCGCTGGCAGCATTCGGCCATTGATGAATGAGCGATTGCAGCGCGCTCATCCCGAGAGCGCCCAGAAGGACGAGCTCTGAGACGAGCCACCATCCGAATCCTCGATAAGTCTTGCGCGTCAGCCAGTACGCGCTCATCAGCGTCAGCATCAACGCCGCGATGAAGGCGGAGGCGAACCTCGCAACATTCGGATCGAAAGTCACTCTGGTACCTCGGACATGTGGACCGTGTGGTGCGATTCTATACCCGGCGCTCAGATGCATTCGTTCGTTAGACTGGACCGCCTTGCCGGCCCGCGATCGCCTTCGATGTCGCGCGCGATGGCAAGCGGCTGCTGATGATCGAGGACCCGAACCCGCAGGCACAGCCGCATCTGGACATGGTGATTGGGTGGACGGGTGAGGTGCAGCGAAAGGTTAGAGAGGCGCAGTGAAGCGCCCGATCCACTCGGCGAACTGCGCCAGAAACTGCGCGAGAAACGTTCGCGTCTTCTCATCGGTGAGCCGGCCGGCCGCATCGAACTTTTCGTGCGCGCGCGCGACGAGCACCTCGGGCTGAAGCATGGCGAAGGTATTCGTGAAGACGAACGCCTGACGCAGCTGCGTCTGCGCCCGCGCCGTACCGGTCATCCCCGGCGATGCGCCCAGAATCGCCGCGGGCTTTCCATCGAGCGCACTCGCCCGCGGCGGGCGCGAAAGCCAGTCGATCGCATTCTTCAACACACCCGGAACGCCGTGGTTGTATTCAGGAGTTGCGATCAGCAGCGCGTCGGCACGACCCACGGCCTGGCGAAGGATCGTCACGCTCTCCGGCAACGCGGCCGCCTCGACGTCGGCGTTGTAAAGCGGAAGTTCTCCGATTCCGTGAACGGTAATGTGCAGGGACGGCGGGGCGAGCTCGATCGCACTGTTGAGCAGCGCGCGATTCAGCGAACCGTTTCGCAGGCTCCCCGCGATGCCTGCGACCTCATAAGTCCTCATCAGAAGGGGAGGATATCGCACTGCGAATCGCTCCGTGCTGGACACAGCAGCCGGGCTGCACCATCATTTCCGGCATGTCGCTCTCGAGCTTCACCACGCTTCACGTCGTCATCAGTCTCGTCGCGATCGTGGCCGGATTCGGCGTGATGCTCGGCCTTCGCATGGGAAAGAGTCTCGAGAGTCTGACGAAGCTCTTTCTCCTGACCACCGCGGCGACGAGCGTGACCGGATTCTTCTTTCCGTTTCACAGCGTGACGCCGGCCATCATCGTCGGCGGGCTTTCTCTCGCCGTGCTCCTCGTCGCCATCCTCGCGCGCTATCCGTTTCATCTTGCCGGCGCGTGGCGCTCGACCTACGTGATCGCCGCCGCGATTGCGCTCTATCTCAATGTGTTCGTGCTCGTCGTTCAGTCGTTCCTGAAGGTTCCAGCGCTGCACGCTCTGGCGCCGAAACAGAACGAGCCGCCGTTTGCGGTCGCACAGCTCGCGGTTCTCGCGCTCGTCGTCGTACTGGGGGTTCGCGCGGTGAAGGGGTTTCGCATCGCCGCGTCTTCCTGAGTCCCTTGACATCCATGCCACTGTCCCACGACCACCTGAAGCGCGATGACAGAGGAGCAGGAGCGCATCGGCGCCCGCATTGCGCCAGGCCGTGTCGATGTCGTCCGCGGCCTCCAGCGAAACCTCGGACCTGAACCACGCCCGTTGGTTCCAGGAATGGATCGCAGCGGCGAACCGGCGATCATGAGCGCGAATCTCGCTGATGCAGCGGTTCGTTAGATGACCGGCTTCTATCGACCCCGCACGCGCAAGGCTCGAGCGACCGCGGATTCGAGACGCGGCCATAGCTCGCGTCGTAACGACTCGCGAAGCGCGACCATCTCCTTGCGTGAGTAATTCCCCTCGGGGATCGATCCTTCGACGACGATGCCCGTCGGTCGATGCGTGAGGCGAAGAGTCGCGCCGCGCGTGCCTTCGCGACGCGAGTGCCGCGCCATCCCCTTACGCCCGCGCGATGACGACGCAGAGGAGACGAGGCTTTCGTCGACGTCGTTCGTGCCGAGGCATCCGTACGTCGTAATGTCGTACTTCAAGATGGGCAGATTTTAGGCGATTGCTTTGCGCCGGCCACGCAGAGCGAGAAGCGGGAGAAGAAACGGGAGGCCGCTCGCGAGATGGGCCTGAATGACATAACTGAGGCCGGCCTCTTTCCGAATGGCCGGACCGACAAAAGGATCGTAGATCTCCGGGAGGATGCCGAGAGCCAGCCAGGCGGCGGCCGCGAGAGAAATGATGACCAGCCACGGGCGGTATCGGATCAGGAGGAAACCGGCCGCGCTGCAGATCACGGCTGCAATCCACAAGCTGACGAGTGCCGGCTCCTTGTCCATCACTTCGACCAGAAGGTAAGGCGCTGGATTCATCGGCATTCGTCTCGCTGCAGCTGCTGGTTAGCCGTTCGACGGAAGCCGCCGGCTGAGAGTCGGCCACGTTCTTAAAAAAACGTGGCTGTGACTATTCAGTGGGTAACTCTGACTAATTCTCGGTAACCGATCCCCCGTCATCCCGAGCGGGCCACGCCGCGCGCACGCGCCGCGACTGAGAGAAAGAAACCAAGGCACGCGATCGCAAGCCT
>CAZKID010000395.1:0-1505 GCA_964552405.1 uncultured Thermoanaerobaculia bacterium
AGGAAGAAACGGATCACGGCCAAACGGGAAGGGACACGGAAACCGTTGAAATTCGCGAATGCGTTCATCAGCGGCGGATGCAGCGAACCGTTGAGACCGAGCGAGCCGAAAAATCCCAGGGCGACCCAGAGCGCTCCGATGGCTCGCCCCATGAACGAACCAGCCTCTCTGCGCAGCAGTCCCGCTGCCGCCAGCAACAAGGAGAGATAACCGGGGAACAGCCGCCGCTCCGGCTCGTTCGGGCCGTCGCTCGACTGCTGTGGCGCATAGAAGCGATTTGCTTCCGGCACGAACAACCAATCGCGCGGCTCCGCTGAGTAATGGCGCGTCTCCGCGATGTTGCCGCGGATGTGATAGAGCCTCTGAGCCTCACGATAAGGAAGCAGGAACGGCAACAGCAGGACCAGAGCCAGCGCCGTCACGACTCCGATCTTCAAGTAGCTCCGCGCATCGCGCTTCAGCACGATCGGAACCGTCAGCGCAATCGCGACAGAACCGAACACGAAGTAGTGCAGATTCGTCCAGCCGTTCATGAAAAACGCCGCTCCGAACAAAGCTGTGTTGCGCCACGAGCGTTGCTTCTCGAAATGGAGAAGCGCGACGATCATCAAGGGCAACCAGCCAGCCAACGCGATCTGCAAATGCGGCAGTTGACCGAACCGCCAGGGCACGAATGCCGCGAATATCCCGCCGGCGATTCCCGCGCCGAGGGAGTCCGTGACGATCCGGCCGAGGAGATAGGCCGCAAATCCCGTGAAGGCGAAACCGAGAATCCAGAGGAGATTTGCAGCCGTGATGGGACTTGCGCCGAGCCAGAGCATCGGCGCTGCGAACAGAGCGAGGCCACAGAGGTGCTCGGAAAACGCCAGAGTGTCGTGATTCGGATAAAACACGGGCGCGTCGAAAAGGCGCACACCACTGTGCGTCGCCGCGTAGACGTCCCAGTCGAGATAGCAGGCGTTGAGAAACGGGTCGCCCCAGTCTGATGCGGCGCGAGAGAGATTGCGCGCCAGCGGCCACGTCATCAGGACGCTGAGCACGACGAACAACAGCGCGACCGCGAGGTCAGAACTGCGTGGTCGCATCGGCAATGGCGATCACGTGATTGTGCGGATCGAGTGTGACGAGCTTGGCGCGATGCTCGAGCGACTGACCTGCGTGCAACTGTGAGTACGTGAGGATCGAGATCACGTCGCCGGTGGAGACGTTCTGCTCGTGCGTGGTGAACACCGTCACCTCGCCCGGCTCGCCCGGCTGCACGTACGTGCGAAACCGCGTGACCGTCGAAAGACTGACGACTTCGACGACTTCGAGCGGTGCGAGGTCCGCGGCGCGCATGATGACCGGATCCAGCCGCAGGGCGATCGGCCATTGATGCGCGATGCTCGTCACCGTGGCGTTGTGGATGACCGAGCGGATGAGGTTGCGGATCACGCCGGAGATTGTATGCGGATGTTGTCGATGAGGCGCGTTCTGCCGATGCGAATCGCCCCCGCCAGCAACAG
>CAZKID010000395.1:1515-5350 GCA_964552405.1 uncultured Thermoanaerobaculia bacterium
GGGGGAGTTGTTTGCGGATTCGGCGGTGGGGTGCGGTTCTGCCTATGGAGACTCACCCCGTCCGGCAACAGTCCCCGCCGCAGATCCTCGGACGGCTCGACAGTAGCCGGATCGACCACGACGAGGTAATCGATCTCGACCGCACTGCATGCGTCGCACATTGCACGCTCCGCGGCAGCGACATCGCCGCCACCTCGGATCACCTCTTCGCCTGCGCGCAGCGCTCGCTGCAGCACGGGCGCAATCGCACGCTCGTCCCTCGAGAGATAGCTGTTGCGCGACGACATCGCGAGCCCATCCGCTTCACGGAGCGTCTCGCCGAAAATCAGCCGCACAGGAACGTCGAGATCGCTCACCATCCGCTCGATCACCGCGCATTGCTGCGCATCCTTGCGGCCGAACGCGGCGACATCGCACTGCACGATGTTGAAGAGCTTCAGCACGACCGTCGCGACGCCGTCGAAATGTCCCGGCCTCCGCTCGCCCTCCAGCGGTTTCGCGACGCCGCCCACGGTCACCATCGTCTGCGAGCCCGGCGGATACATCACCTCGACCGGCGGCAGAAACAGAAGGTCAACATCTTTACCTTCCAGCAGCCGCTTGTCGCCTTCCTCGTTGCGCGGATAACGCGAGAGGTCTTCGTTCGGCCCGAATTGCTTCGGATTGACGAAGATCGAGACGGCGATGAAGTCCGCTCCCTCCGCGCGTGCGACGTCGATCAGCGACAGATGGCCCTCATGGAGAAAGCCCATCGTCGGAACGAAACCGATGCGCCTGCCCTCCGCGCGTGCGGCGGAGATGTGCTGTCGGACTTCGTCGATCGTGGTTGCGATCTGCATGTTCGCTGTGTACGACAGGCGCCCTCGCCTGTCGGCTCGGTGGACAGGCGCGGGCGTGGACAGGCGAGGGCGTGGACAGGCGAGGGCGCCTGTCCTACACCTTCGCTTTCGGCATCTCGATCACGACGCCGCCGCCGTACAACTCGCGCAGCTCATCATCGATCGCGACGTGAAACGCCTCGGTCTGATCATCGGGGAAACGCGACTCGCGCACGTCCGTGAGGTAATGCTCGATCGCGGCCTGAATATCGGCTCCGATCTGCGCATAGCGCCGCACGAACTTCGGCTTGTGCCCGTCGTAGAGGCCGAGAAGGTCGTGATAGACGAGGACTTGCCCGTCGCAGTGGATACCGGCCCCGATGCCGATCGTCGGAATCGAGATTCGTTCCGTGATCAGCGAGGCGAGCTCGGACGGCACGCACTCGAGCACGAGCGCAAAGCAGCCGGCCTGTTCCAGCGCGTGCGCTTCGTCGATCAGCCGGCGTGCGTCATCCGCGCCTTTGCCTTGCACCTTGAAACCGCCGAGTGCGTTCACCGATTGCGGAGTGAGTCCGATGTGTCCCATCACCGGAATCTCGGCGTCGAGCACGGCTTCGATCACGCGGATGCGCGAGGGCTTGCCGCCTTCGATCTTCACCGCGTGCGCGCCGGCCTGGATGAAGAGTCCCGCGTTGCGGACGGACTCTTCGATCGACACGTGGTACGACATGTAGGGCATGTCGCCGACGATGAGCGAGCGCGAGGCGCCGCGCGCTGCTGCACGCGTGTGGTGCAGCATGTCGTCAACTGTGACACTCAGCGTGTCGGGATATCCGAGGATGACCATGCCGAGCGAATCGCCGACGAGGATGATGTCGGCGCCGGCCGCATCGGCCAGCTTCGCACTCGGATAGTCGTAGGCGGTGATCATCCCGATCCGTTGCGAGTGCTTCATCGCCCGGATCGCCGGGACAGTAACCTTCTGTGCAGCCATCGTTCCCTCCGTCTCGGTCCGTTCACTCAGGATCCAAGCGGTACGTAATATTGGGTTCCCTTTTGAGCATTGCGAATCTGCTCCACGAGCTGATCGAAATGCTCCGGCCGGGCTACGAAGTCGATCTCGTTGGTATTCACGACCAGCAACGGCGTCTCGTCGTACCGGTAAAAGTAGTGTGAGTACGCCTCGCTGATCTCCTGCAAATACTGCGGCGAGATCGATTTCTCGTAGTTACGGCCGCGCTTCTTAATGCGCTTCAAGAGTGTATCAAGATTGCCCTGAAGATAAATGACGAGGTCCGGCTTCGGCACCGATTCGTAAAGCAGGTCGTAGAGCCGGTTGTAAATCATCAGCTCGGAATCCTCGAGCGTCAGATAGGCAAAGATCTTGTCCTTGGGAAACGAGTAGTCGGCGAGGATCAGCTCGGTGAACAGATCGCGCTGCGCGATCTTGCGCTGCTGATCGAAGCGCGAGAGCAGAAAGAAGAGCTGCGTGCGGAACGCCGCGCCACGCTTGTCCTTGTAGAAATCGTCGAGAAAGGGGTTGTCCGCATCCTCCAGGATTTTCGTCCCGCGGAAGCGCTTCGCCAGCAGCGTCACGAGCGATGTCTTGCCGACACCGATCGGTCCCTCCACGGCGATGTGCCTGAATGGCAGAGGCTTGGACATTCGCGGTGGAAGGATAAAGGAAGAGGCTGAAATACTCATCACTCAGTACTCAGCACTCAGTACTCGTACCGTGATACAACTCGCTCCCTATGCTCAATCTCGAGCAGTACGAGCTCGGCAACGGTCTTCGTGTCGTGCTCAACGAAGATCACACCTCTCCTCTCGTCGCCATCAACCTCTGGTATCACGTCGGCTCGAAGAACGAACGGCAGGGCCGCACCGGCTTCGCGCATCTCTTCGAGCACATGCTCTTCTCCGGCTCGGAGAACGTCGGCAACAACGAACATTTTCGTTACGTGCAATCGGTCGGCGGCGTTCTGAACGGCAGCACCTCGTTCGATCGGACGAACTACTACGAGACGCTTCCTTCGAACTACCTCGCGCTCGGGCTTTGGCTCGAGTCGGATCGCATGGGCTTCTTTCTTCCGGCACTCACGCAGGAGAAGTTCGACATCCAGCGCGAGGTCGTGAAGGAAGAGCGCCGGCAGCACTACGACAACGTTCCGTACGGCACGTCGTTCGAGCGTCTGCTCAACCTCGCATACGACTCCGATTTTCCGTATCAATGGCCGACCATCGGCTCGATGGAAGATCTCGGCGCCGCCTCGCTCGACGATGTGCGGAACTTCTTCACGACCTGGTATCGCCCCGACAACTGCACGCTGACGCTGGTCGGCGATTTCGCGACCGATGAAGCGAAGCGCCTGATCGATGAATACTTCTCCGGCATCGCGCCGGGAGGCTCGTTCCCTGAATTCACCGCCGAGCGCAAGCCGCAGGGCAGCGAGCGCCGCGAGGTCTTCACCTCCGCGGTTCAATTGCCGCGCGTCTATCGCCTCTATCACCTCCCGAAGATGGGAACGCCGGACTGGATCTACGGCGATCTGCTGTCGACTGTGCTCGCGGCAGACAAGGCGAGCCGCCTCGACCGCGTGCTGGTGCATGAGAAACAGATCGCGCAGGACGTCGCTGCCTACATCCTTCCGACCGAGGCGACGGGAATGATGATGATGCACGCGACGGCGCGGGAAGGCGTCAGCATCGAAACCATCGAGGCGGCGATCGACGAAGAGATCGCGAAGCTCGTGAGCGGCGGCGTCACGGAAGATGAAATGACGCGCGCGCGGAATCGCGCCGAGATCGAGCACGCCCATCACCTCGAGAACTACGACGAGCGCGCCGACATCATCGGCATGTTCACGACGTTCTTCGACGATCCGCAAGTCGTGAATACCTGGCTCGAACCGTACGAAAACGCAACCGCGGACGACATCACACGCCCCGCAAGGGAATACCTCGCACCCGGAAACCGGGACACGGATGGGTTCCTTCCGGAGGGGACAACAACATCC
>CAZKID010000396.1:0-5347 GCA_964552405.1 uncultured Thermoanaerobaculia bacterium
CCCGCGATCCCGGGTCGACCGCGCGCCGCTACGCCGCCGCAGGGGTCCCGGGGGTCGCGGTGAAGCGCGGGGCGCAGGGTTGTGTGATCCTCGCGGGCGGCAAACCCGTCGACGTGCCCGTGCCCAGGCCGCTGAAAGCTGTGGACACCACCGCGGCCGGCGACGGGTTCAATGCGGGCTACCTCGCCGCGCGGCTCACCGGCGCCACGCCGGAGCAGGCGGCGCAGGCGGGTCACGGCCTCGCCGGCGCCGTCGTGCAATATCCCGGCGCGATCATTCCGCGCGATGCAACCCCCAGCCTGGAGCAGCTGATATGAGTCAACCCCGGATCGCCTTCCTCGGTACCGGCCTGATGGGTGGTCCGATGGCCGCGAACCTCCTCAAGGCCGGATTCCCGGTGACCGCGTGGAACCGCATCCTTGCCAAGGCAGAGGCGCATGGACCTGGTCGAGCCCCCGACGGCCGAGGCCCGCTTCTCGGCCGGCTCCCGGTCCGCGTGAAGCTCGACGAGCTCACTGCGGACGACCTCGTCTCGATCCTCACGCAGCCGCGCGAGGCAATGGTTCCCGAGTATCAGCGGCTCTGCGCACTCGATCAGATCCAGCTCGACTTCTCGCACGAAGCGTTGCTCGAGATCGCCAATGCCGCGCTGCGCCAGAAACTGGGGGCGCGCGCGCTACGCGCGATTCTCGAAAAGGTCCTGCATCCGATTCTCTTCGTCGCGCCGGAACGTGCGGGAGAGAGAATCCTCATCGAGCCGCTCGACGTCCATCGAGCACTCAGCGCCCTCGTCCAGTAAACTTGCGCACCGTGCAAGCGATCGGAATCTCGGCCAAACACTCCTCACCCGAGGCGCTGGCGTTTTCGGCGCAGGTAGGAAGCGATCTGCGCAAGCGCGGCATGCGGGTCTGCTACGACGAGAAGACCGCCGGCGCGCTCGGCGATCTGCATCCCTGTTTCTCGAAAGCGACACTTGGTCAACACGTTGACCTGCTGGTGACGTTCGGCGGCGATGGAACGCTGCTTGCCGTTGCGCGCCATGCGCCGGAGAACGTGCCGATTCTCGGAGTCAACATGGGGACGCTCGGATTCCTCACGGAGATCCGAGTCGAGGAGTTCCCGCATGTGCTCGATCGCGTGCTCGAGGGACAGTTCCAGCTCGAACCGCGTGTCACGTTTGACGTGAGCGTGAATGGGCCGGGTCGCGACGATCGCGTGTTCCGAGTCCTGAACGATGCAGCCATCAACAAGAGTGCTCTTGCACGCATCATCGAGATCAAACTGAACGTGTCGGGTCTGTTCGTCACGACGTTCCGCGCGGATGGACTCGTCGTCGGAACGCCGACCGGCTCGACGGCGTACAACCTCTCCGCCGGCGGTCCGATCATCTATCCGACGATGGAAGCGGTGGTCATCACGCCGATCTGCCCGCACATGCTGACGAACCGGCCGATCGTGCTGCCCGATACGCTCGATGTCGAGATCAGCATCGAGAGCCGGAGCGTCTCGCAGGAGATCTACCTGACACTCGACGGCCAGGAAGGATTCCCGATCCGCGACGAGGATCACGTCTGCGTGCGCAAGTCGCAGCACCGCGTCATGATGGTCCAGTCACCCGACAAGAACTACTTCGACGTCCTCCGTACCAAACTCAAATGGGGTGAGACTTAACTCTTGAGGAGTCGGGCGTATCTGGCGCGAACGTTTTGCACGTACGCCTGCGTCTCACGATAGGGCGGAACGCCGTTGTAGCGCCGCACGGCGCCGGGGCCGGCATTGTAGGCAGCGAGCGTCAGGTCGAGATCCCCATGAAACGTGTCGAGCAGCGTGCGCAGATACCGCGCAGCGCCGAACACGTTTTCTCTTGGATCGAAGATGTTGTTGATGCCCAGGAAACGCGCGGTCGCCGGCATCAGTTGCATCAGGCCGCACGCTCCCACCGGCGACACCGCATTCGGATTCATCGCCGACTCGCGTCCCGCAACCGCGACCAACAGCCGCGGATCGACTCCGTGCATCTGTGCTGCATCACGGAACAGAGGTGCATACTCGGCGGGCGCCACCACATTCGCGTTGCCATTGAACACGGCCTCGCCGAACGACTGATACGCGATCGCCCGGCTGCTGCGCAACGACACGAGCGCTTCGCGAATCTCGCCGAAGAAGTGATACGCCGTAATCGACCGGCTGTCGTTCGCGATCACGATGCGGCCAGGCTTTCGAATGTGCGCCTGCGGCACCTGCGCGGCACTGAAACTGAGATCGCCGGCAAATACGGGAAGTGAGACGAGCGTCACGGCGAGGAGGATTGTCTTCATGGAGGCGTGTGGGCAACGCCGCACCCCGCTCCTGAATTTCAACAATGTACGATGTCAGCATGAAGCTCATCCGTGCCGTCATCGCGATATCGTTGCTTGCGCTTGGTTGTTCACTCAGCATCCCACATCGACGACAGAAACCTGTGATGAACGAACTGATTCTCAGCGGCGCTATCGTCGTGACGGGACCGAGCCAGAGCCCGCTTCCGAACCATGCGATCTACGTCGGCGACGGTGTGGTCCGTGAAATCGGTCCCGCGGACGCTATTCGCGCAAAACATCCCGGTGCGCGCGTCATCGACGTGAAAGGCATGACCGTGCTTCCCGGACTCACGGACGCCCATGCGCATCTCTACGGACTCGGCCTCAAACTCGACGTCACCGATCTCGTCGGTACGAGCTCGATGGACGAGGTCGTCGCGCGCGTCAAGCAGCGCGCCGATCGGACTCCAGCAGGTGATTGGGCCATTGGCCGCGGCTGGGATCAGAATCATTGGCCCGTCAAAGAATTTCCCACCGCCTCACAAATCGACAGTGTCATCTCAGACAGACCCGTCTGGCTCAAGCGCGTCGATGGTCATGCAGGAGTCGCGAACTCCGCCGCGATGCACGCGGCCGGGATCACCGCGGCAACACAGGATCCATCGGGCGGCCGCATCATCCGCGACGCCAGCGGCAATCCGACGGGCACATTCGTCGACGAAGCGCAGCAGTTGATCGAGTCGAAGATCCCTGAAGTTTCGTTCACGCTACGCAAGCAGCGCGTGCTGCACGCGGCACAGACGATCGCCGCAAACGGCCTCACCGAGATTCATGACGCAGGCGCAGATGCAAACACGATTCGCGCCGTGCAGGAGCTCATCGACGAGAAGCAGTTCCCGATCCGCGTCTACACGATGATCAGCGATGAGCCGCAACTGCTCGATGAATGGTTCGCGCGCAAGCCTCTGATCGGCGATCGCCTCACGGTCCGTTCGGTGAAGGTCTACGCCGACGGCGCGCTCGGCAGCCGCGGCGCGGCACTGCTCACTCCTTACGCCGATGACCCAACCAATCGAGGTCTCGTGCTCGCCGAGACGAGTCATGTCGCCGATGTCGCGAAGCGCGCGATCGCCGCGGGATACCAGGTCAACACGCACGCGATCGGCGACCGCGGCGTGCGGAATGTCATCGACGGCTACGAGCAGGCCGGAGTCACGCCCGACCGGCGATTCCGCATCGAGCACTTTCAGGTCGTCGCCCCATCGGACTTTGCGCGCGTTGCGCACGACGGGATCATCGCGTCGATGCAGCCGACGCACGCGACAAGCGACATGGGCTGGGCCGAAGCGCGGGTGGGCCCGGAACGGATTCGCGGCGCCTACGCGTGGCGCACGGTGTTGAAATCCGGAGGACGGCTCGCTTTCGGTTCCGACTTCCCTGTCGAAGATGTGAATCCATGGTTCGGCATCTACTCCGCGGTCACGCGGCAGGATCACGAAGGCAATCCGCCGGGCGGCTGGTATCCGGACCAACGCCTGACACTTCCCGAAGCGATTCGCGGATTCACGATCGACGCGGCATTCGCAGCGTTCGAAGAAGGGAGCCGCGGCACGATCGAGCCGGGCAAACTCGCCGACTTCACGATCGTCGAAGGCGATCTTTATTCGACACCCGCGTCAGCGTTGTGGAGAACGCAGGTGCGTTACACGATCGTGGGCGGGGAAGTTGTGTATCACAGGTAGGACAGGCGAGGGCGCCTGTCCCCCACTGGGACTTTCCGGTGGGGGCACAGGCGCCCTCGCCTGTGCGAATTCCCCTACACGTCGAAGTCTTCGAAGTGCGTCAGCGAGCGAAACTCGCGATAGCGCTGCTGCACTTCCGGCATCGTCACTTCGCGCAGGCGATCGAGCGAGAATTTCTCGACCGTGAACGACGCGAGCACGCTGCCGAAGACGATTGCGCGGCGAAACTCGCGATCGTTCATCTCGCTGCGTGACGCGAGATATCCAAGGAAGCCGCCGGCAAAAGTATCGCCGGCGCCGGTGGGATCGAACACGTTCTCCAGCGGAAAGGCCGGAGCTGCGAACGCGGAATCCTTCGTGATCATCAGCACGCCGTACTCGCCACGCTTGATCACGATCGCACGAGGTCCGAGCGCGAGGATGCCGCGTGCCGCCTTCACCAGATTCGACTCATCCATGAACTGCCGCACCTCGGCCTCGTTGATGATGACGAGATCGACTTCACGGATCACGCGCTCGAGCTCCGCACGCTTCGTCTCGATCCAGAGGTTCATCGTGTCCAACGCAACGATGCGCGGCCGCTTCGCCTGCTTCAGCACGTCGTACTGAAGTTCGGGATAGATGTTCGCGAGGAAAAGCACGTCGGGCTCGCGCTGCGCGTCGCTGAGCTTCGGCTGAAAACTCGCGAGCACGTTGAGCTGCGTATCGCGCGTCTTGGCCACGTTCAAATCGAAGCCGTACTCGCCGCTCCAGAAGAACGTCTTCTCCCCTTTCACGCGCTGCAGGCCGTCGAGATTGATGCGGCGGCCCTTGAAGATCGACGCTTCCGCTTCCGTGAAGTCATCACCCACGACACCAACGAGAGCGACATCCGTGAAGAACGAAGAGGCGACCGAGAAATACGTCCCCGACCCGCCGATGCACTTATCGACCTTGCCGAATGGCGTTTGAATCGCGTCGAACGCGACCGTACCGACTACGAGGATGCCCATTGTGATTGCTCTCCCTATTTCACGTAACGACCAATGATCGGCGCCAGGTCGCTCTTCACTTTGTCCGGAATCTTCGCGTGATCCGTCACGATCGCGTACTGCAACGCGTTCGCACAGCCGCAATCACGATTCCGCTTCGCAACGCGTGGAACCGCGGCACGCAGGATCTTCTGCGCCATCTCGGCGTTTGCGCGCAGCACGGCGAGAATCGCCTCGACCGTCACATCCTCTTCCGCTTCGTGCCAGCAGTCGTAGTCGGTGACGAGCGCCAGCGTCGCGTAGCAGAGCTCCGCCTCGCGGGCGAGCTTCGCCT
>CAZKID010000397.1:0-5341 GCA_964552405.1 uncultured Thermoanaerobaculia bacterium
CCTAACTCATGGCTGCAGCGGACTTCGTCCCGCTCGCCGGCTATGCTAGCCTGCAAGTTCTTGCCGGCGGGACGAAGCCGCTGAGCCAAAGAACGTTAGATCGCCCGAATACCAAGTTTGCTGGCTGCTCGTTCGAAGGAACCGGGAGCCGCCCCGCGCACTTCGCTACCGTTTGGCGAGAAAGTTGTATCCTGATAGAAGCACATGAGACTCGAACAGATCGTTCACTCCGACCCCGATATTCTTGGAGGGGAACCCGTCTTCGTCGGAACGCGTGTTCCGGTGCGGACGCTTCTCGACTATCTGGAAGGCGGAGACCCGCTTGAAGAGTTTCTTGACAACTTTCCCACCGTGAGCCGTGAGCAGGCGATCGCTTTCCTCGAGGAGGCGGGTCGTGCTTTGCTCGCCCGAATCGCTTGAGGCGCGTTCTTTTTGACGAAAACATGCCGCGACTCCTTCGGCGCGACCTCAAGGATGTTGTCGTCCGCACGGTCCAGGAAGAAGGATGGGCGGGCCTGAAGAATGGCGAACTCCTCAGCCGTGCCCAGGCCACCTTCGACGTTCTCGTAACCGCCGATCAACGTCTTCGTCACCAGCAGAATGTTCCAAGCTTTGACATCGCCGTAGTCGTCATCGATTCGCGAAGCACACGTTTGATCGATCTGCGCCCGTTGATCGATCGGTTAAACATCGCTATAGCCGCCGCCGAACGCGGAACGGTGGTGATCGTGTCGGCGATCTAACTCAGCCGCTGCACCCGACGCCGTGCCGTTCGCTG
Organism: uncultured Thermoanaerobaculia bacterium; assembly: GCA_964552405.1. Classification (GTDB taxonomy): domain Bacteria; phylum Acidobacteriota; class Thermoanaerobaculia; order Gp7-AA8; family Gp7-AA8; genus JAJPHC01. The sequence goes on from CAZKID010000397.1 coordinate 779, forward strand.
TCGTCGTCTCGGCGTATCATCGCGGGTGTCGCTCTTGCCGTGTGAAGCACGGCGCGGGTGAGCGGCGCAACGTTGGGCGGACGCAAACATGATTCTTGAGGTCCCCATACTTGCTGCCGCGATGGCGCTCAGCGCCCACGCCAGCGTCCCCTCCGCGCTCGTCAAGCGCGCCGATGCGTATGTCATCTCGGTTGTCGGTGAGGTCTACTTTCGCGGCAACTATGAACTCGATCGAGCGGCATCGATGCCTTCCGCTGGCCAACCGCCGCATCATTGGACAATTGCATATCGATACAAACCTCTCCTTCGAATCGCACCCGAGAGCAAGGGGTTGGTGTTCGTGTGGGGTGGACACAGCGAACCGAGAGAAGCCGTCCGGCTTCGTCGCCTATCTTGCTGGTGGTCAGATCGAAGAGCCCGCCATCTCGAGCGATCGGGCGATTGCTCTTGCAAAGGCATCCGGGGTCGACACGAAAGGCTTCGCCTTCAAGGGCGTTGAGTTCGCGTACGCCGGAGACAACGATCCCGTGGGCGCCGGGCCATATAGTTCAAACTCTTGGCATTGGGTTCTTCACTACCAAGGCCCCGACCGCGGTGGTTGTTGGGATCTGCTGTTCGTCCGTGTCGGCGTCGTTCATGGAAACGTTTCACCAACACCTGGAACCGTCTGCGAGTAGCGCCGCCCAACTCAACGCTGCAGCCGACGCCGTGCCGTTCGCTGCCATGTTCGGCGTATCATTTCGCCGTATCGCTCTTGCCACGTGAAGCACGGCGCGGCTGAGCGTTAAGACGTTAGGCCCTCGACGCATGACGCAATTCCTCCTGGTAGAAGCATTCGTGCATCCATTCGTGGGTGATCTCTTGGCCAGGCCCGTGGCATCAACCGACTTGCTCCCGGCTGCAACATGGCTGTTCGGTGGTCCACAACACGTCTGGAAGATCTCGGCCGCCAGCGAGGAGTTCGACGCAACTGTGCACGAATCGAGAGTGTATGTGACCACGCCGGGGAGGTCTTTTAGCGACACATCGCTTGCGCAACTGTTATCGCGGCTCATCGAAGACGGCCATCGCTTTGCGCTCTTCTGGTCAATGGACTGGTTGGATCTGCCATCACCTGATTCGGCAGAGGAACTCCTTCGCATCGTGGAGGAACAACTCACATCCACCGAAGGGAACTGGGAACTCTACGCTAGATGGGGTCGTTTCCAAGGTGCTCCCGAGAGCGGGGCCTAACTCGCGGCTGCAGCGGATGCCGTGCCGTTCGTTGCCGCTTTGCATCCAAGCTTGCACATTCGCTATTCTGCCGTGTGTGGCACGGCACCGCTGAGCCGCAACAACGTTAGACGCACCGAGCCAGGACGAGGGATATGGGAGTCTCTTACTACTACTCAGCGCGACGAGAGGCGCCACTTAGCGAATCAGAACGGAAGGCTATCGCTGAGGTGGAGAAGCGATATGCCGTTGAGGATCGGATCGAACGGTACGCTCACACTGGGGCGGGGCCAAACTGGGAGTCGTTCTGCATCTACGATTCGCCAACTGCTCCGAATATGATCTTCGAGGGCGCGACCAGGCTTCCGGACAACTCGGAGGAACACTTGCTCGAAGGTCTGAAACACTGGACCGAAGCTCTCTCGGAAATTCGGCGAATCGTGCCGAACGCTGAGTGGAGTGTCACCATTGACGATGTCGAGATTCCATGGGATGAAGACGACCAAGCATTTGATCCATGGAACGCCGGGTGAGAATCATCTCATGCCCCACCGGCGTCTAACTCGGCACTGCAGCGGATGCCGTGCCGTTCGTCGCCGTCTTTCTTCCCAGCGTCACGTTCGGCTATTCTTCCATGTGAGGCACGGCACCGCTGAGTGCCAATGCCGTTGGACGGACGGAAGAATGAGTTGTGGCGAGGTTCTCGACATCGGCATTCCTCCAGCGACGCCGAAGATCGTCGGCGAGGTCGAGCAGTTCGTAGGCTCGATGGGCAAGAAAGCGATCTGCTTCTCCTAAACACTCCCGCTGGTTGCCGCATGACAATCGGTGGCGGGCCCTCCCGCTTCGTCTGTGAACTCAGCGAAAACGAATCCGATCGATGGACCCTTATCTCAAGCGAACATTCGCCCGACGAGACAGTAACCATCTCGGTTGGTGCATCGATCGTTGACTATCCCGCAGATTGGTGTGTGGAACTGCCGGAGCTTTTGAAAGCCGTTGCAGTTTTTCTGCGCGAGGGCGCACGCTCCGAAGAATTGTCGTGGGTACAGTTAACGTAAGAGAACAGACGCGCAAGTGGCCGCCGTCCAACTCAACGCCAGACTGTGTCAAAACCCTCGCGGGAGCGATACAATGAGCAATGAGCTTCATAGAAGGTGTTGGGCGCGACCAACATACCCTGTTTCCCGAGGTTCTTGACGACTACATCCCCGCCGACCAGCCGGTGCGATTCATTGATGCCTATGTTGATCAATTGAACCTCGCTGCGCTCGGATTTGTGCGCGCCAGCGCCGCCGACACAGGACGACCGGGCTACGATCCGGGAGACCTTCTCAAGCTCTATATCTATGGTTATGTGAACGGCGTTTGTTCTTCACGGAAACTGGAGCGTGAAACGCAGCGCAATGTTGAAGTGATGTGGCTACTCCACCGTCTACAACCGGACCATAAGACGATCGCCGAATTCCGCCGGCAAAACAAGACGGCTCTTCGGCCGCTATTCCGTGAATTCACTCTTCTTTGCAAGAAGCTCGACCTTTTCGGAGCAGAACTTGTCGCGATTGACGGATCGAAGTTCAGGGCGGTCAATGCCAAGCGTCGTAATTACAGTCGTGCGATGCTCGAAGAAATCGTTCGTTCAATTGACGAACGCATTCAGAGCTACCTCGCGTCGATCGAAACAACGGATCAGACCGACGAGGTGAAAGCTCAGCCTCAGAGTGATCCTGACGACGTGCTCGCAAAGCTCGCGTCTCGAGCTGCCGAGGTTCGGCTCATGCTGGCAGAACTCGACAAGTCGGGCGAGTCACAGATCTCACTGACTGATCCAGACAGCAGATCGATGAAAGTGAGAATCGGTAACGACGTTTGCTACAACGCGCAAACTGCTGTCGATGCGAAGCACAGTCTGATCGTGGCGATTGAAGTCACGAACGAACCGACCGATCGGAACTGGCTCAGCCCGATGGCCACCGAAGCGAAGGAGTTCCTGGAAGTTGAGAAGCTGACCGTTCTTGCGGACAAGGGTTACTCAAGTGCACGGGAAGTTGAGAAGTGCGTCGTCGCCAACATCACTCCCTATATACCTAAGCCTGAGACATCCGCCAACAAAGAGCTCGGGCTCTTCACTAAGAATGATTTCCGCTATGACCGCGCGCGCGACTTGTACGTCTGCCCAGCCGGAAAAGAGTTGACCTTTCGGAACGCCTCGCACGAGCGGGGCCGTGACATTCGCTACTATCGCACGTACGCGTGTAACCAATGCGCGCTTAGGCCGCAATGCACTCGCAATACTAAGTCGCGGCGGATCTCGAGATCGGTGAATGAACATGTACTCGAAGACATGAACGAACGCGTCGCTGCAAATCCAGATTTGATGCGCCGCCGTAAAGCGATCGTTGAACATCCATTTGGAACCATCAAGCGATGGATGAATCAGAGCTACTTTCTTATGCGAGGCATTAAGAATGTACGCGGCGAGTTCTCACTATCAGCGCTCGCGTACAACCTGAAGCGCGCGATCACGATCGTCGGAGTGCCGGGGTTGCTTCAAGCAATTGCATGACAATTACGATCTCCGGCACTTTCTGCTCTCGTTAAGGCTCCGAAAGTCAGCCGAAGGCGACTGGCAGCGTCAACCAGCTTCTCTTGCGCGCACGACCCTGATTTTTCGTATCGCCCCTGACCGCATTCCAAGAGAGCCTTTCAATCCAGATCGCCCTGAAATATTCGTTTTGACACAGTCTCACGCTGCACCGGACGCCGTGCCGTTCGCTGCCATGTTTGCGCGTATCATGTTCGGGTGTCGCTCCGGCCCTGTGAAGCACGGCGCCGGTGAGCGGCAGGGACGTTAGGCGCCTTAGTCAGAATGACGAATACAACTGCCCCGCACAGTTGCGTCCAGTCGCGCCACTGTTCACATCGCAATCGTGGTACACCCACGTCTCGGCCGAGCGTGTAACCGGATCTACCGGAACACGTCGCAGATATTTCGGAACCAGTTCGTTCAAAGACCGTGGGCAGCGCCCAGAATCACGGGTGAAATCGTCGATCGCTCGGCGAATCTCGTAAAGATCGGCTTTCAGCGCTGCGGTCGGCGCGTGCTCCACCGTCTCCGGACATTCTCGTCGCCCACATGCCAGAAGGCCAAGGAAGAGAACTGCGAACGCAAACCTCATGTCGCTGAGACGCTTGATGTCGCTGGTACGTTCCCACCGGTGCGCCAACGAGAATTGCGAAACGCACGGGGGAATCATCGGCAAAGGCATCGCAAGAAACAAACCGGCAAGTGGCAGGCGCCTAACTCATGGCTGCAGCGGACTTCGTCCCGCTCGCCGGCTATACTACTCT
>CAZKID010000398.1:0-5338 GCA_964552405.1 uncultured Thermoanaerobaculia bacterium
TGAGGGTGCTGCTCGCTTCGCCGACCGTGCTGCCGACAGCACTTTCACGATCCGACAGCACCTTCACGATCCATCTACTGCATGTACTTTCCAATAATCGGCGCCAGCTCCTTCTTCGTCGACTCCGGGACGTGCTCCGGCCGCGTGATGATCGCTGTCGCGAGCGCGTCCTTGCACGCGCAGGTACGCGCGCCGGTCAGACGGCTGACGGCTTCGGCGATCGTCTTCTGCGCGGTGACGGCGTTCTGCATCAGGTTCGCGATGATCAGATCGACCGTCACGGCGTCGTGATCCGGATGCCAGCAGTCGTAGTCGGTGACGAGCGCCATCGTCGCGTAGCAGATCTCCGCTTCGCGCGCGAGCTTCGCCTCCTGCAGATTCGTCATGCCGATGACATCGACGCCCCACGTGCGATAGAGCTTCGATTCCGCGCGCGTGGAGAACTGCGGTCCTTCCATGCAGACGTACGTTCCGCCGAGGAACGAGGTGGCGCCGGCTTCTTGCGCAGACTCGTACATCGCATCCGAGATCGCGGTGCAGATCGGATCTGCGAACGTTACGTGCCCGACGATGCCATTGCCGAAGAACGTGTCCGGCCGATGGCGCGTGCGATCGATGAACTGATCGGGAAATACGATGTCGGTCGGCTTGTAGGCTTCCTTCATCGATCCTACGGCACTCGCCGACAGAATCGTTCCGACACCGAGTGTCTTCAACGCATAGATGTTCGCGCGGTAGTTGAGCTCCGAGGGGAGCAAGCGATGTCCGCGGCCGTGGCGCGAGAGAAACGCGACACCGATCCCATCCAGCTCTCCGATCATCAGCGCGTCGGATGGATCGCCGAATGGCGTACGAACGAATTTCTCTTCCGTCAGCTTCAGGCCCTCCATCTCATAGAGACCCGAGCCGCCGATGATTCCAATCTGTACGTCAGCCATTTCGATATTTCTCCACCGCGACATCGATCGCCGCCGCGACGCGCACCGCGAGATCGACCGCGTCCAGCCCGTCTTCGCCGGAGACAACCGGCCGCTTGCGCTCACGCACGCACTCGAGGAATGACTCGAGCTCGGCGCGCAGCGGCTCTTTCTTTTCCACGTTGATCTCGAGCGGCTCGATCGCCTTGCCCGACAGCCGGTAGCCCTTCACTTCCTGCTCGCGCGTGTCGACAGAGATGTAGGCCTCGCTGCCGAAGAAGCGGATCTTGCGCACGCGATCCTGTGATACCCGGCTCGCGGTGAGATTGGCGACCGCGCCATTCGCGAGCTCGAGACGCACATTCGTGATGTCGACCTTGTCGGTGAGCACGGGGATGCCCACCGCTCGAATGTCGACGACGGGCTGTTTGAGAAGCGACAGCACGAGATTCAAATCGTGGATCATCAGGTCGAGCAGCACATCGACATCGAGCGAGCGCGGCACGAACACGCCGAGCCGCTCAGCAACGACGTATCCGACTTTGTGCAGCAACGGCGCGGCGGCAACGATCGCCGGGTTGTAACGTTCGACGTGCCCGACCTGGATGATGCGGCCGCGCTCGTTCGCGATCTCGATCAGCTTGCGCGCTTCATCGGCCGATGCCGTGATCGGTTTCTCGATCATCACATCGATGCCCGACTCGAGCAGGTGGCGCGCGATGTCGAAGTGCGTCGTCGTCGGCGTTGCAACGACGGCACAGTCGATGTCGTTCGCGAGCGCAGCGACGGACTCATAGCGCTTCAGTTTCAGGTTCTGTTCGACCTCTGCAGCAATCGCATCGTTCATCTCGACGAAACCGACGGCCTGCGCCTCCGGCATCTCCGTGAGAATGCGTGCGTGTAGCCGGCCGAGGTAGCCGGTGCCGATGACGCCGGTACGCATCAGCGGATGAATCCCCGCTTTGCGCCCCGCACGAACTCGGCCATGTACTGCGCCTCGGCCGAATACCCGAGCTCCGATTCGATGCGCATCAACGCATCTTCCAGACGCAGCTTGGAACGAACGAGGATGCGATACGCGCGCTGCAACGCTTCGATCGATTCCTTCTGAAATCCTTTTCGCTCGAGTCCGATGTGGTTGATTCCGTAACTCTTCGCCGGACGGCTCCCGACTGTCTTGACGAACGGAAGCACATCCTGCGTACAGATTGTCGCGCCGCCGATGAACGCGTGATCGCCCACGCGGCAGAACTGATGAACGGCGCTGAAGGCACCGACTGTCGCGAAGTCACCGACCTCGACGTGACCGGCGAGCGTCGCGTTGTTCGCGAAGATCGTGTTGTCGCCGACGTGGCAGTCGTGCGCGACGTGGCTGTAGGCCATGAAGAAGTTGTTCGAGCCGATCGTCGTGATGCCGCCGCCGCCCACGGTGCCGCGATTGAGGGTGACGAATTCGCGAACCACGTTGTCGTTTCCGATGACGAGCTCTGTGCGCTCGCCTTTGAACTTCCGGTCCCGCGGCTCGGTGCCGACCGACGTTGGTCCAAAGAAGCGATTGCGATCCCCGATCGTGACGGGGCCTTCGATGCGCATGAAGGGGCCGATGACGGTTCCTGCACCGATCGTGACGTTCGGACCAATGATCGAATAGGCGCCGATCGTGACGTCGGATGCGATCGCAGCTTCGCTGCTGACGACTGCGGTTGGATCGATCTGCGTCATGGTTACTCCGGCCTGTCCGTCATCACACTGAGCAGTTCGGCTTCCGCAACGACGTTGCCGTTGACACGAGCGGTGCCCTTGACCTTCGCTGTCGACGAGCGGCGCTGCAGCACTTCGCACTCCATGATGAGTTGATCTCCGGGAACGACCGGTCTGCGAAAACGTGCCTTGTCGACGCCGCCGAACATGAAGAGCTTCTTGTCGCGATCGGGAAGATCGCGCAGGAAGATGATCGCGCTGCACTGCGCCATCGCCTCGATGATGAGCACGCCCGGCATCACCGGCGCGCCCGGGAAGTGACCCGGGAAGAACGGCTCGTTGGCCGTCACGTTTTTGAGTCCTACGATCCGCTTCTCCTCGATCTCGAGGATGCGGTCGACGAGCAGCATCGGATAGCGATGCGGCAACAACTTGATGATTTCCTGAATCGTCAACATACGTACCTTATGAGCTTCTTCTCTTCGTCATTCTTCTGAGCACGGCCTCACGCCGCGCGAACTCACGGAACGGCATCGCCGGGATACCCATCACTTTCGTATTCGGCGGCACATCTTCCAGCACCGCGCTCTTGGCCGCAACCTGCACTCCGCTGCCGATCTTCAAATGTCCTGCGAATCCCGACTGTCCGGCGACGACAACGTAGTCGCCGAGCTCCGTCGAGCCGGCGATGCCGACCTGCGACACGAGCAGGCAGTGCTTCCCAATCCGCACGTTGTGCCCGATCTGCACGAGGTTGTCGATCTTCGTTCCCTCGCCGATCACCGTCTCGCCGAGCGCCGCTCGATCGATGGTGGTGCCGGAGCCGATCTCGACGTCGTTCTCGATTCTCACGGTACCGATCTGCGGGATCTTGTGATGACGCCCGCCATGCGTCGCGAATCCATACCCGTCGGAACCGACGACACATCCGCTATGGATGATGCAGCGGTCCCCGATCTTCGATGCGTGATAGATCGAGACCTGCGGATAGATGATGCAGTCGCTCCCGATCGTCGAGCCATTCTCGATCGTGACGTTGGCGTAAATGACCGCCCGGTCGCCAATGACGACGTCGTCCCCAATCGCGGTGAATGCTCCGATCGCGACACCCTCACCGAGCCGCACGTTCTTCCCGATGGATGCCTGCGGTGAAACGCCGATGGGGCCTGGCCGCTGCGCGAACCACTTCGACACGACGCGGGCAAGTGAGAAGTAGGGATCATCGACGCGAATGAATCGCGCGTCATCGCCTTGCTGTGAACGCGCCACGAGAATCGCACCCGCCCCGGTTTCGCCGAGCTTGTCCGCGTACTTCGGATTCGACAGGAAGGTCAGTTTGTCGCCGCCCGCCGACGAAAGGGGCGCGACACCAGCGATCATCAGATCGGCCGGACCCGCGTAACTTCCCTCGACAAACTGGACGATTTCCCCAACCGGGACAGACATGGCCGCGGCATTGTAGCTGAGCGACGTGTACGACAGGCGCCCTCGCCTGTCTATTGAGGCAACAGCGGACAGGCGAGGGCGCCTGTCGTACACCTCAAAACGAAAGAGCCTCCCCTGAAGGGAGGCTCTCGAGGTTAGTTGGGAGTGGGTAAGTTACTTCTTCGCCGGAGCGCCTTCCGGGTTCGCGGCGTTGAAGCGCGTGATCACGCTGTCCGTGATGTCGATCGCGTCCGAGGCGTAGATCAGACCGGACTCGAACTTGTTGAAGATGGCGGCAAGACCCATCTCCTTGCCGATCTGGTCGATGACCGGCTTGATCTTGTTCTCGAGCTCCATCAGCGACTTGTCGCGAGCCTCTCCGACCTCACGATCGGCATCCTGCGCGTAGCGCTGCATCGCGATCTTCTTGTCCGAGAGCTGCTTCTGCATCTCGTTCAGCTTGTCTTCGCTAAGCGAGAGCTTCTTGCTGTTGATGTCGTTATCGAGAGCATTGATCTCTTCGTCCATCTTCTTCGCTTTGGCGATGCGGTCTTCCTGCATCTTCTTCAGCTTCTCGTACGCCTGCTTCCCGGCGGATGAGCTCTGCAACACCTTCTGCACGTCGATCACCGCCACGCGCGAGGGCGCGCTCTGCGCGAACATCGGCGCCGCCAGCGCGGCGACCGCCATCGAAATCAGCACCTTCTTCATGAACTCTCCTTTGAATTGGACACCGATGAAATCGGAGCCTGTTTAGTACGTATTCCCGATCGTGAACTGGAAGCCCTCGAAGTTGTCGCCCTTCTTCTTCGCGGGGTTGATCGCGTAGATGAAGCGCAGCGGGAACTGGAACACCGGCAGGAACACGCGGAGCTCCGCACCCGTCGAGTAACGCATCTTCGTGAAGTCCCACTTCTCACCATAGTTGTAGGCGTAGCCCGTATCGGCGAAGAGGACGAAGCGCAACGGATCGTTGACGCGGAAGATGTATTCGAAGTTGTAGACGTTGTACTTGTAGCCACCCACGCTGTTGTTGAAACCGTTGATTTTTTCCTTCGGGCCGAGGTCACCGAGGCGGAAGCCGCGCACCGAGTATTCGCCGCCAACGAGGAACCGCTCCGACTGCGGAACGCACAGGCGCTCCTTCGTCTCGGCCTGTTGCGTGTAGGTGGTTGCGCAATCCTTGTCGAGCGGCTTGATGTATCCGCCCTCGACATTGAAGCTGACTGACGTTTTGCGCGATAGCCGGAAGAACTTCGTCATCGTCAGCGTCGGCTTGAAGATGTGAATCGTGC
>CAZKID010000399.1:0-2142 GCA_964552405.1 uncultured Thermoanaerobaculia bacterium
CTGCTGTCTGCTGCCTGCTGTCTGCTGCCTGCTGTCTGCTGCCTGCTGCCTGCTGTCTGCTGCCTGCTGCCTGCTGTCTGCCGCCTGCACCCGGCGTCCCGATTGCAATTTCAATCCGCAAATGATGATCGTAACGACCCTTGCTGCAATCGCCGTAGCGCTCCTGCTCGCGCTCGGCCTCGCGTACGTGCCGATGCGGCTGCTCATCGCTCAGATGGCGAAGAACATCCGTCAATTCATCCAACGACAGCGCGACCGCCGCGAGCTTGCTCGCAACACGCCAGACCGTCGAAGACTGTAGGACAGGCGCCTCGCCTGTCCCTACTTCAGCGCGTCTTCGAGCGCCTGCTTCAGCTCGGCATCGACCGTGACTGCACCATAGCGCTTCCAGACGATCTTTCCTTTGCGATCGAGGAGCACCGACGTCGGGATCACGGTCGTCTGCAGGATATTCGCGAGCTTCCCATCCGGATCGAGCGCGATCGGATAGGTCATCGCGTTCTCGCTCACGAATTGCTGCACCGTATCCTTGCCACCTTCATCGAGGCTGACGCCGACGACTTTGAAATTCTTCGCCGCATACTCGTTGTGGAGTTTCTGCAGTTCAGGAATCTCGTGGCGGCATGGTCCGCACCAGGTCGCCCAGAGATTGAGAAAGACGACATTGCCATGCTCGGCGCCGAGGTCGAACGGCTTACCGTCGAGGAGCTCTGCCTTGAAGGCCGGCATGACGGCGCCAACCGAAGTACCGGTTGCCGTGGCAGGGGTCGCACCTTCGGGTTCCGGCTTCTTCTCGTAGTTCTTCGCCACGTCCGGCATCGAATCGACGCTGGGATTCTGCTTCTCTGGCTTCTTACAGGCGGCGAGCGCGAGGCTCACCATCATCACGATCAAGAGGTACTTACGCATAGGACGCTCATTGTAAAAACAAAAGGCCCGCTTGCGCGGGCCTATGTGTACGACAGGCGCCCTCGCCTGTCGATGAGTCGAAGTTACTTCTTCTCTTCCTCGGGCTTGCCCTTCTTGATGACTTCGGGCTCGGCCACCGCTGCAGCACCCGCCTCGGCGGTTGGCTCGGCCTCGGCCTTGGCGTGCGTCACACCGACAACTACGCGCTCGTGATCATCGAGAACCTTCACACCCTCAGGCAACTTGAGGTCCGAGATGCGGAAGTAGGCATGACCCGTGAGCGGGGTCACATCGACGTCGATCGAGTCAGGAATTGCATTCGGAAGGCACTCGACATGAAGCTCGCGAACCTGCCAGTCGAGCAGGCCGCCTTCCTTCACGCCCAATGCCGTACCGATCACGTGAACCGGAATCGTCACGCGCACCTTCTCGTCCATCGCGACGCGGACGAAGTCGATGTGCGTCATGCGGCGCGAGATCGGATCGATCGTGATGTCCTTGATCATCGCGTGGCGCTGCTGATCGGTGCCCGTCATCTTCAGCAGGAAGATGGAACGAACGCCATGCTCGCTCTTCTGAATCAGCTCGCTGACCGACTTGCGATCCACTTCGATGGCGACAGACTCTTTATGTCCGCCATAGACGACCGCCGGGACTTTCCCCGCAGCGCGCAACTTCTTCGCGATCTCCTTACCGGATTTCTCGCGACGCGTAACTTCTAATGTGACCTCAGCCATGAATGAAGCTCCTCAGACGTAATCCGAACAGAATCCTAAGAATGGCGGACAGGAGAAGGTTTATTCCGTAAATCATTGATTTCAGATAATCGAACGCCGGAAGGCGTTCCTCCGATCAACAATAGCCAAGGGTGGCGCCGGAGGCGCAACCCCTGGACCGCGCCCAATCCGAAACCCCTACATTGCGAACAGCGAGCTGACCGAATCCTCGTTGTGAATTCGCTTGATTGCCTCGGCCAGCAGCTCCGCGATCGACAGCGTCATCAACTTCGAGCAGTCCTGCTCCTTGTCCGCCGTCGGCATGCTGTTGGTCGTCACGACCCTCTCGAGCTGCGACTTATTGATCCGGTCGATGGCCGGGCCGGAGAGGACAGCGTGGGTACACGAGGCCGAGATCGACTTTGCCCCTTTCGACAGCAACGCCTCCGCCGAATGAATCAACGTCCCGGCCGTATCGATGATGTTGTTCCGGATGATCCAATTCCAGGCCGGACAC
>CAZKID010000399.1:2152-5323 GCA_964552405.1 uncultured Thermoanaerobaculia bacterium
CTGAAGCCGTCCGGCCTTTCGACCGCGCCGATGTGTTTCATCACCCCGGGCGGTTTGGCGGCTACGCGGCGTTTGTCGATGATGGCCAGCGATGGGCCGAGCCGCTTCGCATACGCGCGCGCACGCTCGACGCCACCCGCATCCGGCGAGACGATCGTCACATCTTCGAGCCCCAGCGTGCGGAGATGGCCCACGATCACCGGCGCAGCAAAGAGGTGATCGACGGGAATGTTGAAGAAGCCCTGGATCTGCGACGCGTGCAGATCGAGCGTCAGCACGCGGTCGGCGCCGGCCTTCGTGATGAGATCGGCAACGAGCTTCGACGTGATCGGAACGCGCGGTTTGTCCTTACGATCCTGACGCGCATAGCCGTAGTACGGAAGCACGGCGGTGACCCGGCTGGCGCTCGAGCGCTTGAACGCGTCGATCATGATCAGCAGCTCCATCAGATGGTCGTTGACCGGAGGACACGTGGGTTGGATGACGAAGACGTCCGCGCCGCGCACGTTCTCATCGATCTGCACGTAGTTCTCGCCGTCGGAGAAGCTGTAGAGCGTCACCCGCCCCGGCTCCAGGCCAACGCGCGCGCAGATCTCCTCGGTGAGCGAGGGGTGTGCGCGACCGGAGAAGATCTTCAGGGGACCGTACAAGCGGGGGGATTATACCTAGAGAATCGACAGGCGCTCATTCCCAAACGACCACCGTTCCTCGCCCTTTCGCCTTCGCGCGATACATTGCAGCGTCGGCGTGTGCGACGAGCTCCGCGGCAGTCTCACTACGCGGAGAGGCCATCGCCAAACCGATGCTGGCACCGATCGAGACCTGTGCCGCGCCGGCATGGATCGGAGTGCAGAAGGTCGCAAGGAGTTTCTCTGCAACCAGAGTCAACTCTTCCGCGGAAGCAACATCGAGCATGAGGACGGCGAATTCGTCGCCACCGATGCGCGCGACGGTGTCGGCCGCCCGAAGCGCAGCGCGCAATCGCGCCGCGACGACGCGCAGGGTTTCGTCCCCCGCCGAATGTCCATGCAGATCGTTCACTGGCTTGAATCCATCGAGATCGATGAATGCCACCGAGACGCCGCAATCCTGTCGCCCGCCCATGAGCAATGCCTGCGACAGACGCTCCATGAAGAGAACGCGATTCGGCAATCCCGTCAACGCATCATGCGTCGCATCATGCGCGGCTTTCTCCTCCCGCACTTTCCTGCTGGTAATGTCGAGAATCGTCGACTCGATCACCTTCTGTCCCGTCGAATTCTCGACGACCATCGTCGCATTTACGAGAGCCCAGAAGAGTTCCCCATTCTTCCTGCGCAGCATCACTTCGAGATCCGATACCGCGCCCTTGGTTCCAGGTGACTCGTAAAGATGGCGAGCCACCTCATCGTGATGAAGCATGCCGGCGGAAATGCTCCGCAGCTCGCTCTTCGATCCGTAGCCAAGCATCCGCACCAGGGCATCGTTCACGTCGAGAATCGTCCCGTCGACCGTCGTACGGCAGACCCCCGCGAGATTCCTCTCGAACAACATCCGGTATTGCTCTTCCGATTGGCGGAGCCGGCGCTCGGCGATGATCTTCTCCGTGACATCACGCGCAACACCGCGTACGACGAGTGCTCCAGGCGTCGATTTCAGTGAATTGCGGAACTCCCAATACCTGATGCTCCCATCGCGTGCCCTGACTTCCATCAAACCTTCGCTGACTCCCCTGCTGACGATCTGCTCGACGTAAGGCCGAAACTTCCGGAGGTTGGACTCGGTTAGAAATTCGGTCAGATTGCGTCCAACGAGATCGGCCGGCTCCTGATATCCCAGCGCTCTGGCCGATGCCTTGTTTGCGGCAAGGATCTGCCCGTCGAGCGTATGCGTGCAGAAGAGATCGAGGCTGTTCTCCACGAAGTCGCGATAGCGTTCCTCCGACTCGGCCATTGCCGCTTCCGCCTTCTTCTTCTCGGCGATGGGCCCAATCTGGGTGCACACCTCCGAGAGCACATTGAGCAGCTCCGGATCAGCATGCTCGACGTGATCGGAAAAGAACTCCAGCACGGAAACCACTCGATCGCCCGCGATCACCGGTAACGCGATGGCGGTTCGAACTCCGGCGGGATCGCCAGCACTCCCGCGAATCGACTCATGGCGGGCCGGAACGTCTTCGATCCACAACGGCCTGCGCGCCGCGGCAACACGGCCTGGGAGTCCCTCATTCGTCCGAAGGACGAGATTTCGCGTCAGCCGCACGAGGGTCTGAAACTGTGAAGGCTGACAGCGGAACCACCTGCCCGAAGGAACGAGAGTCTCTTCATTGGGAAGCATCCAGAAGTGACCGGCAGGCCATCCGGTGAGATCGCAGATTTCGGCGACCGCGATCGACAACGCCTCTTCGATCGAGCCTGCCACATTGGTTTTCATCGCGACGGATCGCAGCAGATCGAGATGCAGCACCTTCCGCATCAACTGCAGCTCGATTTCCTTTCTGGCGCTCACGTCCGAGACCACGGCGATTCCGTGCGAGATCGTACCGTCCGATGCGACGAGCGGTGCCGCATCCACTTCGATGAGACGCCGCCTGCCATCCTTCGTCCGAATTTCCATGTCGTCGATCGCCGACGCCTCGCCGTTGAGCGCTCGCACGATGGGCATCCGTTCGACCGGATAGGGTTCGTCGGTTCCTTCGACGTATGCCTGATGCCGCCGCGCCAGCTCCGGCACGGGACAGAATGAGGTCTTCGTTGCAAGAAGACGGCGGCTCATCCTGTTGTTCAGAACGAATTCGCCGTTCTTGTTCATGACGGAGATGCCTGCCGGCAACTGTTCGAGGATTGCCCGCCAGAAGCGCTCCTGTTCTTCGACGAGCGAGAGCCCTGCGAGCTTCCGCCGAAGATCCAACTGAATCACGACTCCGCGTGCGAGAACCGACAGAATGTTCGCAGACGATTTCGAAAGGATCTGCGGCTTGCTGTCGAACACGCAGACCGCACCGATGCGGTGACCACCTGCGGCAATCAACGGCGCTCCGGCGTAGAAGCGGACGCGAGGTGCTCGTCTCACGAGCGGGTTATTGACGAATCGCCCATCGGCACGAGTATCGGGAACGACGAAGATCTCATCCTGAAGAATGGTTGGTCCGCAGAACGAGGTTGATCGGGCGACTTCGAGAACGAAGAGCCC
>CAZKID010000400.1:0-5293 GCA_964552405.1 uncultured Thermoanaerobaculia bacterium
CTTGAGAATGAGACGGACGAAGGACATGATTCAGTGACGAGTGATGAGTGACGAGTGACGAGTGACGAGTGACGAGTGACGAGACAGCCCTAGGAACTCGTCACTCGCTACTCATCACTCGTCACTCCTAGTTTATTTGACATTTAGAACCAAACGGGCTTACCGTTCGTAAACTCGTACAACAGAGACCCTGTAGTCACCGGGTGTGAGAGGAGGGGAAGATGACCGTACGGTTTTTCCCCGGCAGTAAACGGCAGAAAACGAGCCTGATCGCAGGCTTCCTGTCGCGATATCACGTGGATCATGAGCTGGTGCGTGCCGATGATGTGAAGTCGAGCACTGTGCACCTGGGAACCGATCCGGCAGTCGAAGTCGATGGCCGGTTGTTCGTCGATCCCAATTACGACGCTCTCAAGAAGATTCTCCACGTAGGCGTGTAGGACAGGCGCCCCCGCCTGTCCTACGCTTTGAACATTGTCTCCGCTTCGCGCTCGATCGTGCTCTTGATGCGCGATTCGAACGGGCGAGCCATCAGAGGCAGCTTCCCATCCAGAATCACTTCGGTGTCCGTGATCTCGACCGAACCGCTGCCGGCCATGCCTTTCGCCTTGACGTTGAAGTGCAGACGATCGCCTTCCCAATTCTTGTCGATGTCCGTGGCGTAGTGTCCGTACTGCTGTTGGAGATTGGACAGGCGCTGCTCGATCTTGCGCCTGGCTTCTTCACGTGTGGTGTTATGGGGTACGGCGATTCGCATGATTCTCCTTGAACAAAATGACGATCAGAATGAGTCGCGGCCTTTTATCACAAACCTTCGGGCGCGTTCTGTGCATCAGGCATACCGAAACTTGTGATGCTTCCCAAAGCTCTCGTCGTCGAGGATGACGACGCCATCCGTGCGCTTCTGGTCGCTGCGTTGCGACGCGAGCCAATGCAGATCGACACCGCTGACGACGGCCTCGAGGCGCTCGAGCTGTGCGAAACGAATGAGTACGCCGTCATCGTCCTCGATCTGATGATGCCGCGTTTCAACGGCTTCGAGTTTCTCGAAGTCTTTCGGAAGAGGTCGCCTCCGCCTCCGACGGCGATCATCGTGATCACCGCGTTCGATGATCTGGTGCTCGGCAGTCTTTCACCGTCGCACGTCCACGCGATCGTGCGGAAACCATTCGATGTACCGCAACTCGTCGCGATGATCCGCGAAGTCGTGCTCGCCTCGGACAAGAACGAAACGAACGTCATCGTGAGCCCCGAAGAGGGCGAAGGACCCCGCGCCGAGGACTAACCGGTCCGAAAATACGCGCGATCCAGCGCCCGATACTGCACCGCCTCTGCAACGTGACTCGCCTCGATTCGTTCAATCGCCGACAGATCGGCGATCGTTCGTGCGACCTTGAGCACGCGATCATGCGCCCGCGCTGAAAGGCCGAGGCGTTCGATGGCGGCGACGAGGAGCCGCTTCGAACTGGCGTCCAGCTCACACCACTTGCGCAGGTGCCGTGTCGTCATCTCCGCGTTGCACGAGATCGCAGAGCGCCGGAAGCGCTGCTGCTGAATGCTCCGAGCGGACTCGACGCGGCTGCGAATGATCTCCGAGGGCTCGGCGGGCGCTAGCGACGAAATCTCGTCACTCGTGAGCGCGCCGACTTCCACCTGCAGATCGATGCGATCCAGCAGAGGCCCGGAGATTTTCGACAGGTAGCGCGAGATCTGCGGAGGCGTGCAAATGCAGTCCCGGCGCCTGTCGTTGAAGTAGCCGCAGGGGCAGGGATTCAGCGCGGCGGCCAGCGTGAAGCGCGACGGATAGGTGATCGTTCGTGCAGCGCGGGCGAGCGTGACCATGCCGTCTTCCATCGGCTGGCGCATCACCTCCAGCGTGTCGCGGCGGAATTCGGCGAGCTCGTCGAGAAACAGCACGCCATGATGCGCGAGACTCACCTCGCCGGGACGAAGCGGTGAGCCACCGCCGACCAGACCTGCGGTCGAGATCGTGTGATGCGGTGCGCGGAAGGGACGCCGCGTCAGGAGCCCTCCTCCGTTCGGCAGCGTTCCCGCGACGGAGTGAATCTTCGTCGTCACGATCGATTCGTGCAGCGAAAGGTTAGGCAGGATCGACGGCAGCCGCTTCGCCAGCATCGTCTTGCCCGAGCCGGGCGGCCCGATCATCAGCACGTTGTGTCCGCCGGATGCGGCGACTTCGAGTGCGCGCTTCGCCTGCGCCTGCCCGCGCACTTCCGCGAAGTCGGCATGATCTCCGGTGCTGTCTGCTTGTGTGGCCGAGATCGCCGGTGTAATGGGCGTGCGGCCGATGAGATGTGCAACGAGGCAGGGAAGGTTACGCGGCCCGATGATGGGAACCCCGCGCACCGCTGCTGCTTCATTCGCATTCGGTTCCGGCACGATCAACTCGCGCACGCTCGGGTCATTGGCCAGCGCAGCGGAGATCGAGAGCGCGCCGCGCAGGGGAGCGAGCGTGCCGTCGAGCGAGAGCTCGCCGGCGAAGATCCGTCCGGCGACATGCTCGTCGCGCAGAAACTCCATCGCGTGCAACATGCCGATCGCAATCGGCAGATCGAAGCTCGAGCCTTCCTTCTTCACGTCGGCAGGCGAGAGGTTCACGACGATGTAGCGCGGCGGAAGCAGGAAACCGCAATTGTGCAGCGCGGCACGCACACGCGCATACGCTTCGCGCACGGCAGCATCAGGAAGGCCGACGAGCCTGAACCCAGGCTGATTCGCGGCAGCAGCATTCACCTCGATGACGATGCGCACGGCATCGATGCCGAGGGTGGAGGCACTCCAGATTTTTGACAGCATGGCGGGTCATTTCGACCCGCGGAAATCCCCGGCGAGAGGCTACCTCGGAATCGCGGGGATCGCAAATGTCGGGGGACTTTGGGGTGCTGAGATGCTGGCGTGCTGGCGTGCTGGTGCGCTTGGGTTTTCCCAGCGCCCTAGTGCCCTGGCGCCCCAGCGCCCTGGTGCCCCGCCGCACCGACGGCCATCGCCACAAACTTCTCCGCCGCCTCGTTGTGATGGAACAGCTCCAGCGTTTCGACCTCGTCATCGGTCACCGGTGTCAGCGCGGTGTCCATGTACTCGTAGCGCTTCGCGTCGTGTTTGATCTTCACGTAGATCTTGCGGAGGCCGAGATAGATCTTCGCCCACCGCGTGAGCTTGGAGAGAGACTCGAAGAAGTAGTCTGGATAGAACTTCCACATGGGCTCGATCGGTAAGCCCGGCCGGCGGTCGCGGCGGTATTTGTAGCGAAAGAGTCCCGCCTCGAGCGGATGCACACCCTCGATGTGAATCGAGCCTTTGAACCATGTCATCAGCAGGATTGCGTTGCTCGCGCTCGCACGTTTCGCGACGAGGCGGCGCAGCACCTTATCGACGTGATCCATCGTGTAGTACGTGTCCCATGCCGTGCGGTACGCCTCTTCCCACTGCTGCCGCGACATCTTCGCGTGACCGGTGCAGACGTGATTGAGGTCGTACTTGTTGATGTCCGGATCGAGTGCCACTCCCTTCCGCACGAGCGTCTGATGATCCTCGGAACCAGGCAGAGGAGTGAGGAAGAAGAACTCGAGGAGATCGACGGGCAACTCGCGCTTGATGATCTCGATGTCTTCGCGAATGGATTCGATCGTGTCGTTGGGAAAACCGAGGATGTAGCCGGCATAGGTGATGACGCGGGCCTCTTTCCAGGCGAGCAGCATCTTGCGGTATTCGGTGATCTTGTTCTGCCGCTTCTTCGCGCCCGCGAGGCTGTCGGGATTGATGTTCTCGAGTCCGATGAAAACGCGGCGAACGCCTGCCTTCGCACACTTCTCGATGAAGTGCGGGATCTTGTGGCAGAGCGTGTCGACCTGAATGATGAAATGGATCTTGATGCCCTCTTCGCGCAGGGCGATGAGGCGGTCGAGGATCGATTCCCACTCGGTGTTGCGCGCGAAGTTGTCGTCGGTGATGAAGAAGCTGTGCAGACCCTGCGCGACGTTTTCGCGAACGATTTTCTCGATGTCATCCGCGGAACGGCGGCGCGACTTGCGCCCCTGCACGTTGATGATCGTGCAGAAGGAGCATTGGAAGGGACATCCGCGGCCCGCGTCGAAGCTCGTCACGCCGCCGGCAGTGCGCCATGCGCGGAGTGCTGTGATCAGCGGGATCGGCGTGCCCTGAATGTTGGGCAGATCCGCCATGAAGTTGTACATCGGCTTCAGCGCGTTGGCTGCCGCGTCGCGCAACACTTCTTCGAGCCGCCCTTCCGCTTCGCCGGCGAAGAGTGAGACGCCCAGCGCGCGCGCCTTGTCGAGATCGGGATCGTTTCCCTGCAGCATGCTGATCGTGCCGGAAACGTGGAAGCCTCCGATCGCGACTTGAATGCCGCGCTCGCGCAGCGGACGTGCGAGATCGAGTGCGCGTGGGAACTGATTGGACTGTACTCCGACGAGCATCACCATGCCGGCGCCCGCGCGCTCGATCATTTTCGCGATCTGCTCAGGACGTACACGAGTATTCGTTTCGTCAATCGGATGGATTTCGATCGTGGTTTCCGAGCCGAGGATCTGCCGTGCGGCGCAGTCGCGCGCGAGGCCGTAGAGGGCGGCAAGAGAGTTTGACGGGATTGCCGAGCGGAACCACTGAATGACGTAACCGTCGTCGTCGTAGTGAGACGGTTTGACGAGAACAAGACAGAAGGCCGGCATAGTTTTTCGCAGGAAGCCGAATGATACCAAAGGTTTAGGCAGGCTCAGCAGGTAGGTTGCTGTGCCTTGAGACGTCACGAAAATACTGCAATATAAGATAAATCGAGGAATCATCCACCCGAAAGGCTCGTTTTTCGGATGGCAAACCAGTGCGATTAATTGTTGACAAAAACTTTCGGGATTTTATGATCTTATCACCTGCGCCACCGGGGTTCGTGATGGGTGAGGAGTCGGAGTGATGGCTTTTGAGAAATGGGAGCCGCAGCCTGAGTTCGAGCGTTTTCCTGCATCGGCGACCATCGTCCAATCGCGCCTGATCCGTCTGCCTCATCCCGTGGCCAACATGCTCCGGCTCCGTGGCAAGACCAGCGCGAATCTTTACTACGACAAGAAGCGCAAGGTCATCGGCATTCGTGCGCTCGACAAGAAGGAAGAAGGAGCGGCGAAGATTCGTCAGTCGGACAAATCGACGTCGCTGCACGTGCCGAGTTTTTTTCGCTTCTATGACATCGACGTTCCCGGCATCAAACGCTTCCACTGCTGGTATGACGAGAAGGAGCGGATGGCGATGATCGACATCTCGC
>CAZKID010000401.1:0-5286 GCA_964552405.1 uncultured Thermoanaerobaculia bacterium
CCGGTGCTACGTGGACGAGACCCGGTATGTGGCCAGGCGTCGCCGGCTCGGTGTACTTCGGCTCGGGTTTGGCGATCGCGGTCGGCGCTTTGCCGTCGCCGCCGACGCGCAGCGGCGCATCCTTTCCTTCGGTGCCCTTGCCAGCGGTGCCGGAGCCAGTACCGCCGAGCTGTCCGCCGGTTTCGCCTCCAACCACACCACCCTCTACGCCGCCAACTTGTCCACCGACGACGCCACCTGCGACACCGCCTGCAACGCCGCCAGGTACGCCGCCGGGAACTCCGCCCGGGACTCCGGCAGTCGAGTCGCCTGAGCCGTTTCCGGCCTCGCTCGACGAGGACGACCTCATCGACTGCGGCAGGGCGTTAGAGTCGTCGATCTTCAACACTTGAGGTGTCGATGGCGTTGGCTGCGGGATCTCTTTTGGAGTCTCGACAGGTGCGACGAAGCGCGGCGTGCTCGGCAACTGCATCTGCGTCACGAGCTGTGGCTTCGGTGATCCTCCAGACGACTTTGGCGGAGCGGGTGGTGGAGGCGGAGGTGGCGGCGGCGGAGGTGCTGCACCTTGCGCGAGATATGCGCGCATCGGTTTGTCCGCCTTCACGACTTTCGCCGAGGTCATGGATAGAACCAGAACGAGCGCGATGAGTAGCCCATGCATGACGATCGATCCGAGGTAGGGCTTCCACTTGCGCTTCTTGCCGGTCCTGTCCCGTGATTCGATGAGGTTTTTCTGCAGGTCCATGAACGCAGTTATTTGCAATCGAGCAGCCAATCGTTTTGCCTCGTGTTTTCAGTAAGTTAGTGACGTTGCTTCGGCGCCATTTCTGGTGGGCGTTGAGCCTGGCGTACAATCCCGTTCCGAATGGTTCCGTCCGAGGAGGGGGAGAGCAAGTCGCTGCTTCGCGAGTACTTCGAAGCGCTCATCATTGCGATCATCTTCGTACGGTTCGTGCAGGCGTTCGTCACGCAAAACTTCAAGATCCCGTCGGGCTCGATGGAAGACAATCTGAAGGTCGGCGATCACCTCGTCGTGAACAAGTTCATCTTCGGCCCGGGACCGGGTTTCCTGCTTCCCATGCGCGACATTCGCCGAGGCGACATCGTCGTGTTCCGCTATCCGGTGCAGCCGGAAACCGATTTCGTCAAACGCGTGATCGGGCTCCCGGGAGAAACCGTCGATATCGTGGACAAGCGGGTCTCGATCAACGGTCAGCCGCTCGACGAGCCATATGTCCAGTTCCAGGACCGGCCGCTCTATCGCGGGCAGTTCCATCGCGTCGTGCCTGCAAATCAGTACTTCGTCCTTGGCGACAATCGCGATGATTCGCGAGACTCCCGTTACTGGGGCAACGTTCCGCGGAGCATGATCACAGGGCGGCCATTCATGGTCTACTGGTCATTTCGCGGTGTTCCCACGATGGCAGATGCGAGGTGGCAGGATCGCGCGAAGGAGTTGGGGAACGTCGTGCGTTACTTCTTTTCGCGCACGCGCTGGGATCGCATGTTCATGATCATCGACAAGAAGTACCACTATCACGCCGAGGAGCCGATCGAAGGAGTGAACGAGCTCCAATGACAGAGGTTCCCACAGGTCCTGAGACGGATGACTCGACGCCGGCCGATGATGCGGCGGGCGCGACGGTCATCGACCGAAGCGATCACTCGATCTCTCGCCGCCGCATTCCCGAAAACGTTCTGAAGGTTCTCTACCGTCTGCACCGCAGCGGTTACCGCGCGTATTTGTGCGGCGGAAGCGTGCGCGATCTGCTGATGAATCGTCAGCCGAAGGACTTCGACATCGCGACGGATGCGCATCCGGGTGACATCCGCCGTCTCTTCCGCAACAGCCGCATCATCGGCCGGCGCTTCCGGCTGGTGCACATCATTTTTCAGGATCAGATCGTCGAGGTCGCAACGTTCCGGCGGGAGCCGGAGCGGAGCTCGACCGATGAAGAGAACGAAGACTTTCTGATCACGGACGACAACACGTTCGGCTCGCCGCTGCAGGATGCGAAGCGGCGCGACTTCACGATCAACGCACTCTTCTACAACATCGCGGACTTCTCGGTGATCGATTACGTCGGCGGGTTGGAGGACATGGAGCAGAAGCGCGTGCGGATGATCGGCGATCCCGACGTGCGCTTTCGTGAGGATCCGGTTCGGATGATGCGCGCGATCGAGTTCGCATCGCGGCTCGGTTTCGAGATCGAGCAGGCGACGTACGACGCGTTGCAGCGGCATCGCAGCGAGATCCTGAAGGCGTCGGCGCCGCGCGTGTCGGAAGAGATTCTCGAGCTTCTTCGCCGGGGCTGGTCGCGCGAAGCGATCCGGCGGATGGTCGATTCGGGATTGCTCGAGCCACTGTTGCCGGAGGTGTATGGGGCGATCTCCGGCGATCGAGCGCCGTATTTCTGGAAGATGCTCGAGGTCCTCGACCGGACCGTGCAGGCGGGACGCAAGATCACGGATGCAGTCCTGCTCTCCGTGCTGATGCTGCCGTGGGTCGTGGCCGAGATCGAGCGTGAAGAGCTTCAACGCGACTCGCGCATGCGCATCGGCGAAGTGCTGACGTTCATCCGCGAGCTCGTGCAACCGCTCTGCGCGCGCATGGCACTCGCGGCGGGAACGCGCCATCAGATCGAACAGGCACTCGAGACGCTCTGGCGCTTGCTGGAACCGCCGACCGATCGCCGCGCGCAGTTCCGCGCCGTGCACCGCGAGCCGTTCAACGACGCGCTCGCACTGCTCGAGCTCTATGCCCTGTCGTCCGGCAGGTATGTCGATCAGTACAAGCAGTGGCACCACTTTGCCGTGCGCGCGAGACGGGAAGGCGAAGTGCAGCAGCCGGTTAGACGGCGGCGCAGACGGAGGAGATAAGAGAGGTTGCGCGGATTCGCGGGCTCGAGGGCTCGCGGCGGAAAAGCAGATCAACAACCGCGTGCCCTCGTACCCCCGTACCCTCGAAACCCGTAGCATCATGATCTACCTCGACCATCACGCCACCACTCCCTGCGATCCGCGCGTGGTCGAGAAGATGCTGCCCTTCTTCACGACGATCTTCGGGAATCCTGCGGCCATCGTGCATGAGCATGGGCGCGCAGCCTCGCGGGCGGTCGAAGATGCACGGATCGCGGTCGCTCGGTTCTTCGGGGTGGTTTCCGCGGAGATCTACTTCACGGCGGGCGCCACGGAGTCGAACAACATCGCGCTGCGCGTTGCCAGCCGCAATGATCATGTGATCACCAGCGCGATCGAGCACAAGTCCGTGCTCGCTCCTCTGCACGAGAGCGGTGCGGAACTGACGATTCTGAGGCCCGATCGAGAAGGCTTCATCGCACCTGACTCAGTGCGCTCGGCGATTCGTTCGAACACGAAGCTGATCTCGATCGAGGCGGCGAACGGCGAGATCGGGACGCTGCAGGACATCGCGGCAATCGGTGCAATCGCCCGCGAGCGAGGCATCCTCTTTCATAGCGACATCACGCAGGCCGCGGGGAAGGTCGCTCTCGATCTGAGCAACGTCGATCTCGCGTCGTTCTCGGCGCACAAGATCTACGGACCCAAGGGCATCGGCGGGCTCTTCGTCCGGCGCGGCATCAAGGTTCCTCCGCTGATCGTCGGTGGTGGACAGGAGCGCAACATGCGCTCGGGGACCGTCAACGTGCCTGGTGTGATCGGGCTCGCGGCAGCGATCCAGCTTCGCGGCGCGGAGATGACGGATGAAGCGCTGCGGCTCACGGCGATCCGCGACGAGTTGTGGGATCGGCTCACTACGGAAATCACGGATGTTTCCGTTCATGGCCCAAGGGATTTAAGATTGCCGGGTAACCTGAACGTCAGTTTCGACCGAGTCGAGGCCGAATCGCTGATCCTGGGCATGCGGCGTTTCTCGTTGTCCACCGGTTCCGCATGCAGTACCGGCGAGCGCGGCCCTTCGCGCGTACTGACCGCAATCGGAGTGGGTGAGGCTGCGGCGATGGGATCCATCCGCATTGGTCTGGGGACGTCGAACACCGCCGAGCATGCGGCGATGCTGATCGACGATCTCAAACGTGGTGTGGCGAAGCTCAGGCAGATTTCAGCATGAGCACGGCGACCGGGCGCATTCTCATCGTCGACCACTCTCGTGGTGCGTTGACGTTTCAGGAGACGATCCTTCGCCGGCGCGACACGATCATCCTCACCGCGCTGGCAGGCACCGAAGGTCTGCAGAAAGCGCGCGAAGAAGTGCCGCATCTGATCATCTTCGGATTCGACCTCTTTGACATGACTGCGCCGGAGTTCTGCCGGGAGATTCGCAGCGACGAACAGACGCGCTCGGCATCGCTCTTGCTCATCGCAGATCGTGATAATCCCGATCACGGTGACCTCTGCCTCTCCGCCGGATGCAATGACGTGATCTTCCGACCGATCCAACGCCGCGAGCTCGACTCGAAGGTCGAGAAGCTGACGACGATTCCCGTTCGCAGGCAGCTGCGCACGATCACCAAGATCGAAGTCTCGCTGGAGAAGAACGGCCGCTTCGTCCTCGGCCGCAGCCTCAATATCTCAGCGAGCGGCATGCTGCTCGAAGTCGATCGGATGCTTCCCGGCGATGGACTGGTGCGGCTGCACTTTTATCTGCCGGGTGATCCGCGGCCGTTGCAGGTCGAGGCGCAGGTGCTGCGCGCGGAGTTCTGCGGAACCATGGCAAAGTACGGGCTGCGCTTCGTCGAGCTCACGGAAGACCAGAAGGAGCGCGTCGAGCGATACGTTCATCGTCTGCGTTCAAGGGAGTTGATCTGATGAGCAAGTTGGTGAAGCAGATCGCGGAAGCCATCCTCTATACGAAGGCTGAGGATTACCTCCGCGCGTTGTTGATCTTCGATGAGGCGTATGGATCTGACGATGTGCCGTCATTGCAGACCGTGAAGCTCGCGCAAGGGCTGTCGTACTTCGGCGTCTGCCTCGCGCTCGTGAGAAAGCAGCACAAGAATGCGATCGATCTCTGCCGCCGCGCCATCGATCTCGAGTTCTACAATCCCGATCACTATGCCAATCTCGGCCGCGTCTACCTGGCGGCCGGGAATCGCAAGAAGGCGCTGGAGACGATCGAAGCGGGTTTGAAATTGAACGAGCATCACGACGGACTCATGGCTGTGCGCAAGATGCTCGGCGTTCGCGCACGCCCCTCCGTTCCCTTCCTCGATCGCAATAACCCGATCAACGTCAGTCTCGGCCAGGCGCGCCACGCGAAGAAGGTGGAAGAGGAAGAGAAGCGGAAGCCGCGGCGGAGGGAGTGAT
>CAZKID010000402.1:0-5257 GCA_964552405.1 uncultured Thermoanaerobaculia bacterium
CGATCTCGTGCTCACCTGCACAGGCGGGCTCTCGCGCAATCGCCGCGTCGGTGTGCAACTCGGCCGCGGTAAGCGCCTTCCCGACATCCTCTCCGAAACGCGGGAAGTCGCTGAGGGAGTGAAGACCTCGAAATCGGCGAAGGATCTCGCGGATCGCCACGCGATCGAGATGCCGATCACAACAGAGATGTATCGCGTCTTGTACGAAGACGAAACAGCGAAGGCTGCGATTCAGCGTCTCATGTCGCGAACGCTGAAATCAGAATCGGTGTGACGAGAGAGTGGCGAACCCCTTGCAGACTCTAAGTGCAAGGAGGGAATGCACATGCTTCGCTTCCTCAAGAAGCTTTTCCTGTTCCGGATGGGTCAGAAGGCCTCGCGCGGGTTTGCGCGTTCGATTGGCCTCGGCGGCATCGCCGGAGCGGTTGGTCTGGTTGGCGGTCTCAAGTACATGCGTCGCCATTCGTAACAGCGAAGGGCGGGCGCGCGCGCTCGCCCTGGATTTACACTTCCTTCGTGCACAGACCCAATCTCGGTGACATGCTTCTTGCCGCGAATCTCATCGACGAAGTGCAGATGCAGGTCGCGCTTGCAGAGCAGAGGCAGACGGGCCATCGCTTTGGCTCCACGCTCGTCGAGCTGAAGTTCATCGATGAGAATGTGCTCGCCGCATTTCTCTCGAAGCAGATCGACATTCCTTGCATCAGTCTTCTCAACATCGACATTCCGAAGAAAGTCGTGCGCAAACTGAATCGCGCACTGGCGAAAGAATGCGAAGCGATTCCTGTGCGCATCGAAGACGGGCGGCTCGACGTCGCGATGGTGGATCCGACGGATGTCGATCTCCTGGCGAAGCTCGAGGAAGAAACCGGGATGACGGTGTCACCGCTGATCGCGCCGGAGAGCTCGATCGACATGATGATCGACAAGTTCTATCCGGAAGAAGCCGATGCGGATTCGACGCTCGTGCAGCACGCCGCCAAACAGGCCATTACAACGGATCCGATCTTCATGGACTTGATCGAAGATCTCGATCGTGCCGACATCGATCAGAGGTTGACGAGGATCGAGCAGAGTCTCGACAGAATCTGGACCCTGCTCGAACGGGTGTTACGCGAGCTCGAGGTACGGCACCACTAAAGACGACGTTACGCTTACGGCTTTTTGTCACCAGGCGCCGGCGGAGGCGTCTGCGTCGCCTTCATCTGACCTTCCTGACGCGCGGGATCCTGATCCATGTCGGTGGAGTCGCCCTCGTATTGCTGCGATACCTGCTTGACCACCTGCTGCCGTTGCTCTTCCGTCTGTTTCGGTTTCGGAGCGTAGCTCGGAGTACTGCTCGCGGTGGTTGGAGCGGCCGTCGTCTGGGTAGTCTGTTGCGGCGCCGAACTGTAGATGGGCGTCGAGATCGGCGTCTGCTGCGTAGTCGTCGTCACGTGTCCGCCCGACTTTGCGAGCGATTCATTCGTGATGACATTGGCCGGCTTCTTACCGAGTCTTCCCGCTTTCTTTGCCGCGGCGACGAGCGGCGAATCCGACACAGTGGGCGTTTCTGGCGCCGAGATCGGCTTCGGGTTGGTTGCAGCAAGAAGAGGTGTCGCGATGACGGCCGCCGTTACGAAAGCAAGAACTCGGTTCATGATTCGACTCCTTGTTACTAGTGAATGCGATGATTGTCGCGTAGATTTCCGCAGTCGTGGCTGGTCTCGCCCCGAATCTTGCATTTTTCGCTTTTGGCATGACTCCAGAACTGCTGGTTCAGAAGTGGGGCTATCTCGCTGTCTTCATCGGAACGTTTCTCGAAGGAGAGACGATTCTGGTGATGGCGGGCTTCGCCGCGGAGCGAGGTCATCTGCAGGTATTGCTCGTCGCGCTGGTGGCATTTGCTGGCGCTTACATCGGTCACGTTTTCTGGTTCTGGCTTGGCCGCGCAAAGGGCGTCAGGCTTCTCGATCGATTCCCGAGGATGAAGAAGCATTTCGGAAAGGGGATTCGCATGTTCGAGCGCTACGGTGCTCCTGCGATCTTCCTCACGCAGTGGCTATACGGTCTGCGCATCACCTGCGCCGTCATCATCGGAATCTCGCGCATCTCGACGATCAAGTTTCTGATCTACGAAGCCGTGAGCTGCGCGGTGTGGGCGATTGCGATCTCGTTCGCAGGGTTCTTCTTCGGCAAGGCTGTGGAGCGCGTCCTTGGCCGTGCAGCACACATCGAGAAGTGGGGCCTCCTGGTCCTCGTCGTTGTCGGAGTCAGTGTGTGGGCATACCACCAGTGGAAAGATCGGCAGGAAGACGTCCCTTAGAAATTTGCCGACGTCGTCACGAAGCCCTGCTGGGCCTCATAGGTGTTCACTCCATACCGAGACATCATCAGTACACGCGTCATCACCTTGCGCGATTTCGATGGTCCTGCGATCTTTACCTCGAAGCCCGACGGAAACTGCGGCAAGGAAGCGTCGGTCTTTGCAAAGCTCGCGATAGGCACCGGCAGCGGATACGATCCGAACGCGACGGAGTAGTCCATGCGGCCGGAGATGCGTCCTCCTTTGAGCTCGGGAAAGAGCGAGCTGGTGGAGGCGATGTCGATCGTCGGTCTCGAGATCGCCGCACTCCAGTTGCCGCTCGTCGGAATCGAGTAGAAGGCGCTTGCGATGGGCTGGCCAGGATTCCACGCGGTCGAGATTCCACTGGCGATCAACTTCGCTCCAATCGCCTGCAACTGCGTCCGGGTGAGAGCACTCAACTGGAAGTAGTCAGCGTATTCGACGCTCGTGCTCTGCAGGAGATCGAGCGTGTACGAGCTCGATGAGAATTTCCGCGCGGTCGAGGGAGAGAGAAAGAAATATTCGAAACGGTATCGATCTGCGAGGAACTCGACGTCGGGTGTGGTCGTGTCGCCATCGTCGTCATAGTTGATCGAAATCGGCTCGAGCTGCCGCACGATGAGCATCGAGTTCCCGGTGTAGCGGGTCGTGCCGTCGGGCGAGATCGTCGAATCCGACTGCAGGATCGGAAGCAGCGTCGTCGTCCAAGACGGATAACGACTCGGAATCTGCAGCGCGGAGCGATACGCAGCGCCGTCGGTATCTTCCTGAAAGACCTGCCGCGCCTGCACGATCTCCGTTTGTAACGTGTTCGATGCGCGTTGCGTCATTGTCGTCAGATCGTTGTGGCTCTCGTTGAACATCGTGACGCGCAGCGTCTGATCCATGATCGAGTAGACGACCAGCATCAGGGCGGAAACCACCCCAAGCACTACGGAGACTTCGACGAGCGAAAAGCCTTTAGCGTTTGATGAGAACGTCGTGTTGGTCGTAGGCATAGTGTTGTGGCACCTCATCCCCGAATGCTTCGAGGCGAATCGTGTAGTTCCCTTCGGGAAATTTCTCGGCGGGCACATCCCAGCCGAAGGAGATCCTGTCTGTCAGATTGCGCAGATCGGACGGCTTTTCGCCAGGTCGTGCAGTGGAGTCGTCACGCATGTTGCGCCAGGTGCGTCCCCCATCGCGGCTATAGAGCGTCGCATACTGAATCGGTGGGTAATCGGAAGACGACGGATATGGTTCCCACCACGTCCACGCAACGACGATGTTCTCCGGTTTCGGGAGCTCTTGCCCCGAGGGAGCGGTGATGATGACGTGCGGCAGCTCAGTCCGCACGCGAGCCTCGGTCACTCGCATGACGCGCGTTGTCTGTTCCAACGTCCAGCAGACTCCCATCGTCAGGATCGAGATGATGCCGAGCACCACGCTGACTTCGGCCAGCGAGAAGCCCTTACCTCTTGATGAAGGCGCGATATTGGTGGAATGCATAGTGCAGCGGGACCTCGTCGCGATACGCCTCGATGCGGATCACGTAGTTGCCTTTCGGAAAGCGGTCTGCGGGGACAGACCAGTTGTAGGAAGTTGCGGTGATCAGATACTGCGAATCGGTGGGACGTACGCCGGCACGCGCCGCTGAGTCGTCGCGCATGTTGAGCCATGTGCGGCCATTGTCGCGGCTGTACAACGTTGCGAACCGCACGGTCACGTCTTCAGCGAATGTTGCCGAATAGTCGGGCGTGTACTTCAGGCCATCCCAGCGCGTCCACTGCGAGCTCCACGCGATGTTGATCGTCGACGGGTTGCGGAGATCGACGTCGTCGTTCGGCGTCGTGATGGCTACGCGGGGAAGCTCGCGAACGCGCGAGGCATCAGGACTACCGTTCGTGCTGTAGAGCCCTCCCGCAAGGAAGCTCTGTACGAGACTCAGGAATGACCAGCGTGAGATGAACGACACACCGGATGTACCAGTAGGCGAGAGACCATTCACGACGACGAAGGCCGCGTCGTTGCCGCTGCGCATCGTGAGCAGCGAGCTGCCCTGAATGTTCGTCGAGTGTTTGTAGTAGCGCGCGAGGGTCGAGAGCGTCGTCGCGCTCCCATAGACCGGCTGCAGGAAGTGATCGGGGTTCATGCTCGTGTCGTTGACGTTGATGTCGAACGGGCGAGCATTGGCAATTGACGTGGGCAGCGGCAGTTCGTACGTATTCGCGATGTCGGTGCCGTCGTTATCGAGCGTGCCCGTCGTGTTGTCCTGATAGCGATGATGGAATGTCGAGCCCGCTGTTCCGCTCCAGAAGAATGCCGTGCTTCCTTCTTCCTGTGGACGGCGGGTCGCGTTGAAGAACGCCGTACCTGCCGGCAGATTGGTGTTGATCGAGCCGCGCAGAACGCGCGAGAACGTGCCGTTGCCGCTGCCCGTCGGCAGATTTCCATTCGCGGTCCAGGTGCTCCATTGTGAATCGGGCGTGAGCTCGCCGAGCCACGACAACGACCACCAGTAGTTGCCGCTGGAGTTCTCGCGGATGTACTTCACACCGCCGCTCTGCGCGTCGGTGATCGACTGTTCATTGCGCGTTCCGCTGGTGCCGTCGAACGGTTTTGAGGAAACAGGGATGCTGTTCGCGAATCCGTTCGCCGAGTCGTAGCCGATCTCGTTGCCGATGCCGACGTAGTAGTACGAGAAGCCGGTCATCGTCGTGTAGACGGCGTGCGAGCGGACGACGGCGGAGCGAAGCACCTGATAGATGCGCGAGACGTCGAGCTCGAGCATGCCCGAGCCGGTGTTCCAGCCGTCGTTGTTCGGATCGGTGTCCGACGTGTTGTTCTTGATGCCGTACCAGTTGCCGCTCAACGCGGGAGCGTCGTACGACCAGCCCGGCCAGGACGAGGCAGCATTCGTGGACGAGGAGTGGAAGTCATCGAAGTAGCGGT
>CAZKID010000403.1:0-5250 GCA_964552405.1 uncultured Thermoanaerobaculia bacterium
GGGTTCAAAGAAATTTGAAGATTCCAAGGGCCGCGAGAATGGCGATGACGCCGAACACGATCATCAGTTCGACGAGCGTGAAGCCGCGAATTTTCCGGGACATGAGACCTCTCTTGCCTCTAATACTACGATGGGGATGACATGATCGAGAAAGGGATTGCTACTTTTCTGGCTTCGCATGGATCGTGTCATTCACACCCGGAGCCGCGCTGAAAGCATCGCGCTTATACTGCGCGAATGACTTCGTCGCGGAATCTGTGGCGCGTGGGCATCGAACTGACCGCGGCGTCGTTCGTCGTGTTGTTTCAGGAATTGGCGCTGATTCGATGGATGTCGGGCGAGGTGCGCGTTCTCGCCTACTTTCCCAACGTCATCCTCATCAGCGCGTTCCTCGGTCTCGGGATCGGGTCTCTACGCGCTGGCAAACGCTCACTCCTCTGGACCTGGCCGCTCGCTCTTGCCGTTACCACGATCGCCGTTCTGGGAATGTCCCGAATCGCGTTCACGAGCAACTCACCTTCCGAGAGTCTCTGGCTCTTGTACTACGACATTCCCAAGGCGCTCGTGATCAATGACGTTCGGCCGCCGATCATCATCGCCTTCATTCTGGGTGCGCTCGCATTCGTGGGTCTTGGTCAATTCGTGGGCGAGCGATTGCGGGAGTTCACCGCATCCAGCTCGACTCTGTGGGGATACGTCGCCGATCTCTCCGGCTCACTCCTCGGAGTGATCGGCTTCGCGATCGCGTCATTCGCTCACTCGTTTCCAGTCATCTGGTTTCTTGCCTTCCTTCTGGCCGGCTTTTTGATCATCCCGCGGCGGCTTTTCCTCGCGTACGCCGGCACCGCTGTCGCAATCGTGATTGCAATTCATTCTTTCGAAACCGCTGACTACTACAGCCCCTACTACGCTCTTCGCGCGACACACGCCAACAACGGAGGTATGGGAGTCAGCGTTCTGGCTAACGGTTCGTTGCATCAATATGCTGCACCGCTCGCGGCGAACGATATCCGTACGTCCGCGTATGACCAGTCGATCGCTGCCGGCTATCCGATCCCGTACGCGTCGCTCGGACGCGCGCCGAGACATGTGCTGGTACTCGGTGCCGGGACGGGAAATGACGTTGCGACCGCGCTGGAGCGAGGCGCGCAGGACGTGGATGCCGTCGAGATCGATCCCGTCATCCTGCAACTCGGGCACACCGTTCATCCCGATCATCCCTACTCTTCGCCCAAGGTCCACACATACAACACCGATGCTCGTGCCTTCCTTCGTAATTCCACAAAACACTATGATCTGATCGTTTTCGGTACGCTCGATTCGATGACGCGGCTGTCCGCCCTTTCGAACGTGCGCCTCGACAACTTCGTATACACAGTGGATTGCCTCAAGGCTGCGCGATCCAGGCTGACGCCCGATGGCGGGGTCGCTCTCTATTTCATGGTGAGCCAGCGTGCGATCTTTTTGAAGCTCGTCGCCATGCTCAACGAGGCATTCGGCGAACCTCCTTTGTCGCGAATCGAGGGGCATGCGCTCTTCAACACGATCCTAATCGCGGGTCCGGCGTGGAAACACCTCCGCACTCCTCAACTGGAAGCCATCTCAGCGGCGCACGTAGAGGCGGCCAGGTACGAAGCACTTCCTACCGATGACTGGCCATTCCTTTACCTCGCGGGTCGGACACCGCCCGCCTTCTACTTCTGGATGATCGCTGCGTTCCTGCTGATTTCGGGCGCAGGTCTCGCGATCGCCTCCCCCGAACTTCGGAACAAGGGCCTCGCGGCGTTCGATGGCGAGATGTTTTTCTACGGCGCTGCATTTCTGCTGCTCGAGACGAAGCTCGTGACACAGATGAATCTGGTCTGGGGCACGACGTGGGTTACGAGCGCAGTAGTCTTTGGCTCGATCCTCACGACGATCCTCCTGGGAACGATCGCCATGCAGCAAAAGGCGCTGCCTTTCTCGATTGCGGTGGGCGGTGTGACAGCAGCGTTGATCGCAACCTACGTGATCCCTGGAGACTGGCTTCTCCTGCGCAGCATTCCCGCGCGCCTGGCTGCCTCGCTGGCTTTCGCCGGAGTCCCGATTCTGTTCGCATCGCTCTGTTTTGCGATCAGCTTTCGCTCACGGAGCGATTCGAACATTGCGTTCGGTTGGAATCTCGCAGGTGCAGTTGTCGGCGGACTCATGGACTCCCTCTCGATGTCAATCGGGATTGGTGCAATGACTCTGGTTGCTTTGATCCTCTATCTCCTTGCGTTCCTCGTGCGTGGAAGGAAGCGCGCGGAGGTTGAGGCGTTGCACGAGTCGGTTCAGCTCTCGTGATCGAGCGTAAGATCGAACGCCCGCTCCTCGGCGAACTCTCCCGATTTCTCGAGGCGCATGCGATCGACCGCACGATTGTAGCCATCTCCGGTGGTGCAGATTCGACGGCACTGCTCGTCGCGTTGCATGAGCTCGGGGTCCAAATCCTGGGCGCGCATGTGAACCATCATCTTCGTGGCAAGGAGTCAGAGGGCGACGAACAATTCGTTGCCGGCCTCTGCGAGCGGCGATCGATTCCGTGCGAGGTCCTCGATGGAACACTCGATCCCGAGACGATCCGGCATCATGGAATCGAAGCGGCAGCCCGCGACATTCGCTTCTCGCGCTTAAAGAAACTACGCGCGGAGACCGGCTTCCGCTGGATTGCGACGGCACATCAACGCGACGATCAGGCCGAGACGATCCTGATGCGCCTCATGACCGGCAGCGGTCTCGCCGGATTGCGCGGGATTCACCCCGTGCGTGACGACGGAGTCATCCGCCCGATGCTCCACGCGAGGCGCGCCGAGGTGAATGAGTTTCTCCGTGAACGCGGCATCGTTCCGCGAGTCGACAGCACGAATGCAGATCCCCGCTTCCTTCGCAATCGCGTTCGCGCGCTGCTGCGCGAATTGCCGGAATCGGTCTCGGAGAATCTCGCCACGATCGCGGCGCAGGCACAGGCTCAGTGGCGGATCACCGAAGCCCTGCTTGATGAATTCGACGTCGAAGCAAGCGCTGACGAGACCCGATTCCTGCGTTGGCCCGATGATCCATGGCTGAGGCAGGCGCTCCTGCTGCGCCATATCCGAAGACTCGATCCCCATTCGCGCGACGTGTCCGCGAACGATCTCGAGCGCCTCGCCGCCACACAAAAGAGGACGAGCGTCACGAGCGAGCTCGAGCTCGAAGGCAACGTGCTTCGAAGAAGAAGGACGAAAGCGGCCGCACCGTTCGAAATCGAAATGAAGGCAAACGAATCGCGCTACATCGAAGAGATCGATTCCACGATCTCCATCTCCGCGTCTCCGCGCATCCGCGTGAAAACACAACCCTTCCAATTGCCGGAAGGTGCGAATCCCACCTTCACGGTCCGCAACCGAAGGCCGGCAGACCGCTTCCGTCCGCTCGGCATGCCGCGCGAGAAAAAGCTGAAGGATTTCCTCATTGATCGTAAAATCGCGGTCGAGGTTCGGGACCGCATTCCACTCCTCGTCTGGAACGGGGAGATCGTCTGGGTTGCGGGAGTCGAAGTCTCGGATCGATTCAAGGTGACGGACCCCGCTGGTGAGCGGTTCGAAGTGTGGTTGGAGCGTGCCGGTGCGTCAGTCGAAACCGAAGATCAAGAGGGCCTTCACAGCTAAGACGATCGCCAAGCGGATCGACGCGTTGGGCAAAGCCATTCGCGAAGATGCCGGCGACGGCGAGGTCTTCCTTCTCGGCATCCTCAAGGGCTCGAGCTGCATGCTCGCCGACCTGATGCGCGTGATCCGGGGCGAGGTCGCGTATGGCTACATCGACGTGATTCGCGATCTCGCCGATACCGACACCGCAGCCGCACTCGAGATCGACTTCATCAGCTTCACGGAAATCGAGCGGCGCAACGTCTACGTCCTGAAAGATGTCGTGTCGACCGGTGTCATCGAGACGTATCTCCTGAATCAGCTACGGCAGCACAACCCGACGAAGCTGCATCTCGTGGCGCTGCTCGATCGTCCTGATTTGCGCACCGTCGAGCTCGAGACCGATTATCACCTCTTCAAAGTGGGCGACGGCTCGTTCGTCGGCTACGGCCTCGAGAACAACGGCCGCTTCGGAAACCTCCCCTACATCGGCCGCCTGTCGTGAGCTCCACGGTCAAGACTGCGATCCTCTGGGTCGTGATCATCGTGCTCGTAGTGCTGCTCTCGCAGCTCTTCGCGACGAAACCAGGGAATGTCATTTCATACAGCGAGTTCCTGGAGCGCGTGAGCGGCAACGCAGTTCAGAGTGTCGAAGTCAGTGGAACCGAGGTGCGCGGCAGGACGAGGGCGGATGCGACTCACGCCTCCTTCACGTTCTACACACGGATTCCTGCGGGCTACCCACCAACGTTCGACTTGCTGAGAGCGCACAACGTCGATATCACGATCGAGCGAGAACCCTCGACCGTGATTCAAGCAATCGTGAGCTGGGCGCCCATGCTCTTCCTCGTGGGACTGTGGATGCTCGTGAGCCGGCGGCTACGAAACCGGGTTGGGACCTGACGCCACCGCGACCCCGCCCAGATAAACCCGACCGTTTCCGTTCCGTATGACTCTCCTGTGCTCAGATTAGAATTTCCACCCCACCTCATTCGTTCAAAACGCTGTAGTGTACGAGTGGCACGGCGGAAGCATCGCCGTTGCGCTTTGGAGGCCAATCGTTGAATTCCACCGTCAAGACCGCGCTCCTCTGGCTGGTCATCATCGTCCTCGTAGTCTTGCTCTGGCAGCTCTTCAATCAGAATCACAGCGCCGAGCAGATGACGTACAGCACCTTCATCGACAAGGTGAATCAGAACCAGGTCGACAAGGTCACCATCCAGGGCGATGAGATTACGGGCGAGCTGAAGGCCACCACGCCTTCGGGCGTGAAGCGCGAGTTCCATCTCACAGGTCCCACGAATTACCCGGCTCTTTACGATCTCCTCAAGCAGCACAACGTCATGATGGAGTTCAAGCCGCAACAGAACGGCACCATCATCCAGGCGCTGCTCGGCTGGGCTCCGATCCTCTTCCTCATCGGCCTCTGGATCTTCTTCATGCGCCAGATGCAGGCTGGCGGAAACAAAGCTCTCTCGTTCGGCAAGTCGAAAGCGAAGCTCCTCTCGGGCACCGCCAAAAAGGTCACGTTCAAGGACGTGGCGGGTGTCGACGAAGCGAAGCTCGAGCTCCACGAGATCATCGAGTTCCTCAAAGAGCCGCA
>CAZKID010000404.1:0-5180 GCA_964552405.1 uncultured Thermoanaerobaculia bacterium
GCTGTTGGCATCGAGTGCGAAAATCGGGACAGCGACAACCATCAGAAACAGGACGGCAACTGCAGGGATCAGGCGCTTCACTTGGGGCCTCCTGAATAGCGCACGAATGCGATTGATGAGCCAGTGCGGCGCTCTCTGCGGCTCGTCTGAAAGCACCGCGAATGCTCCTCTGCCGAGGACAGTGCCGTCCACGAAAAAGGGCGCCGGGCGTATGATCCCGCGCTATGCGAATGGCCCTCGCTGTGCTCCTTCTCTCGACTACCGCCGTTGTCGCCGCTCCACCGCTACGCGCACCGTTCAATGTCGTCGAGGCCACGATCCCGGAGATGCAGAAGGCCTTACGCGAAGGACGTACCACATCGCATGAGCTCGTCCAGCAGTCTCTGATTCGCATCGCCACGTATGAGGACAAGCTGCACGCGGCGATCACCATCAATCCGAATGCACTGAAGGAAGCGGATGAACGCGATCGCGAGCGCGCCGCCGGAAAAGTACGCGGCCCGCTGCACGGGATTCCGATCGCGATCAAAGACAACATCCAGACCACCGACATGCCGACGACCGGCGGAGCGCTCGCGTTCGCCGGCTTTCTTCCGCCTTATGAAGCGACGGTCACGAAGAATCTGCGCGATGCCGGCGCGATCATCATCGCCAAGACGCAAATGACGGAGCTGGCGAACTGGGTCGCCGGCAATCCTTCAATGCCGAACAATTACAACTCGCTCAATGGCTACGGCTTCAATCCGTATGATCCGCGCCGCGATCCGCGCGAAGCGACCTTCGACGGACGGCCGGCGCTGAACACCGGCGGCTCGAGCTCCGGCGCCGGCACCGCTGCGAGTTTCTGGGCCGCCAACGTCGGCACGGAAACCTCCGGCTCGATCCTCAGTCCGTCGAATCAGAACATGCTCGTCGGAATCAAGCCGACCGTGGGACGCATCAGCCGCTACGGCGTCATTCCGATCACGGCAGATCAGGACACGCCCGGACCCATGGCCCGCACCGTCACCGACGCCGCCATCCTCCTCGGCGTCCTCGAAGGTGCGGACACGCATGATCCCGCGACGACGCGCTGCTCGCGCGTCAGCGATTACACGCAGTTCCTCAAGCCGGACGGGCTGAAGGGCGCGCGCATCGGCATTCCGCGCGCCGCGTACTACGTCGCCGTGACGCCGCCCGGTGCGGACAAGCCGCGCTTCGGCTTGAACGACGATCAGCAGAAGGTAATGACCGACGCGATCGCGGCGCTCAAGAACGCCGGCGCAGTGATCGTCGATCCCGCCGACATTCCGAGCATCGTCGACAAGGATCCCTCGAACAATTTCCTGTTGTGGAGCGTGTGCACCGACATGGACGAAGTGAAGCAGCGCAAATGTTCTGTCGATCTCGCGTATGGAATGGAGCGCGATTTCAACGCATGGCTCAAGACGATGGGGGCGAACGTGCCGGTGAAATCCCTCGCGGAGCTGCGCGAGTGGAATCGAAAGCACGAGAAGGCGGGCGCGATCAAATACGGACAGTCGCTGCTCGATATCTCCGATGCGATGGACCTCGAGACCTTCAAGAGCCGCTACGAATCGGATCGCGCGCGTGATGTGCAGTTGACGGCGACGCATGGAATCGACGAGGTGATGAAGGCGCAGAACCTCGATGCGCTGCTGTTCCCCGGATCGAGCGGCGCGAGCTTCGCGGCGAAGCCTGGCTATCCGAGCGTGATCGTGCCGTTCGCAATGATTCCGAACGCGCCAACGCCGGCCTTTCCGGAAGGGTTCAACGCAAAGCCTTCACCGTTCGGCGTGATGTTCACCGGCACGGCGTGCAGCGAGCCGGCGCTGCTGCGCATCGCGTACGCGTTCGAGCAGGCAACGAAGAAACGGGTCGCCCCCCTCCCTTAAGTTGGTTTTCGGGGGTCGCACCTGGAAAATCAACTTAACTCATGCGGTACCCCAGCGCCGTCCGCTGCTGATCAGCGCAGGCATCCCCTTCTGCAAATCGTCGGAGAGCGGCGGGCCGAAGTAGTAACCCTGACCGAGCTCCGATCCGAGCAGGCGCAATTGCTCGAGCTGCTCGATCGTCTCGACCCCCTCCGCGACGATCTTCAATCCCAGCGCGTGTGCCAGGGCCACGATCGCTTTCACGATCGCTGCATCGAGCGCGTTGAACGCGACGCCATCGACAAACGACTTGTCGATCTTCAGATAGTCGACCGGAAACTTCTTGAGATACGCGAGGCTCGAGAAGCCTGTGCCAAAATCGTCGATCGCCAGCCGCACGCCGAGGGTCTTGAGCTTTCGCAGGATCTCGATCGTCGACTCCGCGCCTGCCATGGCCACGGTCTCCGTGATCTCGAGAATCAGATGCGAAGGATTCACCTTCGTCTTCTGCAACACGTCCGAGACTTCATCAAACAGCGTTGCCTGCTGGAAGTGCCGTCCCGACAAGTTCACCGACACGAGCAGGGGCTCTTTGTACGTTGTTTCCCACATGTGCGCCTGGCGGCACGCCTCGTACAGACAGAAGCGTCCGATCTGCAGGATGAGCCCCGACTCCTCCGCCACCGGGATGAACTCCGACGGCGACACGAGTCCGCGCTCCGGATGCTGCCAACGCACGAGTGCTTCCATTCCCGCGAGGCGTCCCGTGCCGATCTCCACTTCGGGCTGGTAATAGACGCGCAGCTCTCCATGCGAGATCGCGCGGCGCAGTTCGAGCTCCAATTCGAGACGCCGCCGCGCATCGAGATCCATCGGCGGCGCGAAGATTTCGTAGCGCGCCTTGCCGCGAACTTTCGCCTGATACATCGCGAGGTCCGCATGACGAATGAGATTCGCCGGCGTGTCGCTGGAATCGCGGAACGCGATGCCGACGCTGATCGTCGTGAACACCTCGTGCGGGCCGAGACGGAAGGGAGTGCCGAACGCATGGATGACGTCATTCGCAATCTTCACCGCATGCTCGCGAACGTTGTCCCCGGTGACCATGCCGACGAACTCATCGCCGCTCAGACGCGCGATCAGAATGTCGCTCTGCGCAATCCGTTGCCCGGCCGCCGTCAGCAGTTGATCGCCGACGATGTGTCCAAGGCTGTCGTTGATGATCTTGAAGAGATCGAGATCGAAGAAGAGAACCGCCACGTCGCCTTCATGTGCGAGCTGCGTTTCGAGGCGTTCGAGAAACAGCCGCCGGTTCGGAAGCTGCGTGAGCGAGTCGTGTGTCGCCTGCCATGCGAGTTTCCGTTCCGCTTCGGCGTGATCGACATCGGAGCGATGCAGCAGCCGTCCACTCCACCCGACCAGCACGATGAACGCGCTCATGATCGAGACGATCAGCAGCCAG
Organism: uncultured Thermoanaerobaculia bacterium; assembly: GCA_964552405.1. Lineage (GTDB taxonomy): Bacteria > Acidobacteriota > Thermoanaerobaculia > Gp7-AA8 > Gp7-AA8 > JAJPHC01. Next base: position 3,337 of record CAZKID010000404.1, read on the forward strand.
AGCTCGAAGTCGGGATCGACGATGCGCGCGTGCAGATGCGGCATGCGCAGCCAGCCGATCGCGGCCGGCACGATCACGATCGCCGGCACCATACGCCGCAGGAGGATCCCGCCACTCGTCGCGCTCGTGTAGACGGCCATGATCCCGCGCTCAGGACGCGCGCAGAGAATCCCGATCGTGACGAGGAGGAACGCAGCAGCCGTATGCAGCGCCATCGGGATGTAGTTGCTGATGCCGATGAACGAACCGACGCCATACGCGTAGCCCATCAGCGCAAGCACAGCGGACATCGCAGCGACGACGGTCAGAAACTGGGCGGGCCAGGCCTTGCGCACCTGGCGGTCGATGATCGTCAGCGCGATTCCGACGAGCACGAAGTTGATCGCGGTGTTCGGAGCCATCTGATTCGCGCCGAGCCTGTCGCGGAAGAGCCATTGATCGACCGAGGAGTCGGGCAGCGAGAGAAAAGCCACGAGCTTCGCGGCACCAATGGTCGCCGCAATGATCGCGAAGAGCTCACCCGTGCGATGCAGAGAACGCGAACGCGCGTAGCGCGTGAGACAGATGAGCGAGAAACCGAGGCAGAGGAATCCGATCGCAGTCGCGGGATTCATCGCAACCAGACCCGGCAGGATGCTCTTGAAGAGTCCGATATCGAATTGCCATCCGATCAGAACGAGCGCGGCAATGAGAATCGGGAGCACGCTCGTAATGCGCGAGACGGTGCGAAGTGTCGAGGCCACGCGTGGCTCGATGAGCTCGGCAGGCATGCAATCCCTCCGGAAAGGGAGATGCAATTCGCGCGGCAACTCCTACCCGCCACGTTGATTTTCCAGGTGCGCCCCCCGAAAACCAACTTAAGATTCGGGCGCGTGGTTACGGAATATCAACTCAAACAGGCGATTGTGCGGGTGGCGCGGCGGCTCGATCAGAAGGGGATTCTCACGTCGACGGACGGCAATCTCTCCGCGCTGCTCGATGATGGCGGGACGCTCATCACTCCGAGCGGCTCGTGCAAAGGCGAGCTGGAGCCGGACAAGATCGTCCGTCTCTATCGCGACGGCTCCGCACGCGCCGGCAAACCCTCCTCGGAAATCGCGCTGCATCGGATGATCTACGCGCGCCGGCCTGATGTACGCGCGATCGTGCATGCACATCCGCCATTCGCCACTGCATACGCGGTCGCCGGCGTTCCGCTCGATCAGCCGATTCTTTCCGAGGCAATTCTTGGGCTCGGACGCGTGCCTGTCGCGCAGTATGCGATGCCGACCGCGGAAGAGCTCGCGAAGAGTGTCGAACCACTCGTCGACCATCACGATGCCGTGCTCCTCCGTTTTCATGGTGCGGTCTGCTTCGCAAAATCGATCGAGCAGGCCGGCTATCTCATGGAAACGCTCGAGCATGTCGCGCACATCGACTTCATCCGCCGCGCGATGGGATCGAACGAGCTGATCCCGGCGAGCGAAGTGGCGCGCCTCGAGCAGCTGCGCGCGGCGATGCGCGCTCGCTGAAAGTTTCTTTCCGAAGCCTTGACAAATCGACGCGACGTATTTAACTTATCGGTTAGTTAACCGACTGGTTAAACATGGATACGCTGAGCGCCACATTCTTCGCCCTCGCCGACCCCACCCGCCGCGCCATTCTCGCGCGGCTCACGAAAGGGGAAACGCCGGTCACCGAGCTCGCCGCGCCGTTCGACATGAGTCTTCCCGCGATCTCGAAGCACCTCAAGGTGCTGGAGCGCGCCGGCCTCATCGTTCGGAGCCGCGATGCGCAGTGGCGCCCATGCCGTCCCGAAGCCACACGTCCCCGCGAAGTTCACCCGTGGCCCGAACCCCTCCGCC
>CAZKID010000405.1:0-5168 GCA_964552405.1 uncultured Thermoanaerobaculia bacterium
AGGAACTCCGTCCAGAGGACGAAGGCCATGTCGGCCATGCCCATCGGCGTGCCGGGATGACCTGACTTCGCTTTCTCGACCGCGTCGACCGCGAGGAAGCGAATCGTGTTGACGCAGAGCTCTTCGAGTTTGTCCTTGTGACCGAACCTGGGTTGATTGCTCTCTTCGGCAACCTCGATGGCGGTTGCTGCTTCGTTCTGCTCGTCCATGTGTCCTCCGCGGGCGCAGTTTATCTTGGCGCAGTCTATCCCGGCTGCTCCGTTGATCCCTCGCTACGCTCGGGATAAACTCGTAGCTCAGGGCATATCGCGGCCATCTGCGTTGGGCGGAGGAAACTATGGCAGCGGCACTCGACGAAAGCACTGTTACCGTGAAAGGCTCGCCTGTCCGGAGCCTGCAGAAGTTCATCGAAACGGACTTGACGGCGGAGCAGCGCGAGAAGGCGCTGAGCAATCTCCCTCCCGAATTCGCGTCACGGTTTCGTACACCCTTTCTCGCAACGGAGACGGTTCCTGTACACATGCTGAACCGCTTGACGGAAGAGGCGGCGAAGGCCAAGGGGGAACCGGTGCAGGCGTTCGCGCAACGCGCGGGACGAGCGGCCGCGGGTGATGCGATCAAGGGCATCTACCGGTTCTTCGCGCTCGTGATGACGCCGCAGGCCCTGCTCGGAAAAGCGACGCAGATGTGGAGCTCGTTGTACAACCGCGGCGAGATCAAGATCGAACAACCGGCGGAGAAGACTGCGCGCATCCGCCTCGTCAACTTTCCATCCGAGGCCGCGGGCTGCGCACGCGTCACCGGGTGGATCGAGCGGATGACCGAGTTGACCGGAGTGAAAGACATTCATCTCGAACAGACGACGTGTTTCGCCAAAGGGCAGCAGCATTGCGAGTGGCTCCTGAAGTGGTCATGATGGTCATCGCATGAATGTGTTTCCGCCGCAGTCCGATCACCCGCTCTTCCGCTATCTGACTGACGACGAGCGCTCGCGTGTCGAAAAGCTCGGCAAGATGCGCTATTTGAGCGAGGGCGACTACCTCATCCGGGCGCATGAGAGTGACTCGACGCTCTACGCGATCGAAGATGGTCACCTCGACATCGTGGCAAATCGCGAAGGCAAAGAAGTCGTCGTTGCGACCGTCGGCCCCGGCGACGTCCTGGGCGAAGTCTCGTTCATCGACGACTCTCCCCGTACGGTTTCGGTGCGTGCCGGAGAGGGCTCCGCGGTGCGCGCCTGGGACAACCGCACGCTGTCGGAGGCTCTGGCGTTCGATCCGCAGCTGCTGGCGAAGTTCTCGGTCGCGATGTGCGAGCTGCTGGTGGAGCGCTTGCGGGATATGTCGCGCAGAGTGTAGGGGTTCAGTTTATCCCGAGCGAAGCGAGGATCAGTGGAGCAGCCGCGCGACCGGCGCCCTAAACGAACCCTCTCTCATCTGCTCCGCTGATCCCTCGCTGGCGCTCGGGATAAACTGCTTTCCAGCGAAAACTCGATGCGCTTTCTCGTCGACGGATGCGAGTAATGCCACCACTCGATGAATGCCGGCGGATCCGGATTCACCTTCGAATCTTCGGCGAACTTCACGAATGACGTGGCCATCGGCTCGTTGAGATGCGTGAGCTCGAGGCCGAAGCGATCGGCTTCATGTTCGATGTGCCGCGAGAACGCGCTCGAGACGGGCGTCGAGAAAAACAGGATCGCCGCGGCGATGACGAGCATCCAGGGAATCATCGCGAGATCATCGCGTGCGCCCCATCGAACGACCGTGCGCTCGTACAAGGCCTGCGCGAGTGCGAAGGCGAAGAGCGTCGCCGCCGCGCTGAACGCGAGGCCCTTCCAGAGATGGTTGAGCACGTAGTGGCCCATCTCGTGCCCCATCACAGCAAGCAGTTCGTCGTGATCGAGTTTGGCGAGAATCGTGTCCCATAGGACGATGCGCTTCGATGCGCCGACGCCGGTGACGTAGGCATTCATCGTGTGCGTCTGTTTGGATTTGTCGACCTCGAAGACACGGCTGCGCTCGATGCCTGCGCGCTGGGCCTGTGCCAGCAGATCGCGCTCCAGCACGTGGTCCTTCAACGGCTTGAAGTCGTTGTAGATCGGATCGATGAGAACGGGTGCGATGAACACCATCACGAGCGACAGTGGAACGGATGCAACCCAGAGCGCGAGCCACCAGCGTTTGTACTTCGTCAGTGCGCGCCACGCGAGTGCACCGAGCGGACAGACGATCGCCAGCGCGACGCCGAACGACTTGAGTGCATCGAACAGCCAGGCTGCAAAACTCTGATCCGTAAGAGCGAACTCGTGAGGCACGACGAAGTCGCCGTAAACGAGAAGCGGAAACTCGACCAGCGAAAGAGCCGTGATCAGAAGCGCGATGTAGAGCATCGCCGCCACGAAACGCCTTCTGGCCATGCGCAAGGCCGCATCGCGAAGCCGCGCGGAGAATCCCGTGATCAGAATCAGCAGGAGTGCGACGACGTCGTAGACCTGTGCGCCGAAGAAGAGCGCTTCGTTGATCCGGCTGTGCCGCAGCATCTCCGACGTGACGTGTACGACGAAACGCGGATCGGGCGGCATCAGTGCGGAAACACCGTCGTGATCAGCTGCGTGTTGTTGTTCGTGACTGCCGCGAATGCCCAGATCTTCTGGCTGCCTGACGTCGAAACCGAGATCTCGATCGGTCCCGCTCCCGCAAGCTGCGGATAGCGGAGTACCAGATCGTCCAGCGAGGTGTAGCGCGCAAATGAAGGAATACCGCGACTCTCCCCGACGGCGCGCAGCGCAACGCCGCTGTCATCGGCGAGCACGTCTCCCGCGCCCGCCTTCGTAATCACGATGTGTACGGGAACCAGCTGGGTCGTCCCATCGAGATTGAAGATCCGCAACGCCGTGCGCGACGATCCAGGATCGATCGGAACGTTGAGAAGATCGATCGTGTACTTGAACTCCGACTCGCGAACGACCGGCATTTCGGTCCCTGACTGAATCTTCGCGCGCGAAACGTCGCGAACCTGCAACGAAAAGTTGATGCCGCGCGACGATCCCTTCTGAAGCCAGACGAGAATCCCGAACGCCTGCTGCGACGATCCGACGTAGCTGGCATTGAGTGTTTCCGCCCCGGCGATCACCGGGCTGGGGCAGCAGTTGGCGTCGGGATTCCCGAAGAGAATCTCGCTGCTCCACGGATTACTGTTGTAGATCCAGAGCTCGCTGGCCCAGAGCGAAAAGTACGCACCTGGAAATTGCTTCGAACCAAGCGAAAGCGGGATGAGCACGCGCTCGAAGTTGTCGGTGAGCAGCGTTTCACGCTGCACGTAAGTAAACGCATCGGAGACGCTGCCGGAACTTGCCGGGCTGATGGTGATGCCTACAGGACCGGGAGCGTGCGGCGGCGTGATCACCTGGATCGTGCCGCTGCCAGTCGTCGTCACTCTCGGCGATGTAACGCCGTCGAATTTCACCGTGGGAGTCGTGCAGGGGTTGCACGGAGTCAGGCCGCTGATCGTCACGACGTCCCCGCCGGTTTCGGTCCCGCTCTTCGGGAAGATGTCTGCCAGACAACAGACCGCGGGGAGCAGGGAGCATGCTGCGAACAGCAGACAGCAGACGAAGAAACGCTTTAGCCTGACGATCCGCTGCACCACATCCTGCTGTCTGCTGCCTGCTGCCTGCTGTCTGCTGCCTGCTGCCTGCTGTCCACTGTCTGCTGCCTGCTGTCCGCTGCCTGCTGCCTGCTGTCTGCTGCCTGCTGCCTGCTGTCTGCTGCCTGCTGCCTGCTGTCTGCTCATTGCGGTGTCACCGTCGTCACGAGCTGGGTGTCGTTGTTGGTCGAAGCCGTGAATGCCCATCCCGTGAAATTGTTTGGAATCACTTCGACGCGATAGCGGCCATCGGGAAGCTCCGGCAGCGCCGATTTGAGATCAGGAATGACCGAATAACTGGACAACAGAACGAACCCCGCTTGCGGTCTGTCACGAGGAGTCAGCGTCACGGTTCTCAGGGCGACCGCATTGCCGCCGGTCATCGCGAACACCCGCACCGTCGCATCGCGAGCCGCGAGCGCGTCGACGTCGTAAATGCGGAGCGCGGTGCGCGTGATCGAATCGATCGGCACGTTCAACAGCTCGATCGCGGTCGAACGGAAGTCCTCTTCGCGCACGATCGGGATGTCGGTTCCCGCGTTGTCGCTGGCCCGGGAGATGTCGCGTACGCGAAATGAAAGACTGAACGAATCCGCGCCACCTCGCTGCAGATAAGCGAGTGATCCGTCGGTGAGACCTCCAGCCACAGTGACAGTGGTCAGCGGCGTGATGTAGGGAAACGGCGAATCACCCGTACACGATTCAGTGCAGTTCGGGTAACCGTAGAAATACTCGACGGCACGCGTTCCCGCGTTGCGCAGCCAGAGCTCCGTCAACCAGCGAGAACCATTCGCGCCATTGACCGGATTGCTCGGAGCGACCGTGACGGGGATGAGAACGGCCTCGTAGTTCTGCCTCTCGATCGGACCACCGAAACCGAAAAAACCGAATCCGCCGGTGGCTGTATACGTCGCGTTTTCCACGGTCAGCACGACGTCGACGACCCCGCGCAAATGCCCCGGTGTCGTCACCGTCACGGTATTGCGATCGATGATCTTCGCGTTCCGGCCGCGGCCTCCGCCAAACGTGACGTTGACCGTGCAGGGGTTGCACGACGGCAACGTCGCATTCGTGTGGAGCGTGACCGTATCGTTTCCAAGAACGGTTCCCAGACTCGGCGACACCTTGAAGTCGGTCGCGCCAAAGGCGCGCATCGCCGCCATGAGCACGATGAGCAGAACGGACATGCGCTTCATAGCGCACATGATACGTGAGCAGACAGCAGGCAGCAGGCAGCAGGCAGCAGACAGCAGGCAGCAGGCAGCAGGATGTGCGTTCGACACCGGCCTCTTCGGTTCTGAGCCGATATGAGAACGGCGGCGACAGAATTAGTCTTTGTTACCTGCCGTCTGCTGTCCGCTGCCTGCTGTCTGCTGCCTGCTGTCCGCTGTCTGCCTGGCCGCTGCCTGCTGTCCGCTGTCTTCTTCCTGCTTCCTTCTGCCCGCTGCCTGCTTCCTCCTGCTCCCTGTCGCCCGCTGGCGTCCTGACGCCTGCGTGGCTGTGGCTGCATCGTGACCTCC
>CAZKID010000406.1:0-5161 GCA_964552405.1 uncultured Thermoanaerobaculia bacterium
CCGGGACATGACGATGCCTTCACAAATCTTCACAATGCGACCTTTCTGCGCTTGAGAGCTCAAACTCAATTTAGCGTGCTATCTACCTTGTCGTCAGCCCGGGCTGATCTTCTCGGTTCAATGAACCCGATGAGTCGTCCGCCGATTTTCCTGGTGGGTTTGCCGCGCGAGATTTGCCGGGATAACCGGTGTGAACCTCGCTCGCAGCAGATAGCTGCGCTGTGGCGCGCGCGTCGCGGGATGAGATCCATCCTCTTCTTGCCAGCCCCAGTTTCTCCCGTGCCTCAGAAGTTCGTCCAACGATACAGAGAATCGGGACGGTAGATCTACCTACTCTATGGCCGACGCTTACTTGTCAGAGCTCGAGTCAGAATCGATCGAGATCATTCGCGCGATAGACCTTGAGAAGAACCGGCGTCGAGATGATGCTCGACGAGTTGAACTTTGCACCATTGGGGTAGAGGCCACGATCGGAGCCCGTGAAGCTGAGTCGGAACCGAAGAGAGGTAAACGCCTGAGACGGCTTCATGAGCAGAAAGGTGACCGCAACCAGCGCATAGATGACGGCGGCCGACGCGAGGGCCAGGATGATGACCGAGGAGTACGCGCGCAAGGTGTGCACCAGGTGTGAGAGTGAGAACGGCGCTTCCGCCGGTTCGGTCATCGTGTGGTCATCATGCGTGCGAGAATCCATGCGTGCTGCCTCCGGAAGTTAGGTGTCGAAACGAACGTGCAAGCATCTTCGCGTTATTCGACCGTGTCAAGGCGATGATATGCTGACGAACGACCTCGAAAACCTGCGGATTCACCGGCGGCCGTGCGCAGTGCCGTTTCCTGAAATCGAGGCCGATCAGCTGAATGATCCATTCGAGCGAACACCGGCCTCGTGCGAAGGCTGAGCGATGTTTGTTCGTGTGAATGAGGAAGTCTTGCAATGATTCTTGTGACCGGAGCTGCCGGATTCATCGGGTCTCACGTCTCTCGGCGTCTTCTCGACCGAGGCGATGAAGTGATCGGCGTCGACAATCTGAATGATTATTACGACCCCGCACTGAAAGAAGCACGCCTGCGGCTGCTCGAGCCGTGCAAGGGATTCACATTCGTCCGTGCGGATGTGGGCGATCGCGAAGCGATGGAGCAGCTCTTCGCGCGGTACAGGCCGCGCCGGGTCGTGCATCTCGCAGCACAAGCCGGTGTCCGATACTCGCTCACGAATCCGTTTGCCTATACGCGCAGCAACATCGACGGATTCCTCACCATCCTCGAAGGATGCCGTCACCACGGCGTGGAACATCTCGTCTTTGCATCCTCGAGCTCCGTCTATGGGGCAAACACAAGGCAGCCCTTTTCAGAGCATGACAACGTCGATCATCCGGTGTCCCTGTATGCAGCGACCAAGAAAGCGAACGAGCTGATGGCGCATACGTACGCGAGCCTCTTCGGCGTCGCGTCGACGGGACTCCGGTTCTTTACCGTCTATGGACCGTGGGGCCGCCCGGACATGGCATTGTTCAAGTTCACGCGCGGCATCCTTGCCAACGAGCCGATCCCGGTCTTCAATGAAGGGCGCATGATTCGCGATTTCACGTATGTCGACGACATCGTCGAAGGTGTCATTCGCGTTCTCGACAGTACTGCCGCCGCCGATCCTGCGTGGACGGGCAACGATCCGGATCCGGCGCGCAGCTATGCGCCATGGCGTGTCTTCAATATCGGCAACAACCAGCCTGTACAGCTCCTCGAATACATCTCCGTAATCGAGGAATGCCTCGGAATGAAAGCGCGGCTCGACTTACTTCCGATGCAGCCCGGCGACGTCCCTTCGACGATGGCCGATGTCACCGAGCTGCAGCAAACTGTTGGGTTCCGGCCTTCGACGACTGTGCGCGAAGGGGTGCGGCGCTTCGTGGAGTGGTACCGCCAATACTACGGAGTTTGATTCGTAGACCATGGAAGAAAACAATTCACTCGTGAGTACCAGACCCCGGCGAGCGCTCATTACCGGCATTACAGGGCAGGACGGGTCCTATCTCGCCGAACTGTTGCTGGAGAAGGGTTACGAGGTGCATGGCGTGATTCGCCGCTCCTCCTCCTTCAATACCTCTCGTATCGAACATGTCTATCAGGGTCCCCATGATCCGGAGAGGCGTCTGATCCTGCATTATGGCGACCTCAATGACGCGTCGTCTTTGAATCGGATCCTGCGTATCGTGGATCCCCATGAGATTTACAATCTCGGAGCGCAGAGTCACGTAAAAGTTTCGTTCGACACTCCGGAATATACGGGTGACGTCACCGGACTCGGCGCGACGAGACTGCTGGAAGCCATTCGCGAGTTGCAGATCAAGCCGCGCATTTATCAGGCTTCATCGAGTGAGATGTTCGGGCTCGTCAGAGAAACACCACAGAGCGAGCGGACGCCTTTCTATCCCCGAAGCCCTTATGGCGTTGCCAAAGTGTACGCCTACTGGATGACGGTCAATTACCGCGAGGCGTACGAGTTGTTCGCCGTCAACGGCATCCTCTTCAATCACGAATCTCCCAGGCGAGGAGAGACATTCGTTTCGAGGAAAATTACGCGTGCGGTCGGCCGGATCAAGTATGGCCTTCAGGAAACTCTTTATCTGGGAAACCTGGATGCCAGACGCGATTGGGGCTATGCCAGGGACTATGTCGAGGCGATGTGGATGATGCTTCAGCATCACGAAGCGCAGGACTTCGTCATTGCTACAGGACAGACGCACACAGTGCGCGATTTTTGTTCGCAGGCGTTTCGGGCTGCCGGAATCGAGCTCGAATGGCGGGGCCGCGGGGCGGAAGAGTGTGGTGTCGATACTTCGAGCGGCATCGTGCGTGTGAGAGTGGATGAACGCTATCTCCGTCCCACGGAAGTCGACCTGCTGCTGGGCGATGCATCGAAAGCACGGGAACTGCTGAAGTGGCAGCCGCGGACGGATTTCTCAACGCTCGTCGAACTGATGACGAAATTCGATCTCGGTCTTGCTGCCGACGAACTCCGGCTCAAACGGTAATGAAACTTCGAACGAGATGAGCGATTCATTCTGGCATTCGCGACGCGTGCTGCTCACCGGTTCAGGAGGTTTCCTGGGCGGCTTCATCCGGGAGCAGTTGCGGAGTGAAGGGCCGGCCGCGATTCTTGCGCCGCGCTCATCGGAGCTCGATCTGCGCGATGCACGAGCGATCCGGGCCTACCTTTCGACACAACGCCCGGACATCGTCATTCACGCGGCTGCAGTGGTGGGTGGGATCGGTGCAAATCGCCTTCATCCGGGCCGGTTCTTCTATGAAAACGCAATCATGGGCATTCAGCTCATCGAAGAGGCGCGCCTTGCCGGTGTAGAGAAGTTCGTTCAATTGGGAACGATCTGTTCTTATCCAAAGTACACGCCGATTCCTTTTCGGGAGGAGGAACTCTGGAACGGGTTCCCGGAAGAGACCAACGCTCCTTATGGAATTGCGAAAAAGGCTCTCCTCGTTCAATTACAGTCCTACCGGCAGGAGTACGGTTTCAATGGCATTTTTCTGCTTCCGGTCAATCTCTATGGGCCCCGTGACAATTTCGATCTGTTGAGCAGTCATGTCATTCCGGCAATGATTCGAAAGTTCATCGACGCAAGCCGGACTGGCGCGAGTGAGGTCGTATTGTGGGGGGACGGCTCACCGACCCGCGAATTTCTCTATGTCGAGGATGCTGCGGAGGGAATCGTCCTCGCGGCGGAACACTATGACGGAAGTGAGCCTGTGAATCTCGGTCGTGGTGAGGAGATCGCCATCCGCGACCTTGCAAACCTCATTTGTGAGATGACGGGGTTCAGTGGCCGTATCGTTTGGGATGCGAGTCTCCCCAACGGCCAGCCGCGACGAATGCTCGACATCACTCGTGCTGAGCGCGAATTCGGGTTCCGCGCACGCACGACGTTCAAGACAGGGATCGAAAAGACAATTTCATGGTATTTGAAAGAGCTGTGACATGACCGTCCTGCCGGGGGCCGCTGTTGACCGTCCGTAGAGGTAGCCGCAAAGAGATAGCACCGCCGACGGACAGGTCGCTCTTCTCAATACTTCGTCTCGTCGTGGTGCTGGGCATCTCTGCCGTGGCCGTCGTGTTTCAAAGGAACCCGCTGGACTCGTTTCGCCTCGTGAAGCTCGCTCTTTATGAGACGGAGGCCGTGATTTGTCTGGCTTTGCTGCTGCTATTACTCGTTTGGCGCCGAAACGAAGTAGTCGCTGAGCTCCGGCGCCACGGGTTCGCACTTGCAATCGTTGGGCTCGCGGTAGCATGGACCGCGATCACGGCGCTCACCTCGACGAATCGTGTCTTGTCCATTCCGGCGTTCATCTGGGTCGTCAGTTGCGCGATCGTCTTCATTGCGACGTTGCTGACGGCGTCGCGCGAGGCCGGGCTGCTGATGATCCAGCTTCCACTCGTGACGGCGGCGCTGAACGCTGTCATCACGCTGGCGCAGCGATTTCACGTCTGGAGCCCGGCGGCGTACTCGGACTCTCTCATGGAGCGTATGCGAGCGAGCGGTCTCATTGGAAACATCAATGATCTGGGCGTGTATTTCGTCCCATGGACCCTCGCTGCGGCCGCATTGTGCATCGTGTCTGTTCGTAAGCGGTGGCGATATGGCGCACTCTCGGCTCTGCTCGTTCTCGGCCTGGTGGCATCCGACACGAAGACAGCGATGATCGCGATCCTAATCTGCGGACTCTTGTTGATCGCCATGGAGACGCGGCATAAGAAAGCGGTGCTTGCAGGGATCGTGCTGCTGACGGCAGTGGCGCTCCTGAGCCCATCCGTGCGATCACGAATCGAGACAATCGCGCACGAGGCACGGCAGGGATCACTGACCGAACTGACATCCAACCGTGTCCCGACGTTTGTCGTGACCTGGCACATGTTCCGGGACCACCCCTGGGTCGGCATGGGACCGGGTACGTTCAGTTGGTGGTATCTGCCGTACAAGCTGCAGGCCGATGCAACGAACGCTGACTTTCGGAAGTCCACGGAACACTTTGGAGAGGCTCATAATGACCACCTGCAAACATTGGCCGTGGCGGGCATTCCGGGATACGCCATCTTGCTTGCGGCAATCGTTTACCTTGCAGCTTGTGGATCGCGCCCGCGGGGAGAAGA
>CAZKID010000407.1:0-5157 GCA_964552405.1 uncultured Thermoanaerobaculia bacterium
CGCTCGGGGAAGGGGGGCGGGAGGAACTGGTGCCGGGGGGCGATCTGGGTTGCCGCTGGGCTCATGGCGGTGGGGATCACGGTTGCGGTCCCTTCGACGGGTCTTGGTTCCGGCGTGAGAGTGATCGTTCATGCAATCAGGCAGCGTGACTACGCAGCGCTCTCCTCGGAGCGCCTCGTCCCGTTTCTGACCGCGGTCGAGATGCTGCGCGGCGATCCGTTGACCGGAGTCGGACCCGGTTGTTTCAAGTACCACTTCATGTCGTATCGCCTGGGCCTCGACGCGAAGTATCCGCAGGCATGGACGAAGGGCTATCCGATGAACTGGGGAGAGGTGCACAACGATCATCTGCAGATCGCGGCGGAGAGCGGGCTTCCGGGCTATCTGCTATTTCTCGCTGCAATCGCTCTGCTGGTATGGAGACGCGGCGGCGCTTCGACGCAGGAGGCAGCGGTCGCGCGTTCCATGCGCTGGCCGCTGGCTGTTCTGGCGTTCGTGTTGTGCCTTGCACAATTTCCGCTCGAGCTCGCGGCCGCGCGCCTGTTGTTGCTCACGGCGGGCGCAGTTTGTCTCACCTGGGATCGTGACGATGACGATCGTTAGAACGATTCTTCCGCGCGCCGCTGCGCTGGCGATCGCGTGCCTCGCGATCCAGCGCCTCTGCATCGAACCCTATCGTGGAAATCTGATGATCACGCGCGTCGATCTGCGGACGACGGAAATGGAGAAGCGCGATCCACAGATCGCAGTGGCGATGGCCCATCGCAATCTGCGCGATCTGGAGTCCGTGGAGGAGTCGCGCGGACTCGATCCGCAGTGGTATTTGCTCTATGGTGCGAATTGGGAAGCGATCGGCGAATGGAATCGTGCCGCCGATGCGTACACGCGAGCGCTGGCGATCGACGATCGGCCGGAGATCTATTTCCGCCGCGGCTTCGTGACCGTGCAGATGGGACGTCCTGATGCCGCGTTGCCCGACCTGGTGCGTGCCGCACGATTCAGCGAATACTACGCGGAGCAGCTCGACGGATCTCTGCGCCTCCGCGTCGACGAAGCGGTGAAGCGCAAGCCATGACGGAGCCGATGAGAGTGCTGCGTCTGATCGCGCGGCTGAATGTCGGCGGACCCGCGCGTCATGTCGTCTGGCTCAACGAAGCGCTGGCCGCAAGCGGTGCGGATGCTCATCTCGTCACCGGCGTCGTTCCGCCCGGCGAGTCGGACATGAGTGCATTCGCGACGGAGCATGGGGTCACGCCGACGGTGCTTCCTTCGATGAGCCGCGAGCTCTCGCCGCGCGATGTGGTCACGATCTGGCGTTTGTGGCGGCTGATGGTGGAGCTGCGGCCGCAGATCGTGCACACGCACACGGCGAAGGCGGGCGCGGTCGGACGGATTGCCGGATTGCTCTATCGCGTCTTTTCGCCTAAAGGCGAGCGGCCGAAGTTCGTCCACACTTTTCACGGTCATGTGTTTCACGGCTACTACGGACCGTTGAAGACGAGACTCTTTCTCGCGATCGAACGGATGCTCGCGCGGCTCAATACGGATCGAATCGTGGTCTTGAGCGAACAGCAGCTGCGCGAGATTCACGGCACGTTCTCGATCGGCCGGCGCGAGCAGTTTGCCGTCGTGCCTCTCGGGATCGACATTGGAGGATTGCACCCTGCGCCTGCCGCGCGGGAGGCGTTGCGCACCGAGCTGGGAATCGGTGCAGACGCTCTGGTCGTCGGCATCGTCGGCCGCGTCACAGCGATCAAGAACCACGAGATGTTCTTGCAGGTCGCGTCGATGTTGCAGGAGCGAGCGACGTTCGTCGTCTTCGGTGATGGCGAGCTGCGCGCCTCACTCCAGGCACGTGGAGGCAAGGTGATCTTCGCCGGAATGCGCGAAGCGAGAGACATCTATGCCGCGATCGACGTCCTCGCGCTGACCTCGAGGAACGAAGGCACACCGCTCGCGATCATCGAGGCCATGATGACGGGTAAGCCCGTGGTCAGCACCGAAGCCGGCGGCGTCGTCGATCTGCTCGGCTTCGTGGAGGAACAGTGTGAGGGCTACGCGATTCGCGAGCGCGGGATCACCGCGGCGCCGGACGACGTCTCCGGATTTGCAGCGGGGCTGATGCGTCTGCTCGGCGACGACATGTTGCGCGAGCGTGTTCGCGAACATGGCCGCGAACACGCGGTCAATTCGTATTCGAGGGAGCGCCTTGCCGCCGATATACTGCGGCTCTATCAGTCCCTTCTTTCCGTTAGAGGGGAGAAGGCACGAAACACATGAAAATTCTGATTACCGGCGGCGCCGGATTCATCGGCTCGCATCTCTCCGACGCATACATCGAACGAGGCGATGAAGTATTCATCCTCGACGACCTCTCCACCGGAAGTCTGGAGAACGTTCGGCATCTCGCGGAGCATCCGCGCTTTCATCGAACGATCGAGAGCGTTCACAACGCTGAGGTCGTCGAGCAGCTCGTGCAGCAATGCGACCTGGTCATCCATCTCGCTGCCGCGGTCGGCGTGAAGCTGATCGTCGAGAGTCCTGTGCGGACGATCGAGACCAATGTGCGCGGCACGGAAGTCGTGCTCAGTGCGGCGAGCCGCCACGGCAAGCGGTTGCTTCTCGCCTCGACGTCCGAGGTCTATGGGCTGAGCGAGGATGTGCCCTTTCGCGAAGACGGAAACATCGTCATGGGGGCGACGACCAAGGGCCGCTGGAGCTACGCCTGCTCGAAGGCGATCGACGAGTTTCTTGCGTACGCGTACTTTCACGAGCGTGGGTTGCCGACCATCATCGCGCGGCTCTTCAACACCGTCGGGCCGCGTCAGGTAGGACGCTATGGCATGGTCGTGCCGACGCTCGTTTCGCAGGCACTCGCCGGAAGGCCGCTCACCGTCTACGGCAGCGGCGAGCAGACGCGGTGTTTCGCGTACGTCGGCGATGTCGTCAAAGCGCTGATCGCCGTGATCGATCATCCGAACACGGCGGGCGAAGTTTTTAACATCGGTTCCGCCCAGGAAGTCTCGATACCAAAAACCGCGGGAGCGGTTCTTTCGTTTACGGGAACGAAATGCGAGCCTGTCTACGTTGCTTTAAGCCGGGGCTTACAGAAAGGGCTTGGAAGCATTGCCCGGCGCGTTCCCGATACGTCGAAGCTGCAGCGGTTCATCGGGTTCGCACCGGTGACGAGCCTCGATGACATTCTCCAGGAGATCATCCGCGACCGTTCACGAACGTGAGCACGCGAGAATCGCTCTCCGGCGAGAGTTGCTGAACGGTCATGGCGGCGCGGTAGACGCGGACGTTGAGCGGCTCGCATTGCCGGATGATGTCCGCGATGCTTTCGCCGGAGACCGCTCTGCCGGCGATCATTACCTGTTCGATCGCGAATCGCCGGCAGATCTCTTCCAGTGTCGCGGGTGGCGTATAAATGCGAAGTCCATGCAGCAGGCGCCCGCTCTTGATGGCATCGTCATCGAAGAAAGCGACCGGCATCGCGAGGAGGTCTGGGTTGTTGCGAAGTTCGCGGTAGAGGAGCTCGCCGCCGTCATCCGCACCATAGATGAGCGCGCGCCGCGCCGTTTTCGCGTGTGAGGCCGGAAGCAGGCGTCGCAGAACGCGGAATGCGAAGCGGCTTCCGGTCAGCAGCACGAACAAGAGGATGGCATCGACCGCCATCACGGTTCGAGAGAAGCCTTCGAAGCGGTAGATCAGAACGAGTGCCAGCACCGTGGCGACGGAGCCTCCTGCTGTCGCGCGCGCAAAGCCGAGGACGTTGGCGACGCTGGCATAGCGCCAGATGCCGCGATAAATCCCCCCTGCCAGAAACGCCGTCAGCTTGATGACGACCACGATCGGCAGCGTCTGCACGAACAGGCGCCAGTCGGCCGAGTCGTGGAACGGGCCGAACTTGAGCGCGGAAGAGATGTAGTAGGCGAGCGTGATCAGCGCGACGTCGAGTCCGACCTCCAACAGGCGCCGCTTGTGCGACAAGCCAATCAGAATCGCGACGAACGGGAGGGCGTTTCCTTCCGCGTCGTCGTACACCCGGACGCGGCCGAGATGAATGCCGATGAAGGTGAGCGCGATCGTGAACGCGATCATCGCGGCGATGCTCACATCGATGGATGCATCGTGGACGAGCAGGGCCAGAAGCCCGCCGCTGACGGCGAGCGCATAGAGCAGCCACACCGCGTGCTTTTCCGACAGGCCGAGCGCCACCAGGCGATGCGACGTGTGATCGCGGCCGCCTTGCGATGCTGCCCGGCCGGCGAGCTTTCGAACCAGCGTCACGAACGTCGTGTCGAAGATCGGAACGAGCAGCACCAGGATCGGAACGGCGAGCACGGCACTGATGCTCCGCGAACGGCCGCCGACGTTGCTGAGGAGCGCACTGCCTGCCAGCAGAAAGCCGATGAACATCGAGCCGCAGTCGCCCATGAAGATCGATGCGGGATTGTGGTTGTAGAGCAGAAACCCAAGGAGCGCGGCAGCAAAGATCGCGAGCAGCTCAGCTTCGTGCCACTGTCCTTTCAACGCGAAATCGGCGCAGAGAAAAATCGCCGCGATTGCTGCGACTCCGGAGGACAGGCCGTCCATGTTGTCGAGCATGTTCACGGCATTCGTGATGCCGACGAGCCAGACGAACGTGATCGCGATGTTCGCCAGAGGAAACGAAGTCCACGGGAGCACGAGACCAAAGTAGATGACCGTCGCCGCACCGATGATCTGGCCGATCAGTTTCTGGTAGGGCTTGATCTTCAAGAGGTCGTCGACGAAGCCGACGATGAAGAGCATCGAGCTCGCACCGAGCAGCGCGATCAGGTCGCGTGAGTGCGGAAGCGCGCTGGCTGACATCGCGAGGACGCCGATGAAGATGGCCGTGCCTCCGAACATTGCGGTCGGCTTGCTGTGCCAGCGGTCGCTGCGCGGCGCAGCTACGGCACCAAAGCGGCGGGCAAGAGCGCGAACAATGGGCGTAGCCAGTGCGGACAAGAGGAACGAGGCAGCGATCGGGAAGAACTGCAACATTGGACCGAGAGCACGCTAGTGGATCGACTGGTGTAAAGCAAGCTGGAGGGTGCGCGCCAGCACAGTGGGTCAACTGCCGATGAGTGAGCAAGCTCAGACGCTCGGGATGACGATTCAATCCTTCGG
>CAZKID010000408.1:0-5131 GCA_964552405.1 uncultured Thermoanaerobaculia bacterium
TTGGCCGGGGGGGTTGGGGGGGGGGGTTTGGTTGGTCCTCTCCGGGGGCCAATTTGCGGATTGGGCGTTCGTCTCGAAGGTGGGCGGTTTCTTCCTCGGCGCGGCGCTGCCGTTCATCGCTCTCATCGCGTTGCGGCGCATTCAGCCTGCGGTGCGCTCCTGCCTTTACGCGGCCGCCGCAGCGCTCGTCGTGGTCGAGCTGACCTACCTGCCGCTGCTGCGCGGGCATCTCTCGCTCACCGCGCCGTTTGCCATTTATCCGCGGCACGTGGCGGCGATCTACTCCTGGGTCGCCTATCCGTACAACCATCCGATGTTCCTTCTGGGCCGCTTCTCGTTCAACGGCTGGTGGTGGTATTTCCCTGCCGCCTTCGTCATGAAGATGCCGCTGGCGGGGACGTTGCTCTCGCTCTTCGCGCTCGTCTGCGGCGCGCGCATGTTACGCAAGGGCTCCTCGACCGTGCTCGCTGTCTCGCTCTTTTTCGTCGTGTCCTTTCTGGCCGTAGCGATGACCGCGACGACCGATATCGGCATCCGGTACATGCTTCCGATCCTGCCGTTCCTCTACACGGCGATCGCCCTCGTGCTGTATCGTTCGGCGCCGCTCGTACAACGCGGCGGCGTCGTTCTCATCGCCTTCTTCGCGTTGAGCAGCGCCCTCGCGTATCCATACCATCTCGCGTTTTTCAACGAGCTGATCCCGAGAGCGCACGCGGACGAATATCTGGTCGATTCGAATCTGGACTGGGGACAGGACCTCAAGCGCCTCGCAGCCTGGACGAGCGCGAATCACGTTGCTCATCTCCGGCTCGATTACTTCGGTGGCGCGGTGCCCCGGTACTACATTCCCGATTGCGAGACGTGGCAGGCGCCGCGCCCGCAACCCCTTCCGCCCGGCTATTTCGCAGTCAGCCGGCACCTCTATCGATTGTCGTTCTCACCGCGGTATGGGATGAACTACGCGCAGTACCTCGCGCGTTCGCGTGCGCGCTTTGTGACGATGATTGGACGCTCGATCCTCGTTTTCGAGGTGCGATGAGAGGCTCTCTAGTGCGGCATTTCCTTGCCGAGGCAGTCGTCGATCAACTCGATGAACTTCTCGAGGTCGAAGGGCTTGAGGATCGACGCGCAGATCGAGTCGGGCGGAATCTTGTCGACGCCGCGCTTTCCCGCGGCGGTGAAGACGATGATGTGCGGGCGCTGAACGGGGAGCTTGCCGATTCGTTCGATGAACTCGTAGCCATTCAGCCGAGGCATCATGAGATCGAGCAGTACCAGATCGAATTTCCCATCAGCCTGAATCTTCTCCAGGCCGACCGCTCCATCCTCTGCGAGGCCAACGTCGAAATTCATGCGGCGAAGGACTGCCTGCAGCAGAACGCGAATCGCGAGATCGTCGTCGATGACGAGAATACGCCGGCCGGTCCCATCCAGCTTTGTAACGTTCATAGTTGTCTAGTTGCAGTCAGCGAAATTCTTGGGGAGAGAGTACGGGAACGGAGAGCGTCAGGCAATGGCTGAGATAACCGCCTTTCCCTTCCGTCCATGGGTCCGGCGAGCGGGGCTGTCGATCGTCCTTGTCGCGGCGCTCGTTACCATCACGATTCTGCTGGCACGTGCCCTTGTCCCCTCGTCGCGCTATGGGTGGATGGGGGAGCGTTTCGTCTGGGTCTATGTCGGTACGCTTTGGATCGGCGGACTCAAGGTGTGGCTCGGTACGCGATGGCCGATCGCGGTCGCAGGAGATGAACGTTTGACATTGCGCCCCCTGCACCAACTTCGCGAGAAGACCTTCCGTTGGAGCGACATCACCGGCACCGAGCAGATGATCGGGGGTGATCGCCTGATCGTCTACTACGACACGACGCGCGGCATGCGTTTCGTCGCGCTGAATCTGAATCTGGTCAAAGGGAGGCGCGAGTTTTTGACGATGATGGACGAGCGGCTGTTCGCGCGCGGGTTCGTGGAGAAGATCGTGGAAAGATCGCGATATCTTTCCTTAGGCAGCGGACAGCAGGCAGCAGACAGCAGGGGGGCGTGATCCTGCTGCCTGCTGTCTGCAGCCTGCTGTCTGCTGCCTGCACACCATGACTCCAAGACAGGAAATCGAACACCTCCGCACCGAGCTCGAACGGCACAACCGCCTCTATTACACGGAGGCCTCGCCGGAGATCAGCGACTACGACTTCGATCAGATGATGCGCCGCCTGCAGGCGCTGGAGGCGGAACATCCGGAGCTCGACGATCCGAATTCGCCTTCGAAGCGTGTGGGGGGCGAGCCGGTCGGCGAGTTCAAAACGGTCGTCCACGATCCGCCAATGCTCTCCATCGAGAACGCCTACTCGATCGACGAGCTCCATGAATGGGATGGCCGCGTTCGCCGCGGCCTCGGCCGCGACACCGTCGAATACGAGGCAGAGCTGAAGATCGACGGTGTTTCGATCGATCTCCTCTACGAGAACGGGCTGCTCGTGCGCGGCGCGACACGCGGCGACGGCGTGCGCGGCGACGATGTCACGTCCAACGTCCGCACCGTGCGGGCGCTGCCGCTGAAGATCGAGCCGAAGTTCGACCGCCTCGAAGTGCGCGGCGAGATCTACATCGCCAAGTCCGACTTCGCGAAATACAACGAACAGCTGGAGGAAGCAGGCGAGGAAACGCTCGCGAATCCCCGCAACGCCGCTGCCGGCGCGCTCCGTCAGAAAGATTCGAAGCAGGCCGCGCAGAAGCGTCTCAGCGCCTACCTCTATCACCTGGTGCGGGCGGGCGAGCTCGAGATCGAGTCGCAGTCACACGCCTACGAACTGCTGCAGGACCTCGGACTGCCGCTCAATCCCCAACGCTGCGTTGCGCCTTCGATCGATGGCGTCATCGCCTTCATCGAGGAGTGGCACGCGAAGCGCCACGATCTCCACTTCGAGATCGACGGCATCGTCGTGAAAGTGAACCAGCGCGAGGACCAGCTCGAGCTCGGTACGACGTCAAAGTTTCCGCGCTGGGCCGTTGCCTTCAAGTATCCACCCGAGGCAGCGAAGACCGTCGTGAGAGCGATTCGGTACTATGTGGGACGCACGGGGGCAGTCACGCCCGTAGCACAGTTCGACGAAGTGCCGCTGGCTGGAACGAAGGTCACGAACGCTTCGCTGCACAACTTCGACGAGCTCGCGCGCAAGGACGTGCGCGTTGGCGACACGATCACCGTGGAGAAGGGCGGCGACATCATCCCGAAAGTCGTCGAAGTCCTCGAACACGCGCCGGGCTCGGAATCGGTCGTTCCTCCGGCACATTGCCCGACCTGCGGCGAGCCGCTGCATCGCTTCGAGGGTGAAGTCGCAATCCGCTGCATCAATCTTTCGTGCCCTGACATCGTGCTGCAGTCGATTACGCACTTCGGCAGCCGCAAAGCGATGGACATCGAAGGCCTCGGCGAAGAGACGGTCACCGCGATGATCGCGGCCGGGCTCGTTCACGACTACGCGTCGATCTACCAGCTGACGGAAGACAAAGTTGCGGCGCTCGAGCGAAAGGGACAGAAGTCGGCGAAGAAACTGATCGACAACATCGAGCAGTCGAAGACCAAAGAGCTGTCGCGTTTGATCTTCGCGCTGGGCATCCGCTTCGTCGGCGAGCGCGCGGCGAAGGTGCTCGCCGATCGCTTCCAGTCGCTCGAGGCCTTGATGAATGCGACGGTCGAAGAGTTGCTGCTGGTGAACGAGGTCGGGCCGAAGCTGGCCGAGTCGATTACGTTCTACTTCTCCGTGCCGGCAAATCGCGAGCGCATCGAGAAAATGAAACAGCTCGGCCTCGCGCCCACGCATGTCGCTACGGCGACAGGCAATCGCCTCGCAGGGAAGTCCGTGGTGGTTACGGGAACGCTGCAGCGCTTCTCGCGCGACGAGATTCACAAGATCATCGAGCGGGAGGGGGGCAAGGCATCGGGCTCCGTGTCGTCGAAGACGTCATATCTCGTGGCGGGCGAGTCGGCTGGCTCGAAACTCGAAAAGGCGAAGTCGTTGGGTGTGCCAGTGTTGACGGAAGATGAATTCCTCGCCCTGGTGGAGTAGAAGCTGGCTGCTTCTCATCTGCGTGGTGGCGGTCGTGCGGATCGCGCTCACGCACGATGTGTTCAGCCCGACGTACGACGAGCCGCTGCATGTGGCCGCCGGCTTCGAGTACATCGCGGAACATCACTACCGGACGGGTTTCGAGAACCCGCCGCTCGCGCGGGCGGTCTTTGCCTGGCCGCTACGGCATGCGCATCCGGCGTCCTCGGACGGCATCGAGCGTATCGGGCAGGTTTATGAGTCGGCTGGCGATTTCATGCGCGGGGTCGCTCTGTCGCGCAGAGGCAATCTCCTCTTCGTCGTCATGGCGATCGTGAGCACGGCGCTGCTCGCGGGCGAGCTTGGAGTCAACGGTGTTCTCGCTGCGCTGATCTTCGCGATGCTGCCGGTGATTCTCGCCCACGGCGGACTCGCGACGCCGGACGTTGCGGGCACGGGGGCGGTGGCGCTCGCGCTCTATGCGTTCGTCCGCTGGCTCGATCGTCAGGATTGGCGTCGCACTCTCCTGCTCGGCGCCGCGATCGCGTTCGTTTTCTTGACGAAATTCACCTTTGCATTCTGGTTCGTGATCGGTGCAGTGGCATTGATGACGGATCGCCGCCGCATGCCGATCCGCTCCGCAATCGCCGCCAGTGCGTTCGCGCTCGCGATCATCTATGCGTTCTACTTCCATGCGCACGCGGGTCCGCGGTTTCTGCTCGGCGTCTTCCGCGTGCTCGAACTGAGCGCCGGAGGACAGGACGCGTATCTGCTCGGCGAAGTGCGACACAGGGGCTGGTGGTACTACTTCCCGGTGGTGCTCGCGGTGAAAACGCCGATTCCGGTATTGCTGCTCGCGGCAATCGCAATGCGAAAGCGTGAGCACCTTGCATTGACAGTGATGGTGATCGCGATCCTCGCCGTGGCGATGTTGAGCAGGGCCGACCTCGGAGTGCGGCACATCCTGCCGAACCATGTTCCGCTTTCGATTCCCCCCGCCGGAACCTTTGCGATTCCCCTGGCCGTTTCGTTGTTTTTCTGGGCTGTTTCCGGGCGCCTCCACCCCCATCCCGCATTTTCTCCCCGGG
>CAZKID010000409.1:0-5129 GCA_964552405.1 uncultured Thermoanaerobaculia bacterium
CGTCCGGCATGGGAAAGACGACGCTCTTTCGCGTGCTCGCCGGACTGATGCCTCCGACTTCGGGAGTCGTGAAGATCGGCCCCGAAGGAAAACCGGTCGAGGCCGGGATGGTCGGCGTCGTCTTCCAGAACTATCAGCTCTTCGAGCACCGGACGGTTCTGGGCAATCTCACCATCGCTGCGTCGCAGAGCTGCAAGTCGTCCTCCGAAGCGTGCGATCGTTCGATGGATATGCTGAAGCGCTTTGGACTCGATGATTTCGCGAAACGTTATCCGAGTCAGCTTTCCGGCGGTCAGCGCCAGCGCGTCGCGATCGCGCAGCAGTTTCTCTGCAGCCGCCACTTCCTGCTGATGGACGAGCCGTTCTCCGGGCTCGATCCGATCGCCGTCGAGAAGGTCTGCAGTCTCATCTCCGAGGTTGCGAATCTGCATGATCTCAACACGATCATCGTCGTGACGCACAACATCGAGGCCGGGCTGCAGGTTGCCGATACCGCGATTCTGCTCGGACGCGACCGCAAGGACGACGGGACGCAGCTCCCGGGTGCGCGCGTACAGGCGACGTATGACCTGATCGAGCGCGGATTGATGTGGCACCCCAAGGTCGACCAGATGCCGGAATTCGTTGAGCTCGCGCGGGAAGTGCGGGCAAAATTCAAGGAATTGTGAGCAAGACACCGCCAGTACTCGCCGCTCTTCCGCCGTGGGCCGAGGATCTTCGCAAGCGCTATCTGCGCGGCGAATCCTCGATGTTCGTGCTGCACGGCAACGTCTTCGATGTCGTGCTTTACCAGCAGAAGCCGCTCACGATGAGCGAGTTTCTGACGCAGGCGTTGCTCAAGGAGTCGCGCGACAACATCGCGGTCTACAACGTTGCAACCGGTCTGCGGCTCACGAAGCGCACGACTGGCGCACCGAAGCTCGACAACGCCGTGCTCGAGTCGGACTGCAGTAAAGTGTTAGCCTCGCTCGAGACCGCACTCATCGGTTCGATGCGCTGCGCCGTCATCCTCGAGTATGCCGAGGCGATTGCGCCGGGCGGCGATCCGAGCTTTCAGAGCTCGAACGATCGTTCCGCGATCGTCACGCTGCACCGCTGGTCGCTGCTGCCCGAGATCGAGAAGGGTGACAACATCATCATTCTCGTCACCGAGAACCTGACGGATCTCGCGGCGAAGATCATCTCCAATCCGAAGATTGCGGTGATCGAAGTGCCGATGCCCGATCGGAACGCGCGCCGCGAGGCCGCGGCGCTTGCCGATGCGCGTCTCACGTCAGCGGAAACGGATCGCTATGCAGAACTGACGGCCGGGTTGAAGTCGGTGCAGATTCTCTCGATCCTCACGCCTCCGCCCGCTCAGGACAGCGACTCCGCCGATCGCGAGCGCTTCATCCTCTCGCTCCTCGGCGACGCCGCGGACTCCAAGGATCGCGCATCGAAGCTCGCGGCGTTGACCGCGGGGATGAACTACGAAGAGATCCGCAAGCTCGTCGCGCCGAATGCCGCGGCACCCGCGGCCGAAGTGGGTGCGGAGCGCAAGGAGATCGACAAACTGATCGCGCGGCGTAAGCGCGAGATCCTCGAGCGTGAGTGCTTCAGCCTCGTCGAGTTCGTGCAGCCCGAACATGGCTTCGAAGTCGTCGGCGGCATGGAAGAGGTGAAGAAGGATCTGCTCGTGCTCGCCGAGAATCTGCGCGAGCAGCGGACGGCGCGCGTGCCGATGGGCATTCTCTTCACCGGCCCGATGGGCACAGGCAAGACCTTCGTTGCGGAAGCGTTCGCGCGTGAGTGCGGCGTGACGGCGATCAAGCTGAAGAACTTCCGCTCGAAGTGGGTCGGCGCGACCGAAGGTAATCTCGAGAAGATTCTGAACGTCGTGAAGGCGATCGGTCAGGTCGTCGTGATCATCGACGAAGGGGATCGCGCGTTCGGCAGCGGAGAAGGGGAGAGTGACGGCGGCACGTCGTCACGCGTCATCGCGCGCGTGAAGGAGTTCATGTCCGACACGTCGAACCGCGGCCGGATCCTCTTCATCGTGATGACGAATCGTCCCGACAAGCTCGACGTCGATCTGAAGCGCGCCGGACGTCTCGATCGCAAGATCCCGTTCCTCTATTCGCAGACCCCGGAGGAAGTGGAAGGCGTCGCGAAGGCGCTGGTGAAGAAGAATCACATCAACACCGCGGTCGATTTCCCGGCGATTCGTCACGGCTTCTCGAGCAAGCTCGTCGGCTACAGCAACGCCGATGTCGAAGCGGTGGTGCTGATGGCGAATGACGATGCCGCGCGTGAAGGCGGCGGCGATTCCCCCGTCAAAGAAGACCACTTCCTCGGCGCGGCCCGCGACTACTTCCCGAGCCGCGACGTCGAGCTGCTCGAGTACATGGAACTGCTCGCGGTGTTCGAGGCCTCGAGCCGCAGGTTGCTGCCGGCGAAATACGCGGCGATGACAGTGGAAGAGCTGGACACGCGGATGCGTCAATTGCGGGCGATCGTCGGAAATCGACGCTAGACCGGATTGCCAAATAGGCGATGAAATTATATTGATTGCCGATTTGGCAATAGCCATCCATACTGTCTGTCATGTATGGCCGTATTCTCAGACAGCTGCGCGAATCGAAGGGCCGCCTCCAGACAGAAGTCGCCAGAAGTGTCGGGATTTCACCGGCACATCTCGCCAGACTCGAATCCAACCAGCGTGGCCTCTACGTCGAAGACTTTGTACGGATCGCCGAAGCGCTCGGCGAAAAACCCGGCAATCTCCTTCCTAATGACGTCGGCGACATCGGCCATCTGAAGTCGCTGATCGACCGGCTCTCTGCAGTGCCGCCCTCTCTACTTCCCCGCTTCTCAAAGTTGATCGAGAGTCTCGTCCTGCTGATCGAAGAGGCGGCTGCGACTCCGGCAGCACGAAATCCGCGCAAGAGAGCTCAGCTCAAAGCGAAAGCGGGATCAGGAAAACGCCAGCGATGAGCCCACCGAAGAACGGACGCATCAGAAGGGAAACGCTTATGAACCAGAAATTGACGCCGATGAGCTACTTACAAGAGCTCACCGCAACCTCGTGGAACCATCGAGTCGAGCTCGCTGCCGCGGTGGCAGGGGCCCTGGCGATCGTCTTCTTTTCGCTCATCAGATTTGGGGAACACGCGCTCGTCATCCTGTCCGGAGCGGTTTGCGCGCTCGTCGTGTTTGAAGCGATGAGAGCAGCCTGGCGCGTTCACCGCCATCAGCACTTCGCGCTTTCCACGACTCGGTTGCTTCTTGATCTGAATGCGTTCGATCGGTCGCAGTTCGAACGAGACCTGCGAGAAAAGCATCAGAGGACTGAAGCACGACTTCAGGAACAGCACGCCGAACATGTGAAGGGACTCGAGAAAACGATCCGAGCACTCCAATCAGACATCTTCGGTCGCTCTCATCGAAAGGTCGCGGTGTGATGTTGGTGAATTGGCAGCGCGCGTGCAGCCCCTTGATTCCATCCAGCGCGCGACGATTTCGGTTCGCGCCGGACAATGCCAGGTCTCCTCAACCAACCTCCGCTACAAGAAAGGCTGTCGTATGCGAAGGACCCTGCTGCCGGTCTCGGTCGCGGTCGCCGCGCTGAGAAGGATGTACCTACTCGATGAGCTCGATCGTCCGAGACACGAGAAACGACCTGGAGCTGCTCGTCCCGCCGGCTCGGCGTCACGGCCCGCAGGCCTGCGTCAACGCAGACAACGGGCACGACGGATGCTGCCCTGCATGCGTGTCATCACGCGTTACGACGCTGAGTGCCAGAGGATCGATGCCGTGAACAGCAGGTGGGGGCACAACACAAACTGCAGCGACAAGAGGCCGGCGCGGATCGTCTTTACGGACGGGACATTCATCCTGGTGCCGCCGCAAACGGATGTACGACTGACGGTGAAAGGTGCCAGCGCGATCGAAATGCGCCGTGTCGTCAGTGACTGCTAGGAACCAGGAGGCGCTCATGATCCACCCGAACAATGAACCCGTGAGGCCGATCGACTACATGGCGGAAATCGCGAGAACATCCCTTCGTCACCGCCGCGCGCTGACGCTCACCCTGGTATGCGTCGCACTCATCGGCATTTTCACCTTCGTCGTACTTCCGAAGCATGCAATGGTGATCCTGCCGGCTGCGGTTGCGGCGGCCATTTTGTTCGAGGCGGCCATTGCGACCTGGCGGCTCTATCAGACGAAGAGCAACGCGTTAGATTTGATGCGACTGCTGCTCGATATCGATGCTGCGGACCGGGATTTGTTCGAACGCCATCTCGAGGAAACGCATCGCTGGCGGGAGGAACGGCTACATGCACAAAATGCCGATCGCGTCCAGCGACTGTTCGATGAGATCACGTTGCTGCAGGCGACGCTTGATGCCCGCCGGCCTTGATCGCGCACGAGCCCCTCGACGTCAGGCGTGTCCGTGGCGATCGAGCCAGTGGAGGAGATCGCGAACGCTGCCTGTTGCCAGTGCGATGCAGGTATCCGCGGCGCCGTAATAAAGATTGAGTGTGTCGCGATCTTCTCCGATCGTCGTGCCGCATGGAAACGTCACGTAGGCTACATCCCCGCGCGTCTCGTACGGTGCTTCGGGCCCGAAGATCCATTCATCACCGCGTGCCAGGAGGCGATCCGGCTGTTCGAGGTCGAAGAGCGCCGCGCCCAGGCGATAGAGACAGCCCGCAGCAGTTTGTTTGACCCCGTGGTAAATCATCAGCCAGCCGCGTTCCGTTTCGATGAGCGGCGGTGAAAGTCCGACTTTGGACGCGTCCCACCATGAGCCACGTCGCGCCTGCAGCATCATCCGATCCCCGCTCCAGCTTCGAAGATCGTGCGAATACGAAATCCAGACATCTGCGCTGGTTTCACTGACGGGTCGATGTACGAGGACGAATCTTCCGTCGATTCGGCGCGGCAGCAGGGCAGCATCTTTGTCATCAGGCTTCATCACGAGGCCACATCGTTCGAATGTGATGAAGTCTTCGGTGAGTGCGAGCGAGACGCCCGGTCCGTTTTCCCCCTCCCGCATTAACCCAGGAGCGCGCCGCCGACTACCTCGGAAGGCCCGTCCAGGTCGTGCCGCACATCACCAACGAGATCAAGGACGCGATCAAGCTCGC
>CAZKID010000410.1:0-3607 GCA_964552405.1 uncultured Thermoanaerobaculia bacterium
TCGACGACTTCGGGATCGGCTTGCCGCACGACCGCGCGGAGCCGGCTGAGCAGCTCGCCGCGCCAATCGTCGTACTCCGCGATTCTCGCGTCGATCAGCTGCGATGCCGGCACTCCCGCCTGCGATGCACCCTTCTTCATTGCTCGTGCTCCCGTCTCTTGCCCTTCAACCAGGAATGCTGGTGATCATCCAGCAACAGCGTTGCCTGCTCGCGAACCGCATCGTTCCCATTGGACGCAAGCCGCACGACGTGAGGACGGAGAGTCTTCTCGTACGTTTCGGCGGTCAAACCCGGACAGGGCGTCGTTCCAAACCGCAACCAGTTCAGAGCGTTCAAATGCCGGGCCGGATCCTTGCTTTCGAGCGCGGCCTTCAGAGCGTCGAAACGTGACCACTTCGCGCCGCTCTTCTGAAACCATGACTTGGCGCGAGTCACGGCGTCCGCGTGACGCTGCGCGCAGCTCTTCTCGGCCGTGTGCGCTCCGATGACATTCGACAGCGGCGTATCGTGCTTCCCCTGTTTCGCGGCCGAGAGAAGATCCTCTTCGTGGATGACTCCCTCCTCGAACCCGAAGTTCTCGAACGTGAGCTCCTCGAGCAGCCACCCCGCTCTCGCCGGCAGGCAGTCGAGATCGTAGTCGATGAGCCAGCCGTGTCCGTAGAACGTCTTCGCGCCGGGATAGATGAGGTCCATGGTGTTCTCGAGAGGAACGACCTCGGTGCGATCGAGAAGCCGAATGAGAAAGGGCAACGACTTCACACCTTGCGCTTCGAGCGTGGACTTCGCCCGGGAAACCAACGGCCAGTCGGCCGCGACAAAGCGATCTTCAACGGTAGAGGGCGTGGCGCCGCTCGCGCCGAGCGACAGCATCATCGTGATCACAGCAGCGATTCGCATACAACGATGGGTATCGTCCATCTGTTGACTACCCGTGTTCTAGTGAAGTGTAACCGCTGAACTGGCCTTGACGGATGAGCGCCGAACCAGGCCAGGCGTGGGGAGTATCCTCCTATCGGAGGAGTTGAATGTCCGATCATCTGGCGGCACGCCGTACAATTCTTCCGGGACTCGCTTCTTCTTCTTCATGACGAAAGTCTCGCGATCCGCCGACGCGAATCAGTATTGGACCGACGCATCCCGCGCGATCCTGAACAAGTTGACGGCGTCCCGATCCGATGGGCGGATCATGCCCGAAGACGTCGCGACATTGACGAGAGCAGAAGAGACATCCTTCGAGAACGTGATGTTGCGCCTGCTGCCGGTCGCTACCAGCTACGCGCGACCGCCGATCTCGAACTTTCACGTTGGCGCCGCCGCCTTGGCGCCAGCGGCACCGTCTACCTCGGTGCAAATTTCGAAGTTGCTGCCCTGGCGAAAGCTGCATTGGACGCAGCGAGTCGCGCTTACGCGCCTTACACAAAGGCATATTCAGGCTGCGCAATTCACTTCAAGTCCGGACAGTCGTATAGCGGCTCTTATCTCGAGACGCGGCGTTCAATCCGAGCTTGTCGCCGCTGCAGAGCGCCATTGTCCGCGCCGTGTTCGCGCGATGGCGGCTGCAACCTGACGACGCGGTGACATCGTTGACGACGAGCGACGCCGGCACCAGCGAAATGCCACCTATTTACGACGCCCCACACTAGTGCATGCCTTGAAGGCCGGCAATGAAGAGCAGGAAAACGATCGCGAACGGCCACGCGAGCACGAGCGCAACGAACGAAACAATTAAACGTGATGGAACGTGTCGCCACTGATCCCAGGCCTCACGTGCAAATTTCGAAACGAGCCATACGGCGAGAGCGGCAACGATGTAGTAGACACAGAACCCAACAAGAAGTTCAACCTCGGAGTCCGCGGCCAAAGCTGCTCCGGCCAGAGCTGCGAATGTGGCAACCGGGAAGGTGAACAGTGCTCCAAGAATTACAATGAGTTTGGATGGCGGCTTGGTCGCAAGATCGGAGAAATGTTCTGGCGGATAGGTTGCACCGCACGCTGAGCAGACGAGAACGTCGGGCTCAGAGCCCGAGCCCGTAAAGTTGACCACTCTACATTCGGAACATTCGAATCGCACTTGCACCAAAGGTAGAGACCGGAACGGAATCTCTCGATCTCTGCGTCTGCCGCAGGATACCAAACCCGGCTCTCGCGCTGAACGTGGCGACGAACGGGGCCGCGTCGGATGCAAGCGCTAGTTAGCACCCTCTTGCCCGTTTGCAAGCGAGGTGGCTCATGGCTCAGAGCGCCATCCAGTCTCGGAGAACTCGCCGTCGTGCCACCTGATACTCGTGACCGTTTCGTCAGTCGTCAGCGCTCTGTGCAGGGCGAGCGCGATGCTTTCACATTCCTTTTGATCAGACCTGCCGCGTAGCCGACCGAACCAGCCTATGCCTGAATACACCTGAGCGAGCCATTGGAAGTCTTCATCACCGACGTATCCGACCAACAGGTATGGGCCCGGCTGGTCACCGAAGTCGATGCTCCATGCGAAGTCTTCATGGTTCTCCGGTATGAGTGCGGCCAGGCCAAGTCCCCTGAGGCGTTCAGCGATGCGCCTGCCAACCGCAGAACCGATGGGCTGCTCGTCCATATCGAACCTTAGACAGGTTTGGAACGTGACATTCAGGCGCATCGCGACATTTGAGGGGCCCAACGCCATTGGCGCTCAGCCGCACCGTGCCTCACAAGGCAGAATAGCCGAAGTTGCAATCGCTGCGATCGTCAACGAATCGGGTGCCCCCAGGGAAGGGTGTGAGACCACAGTGTCAACGGCTCGTTCGACACATTCCGTAGGTGCATTTGCAGAACGGGACGTCCGCTCGAAACGAAGGCCGCAGTAATTTGGATTCGGTGCTCGGTCGCGCGTCTTGAGGCAAGATTCCCGGCGAACTCCGCAAGATTGCTGGTTGGCCGATCGACATGAGGCGGGTTCGTTGGCGTCGATGCCTTAGGACACGCGAGCAGCACCAGAAAGATCGGTGCCATGCTTCACGCGGCAAGGGCCATGAGCGACATGATACGCCGAACACGGCAGCGAACGGCCGGCGTCGGGCTGCAGTGGCGAGTTAGCCCGCGCTGGTCTTGGAGGACCGTGGCGGCTCGCCGTGTTCGGCCAGGAACTGGCGTAGCACAGTGTTCACACGTTGAAAGTACTTTCCACGCCGCCCTTCCTGAAGTCGTATTCAGGCCTCATTTCGTCTGACTTCTCTTCATTCGCCTTCTTCATATGTCCGGCGTTCATGAGGTGTCGCGCTGCGCGCGCCGATGATCCTGAACTGATCCTCTTCACGTTCTGTGTGAGAGACAACGACCAATCTTCCGTCTGCGGTAAATCCCAGCGTCGGATAGCGGTGATCTCCCGTGGAGTGGTCAGGGTCAGGGATGGTTACCTGGTGTTCGTCGTCGAAGATCGTTGCAGCTTCCTCGAAGCGGGGTGCGTCGGGCTAACGGCATTGGCGCTCAGCCGCGCCGTGCCTCACACGGCAGAATAGCCGAACGTGATGCTCGAATGGAAGACGGCAACGAACGGCACGGCAGCCGCTGCAGTGCCGCGTTAGACGTCTGTGCGTTTCCGTATCCCCGGCGAAAGTATTCGAAGTTGAAGCCCGA
>CAZKID010000410.1:3617-5091 GCA_964552405.1 uncultured Thermoanaerobaculia bacterium
CGCGGTTGAACCAGGCGTGTGGATGGGGGGCACCCTGAATTTTGATTCAGCCAACCGCTCCAATTGGGATCCCAGTGTGGATATCTTTACCAGCCCGATGTGGCCTTACTGCGGAAAGAACCTCGGCATATTCAAGTGCCCCTCGGACACCTCCTACGTGACCGTCAATGGCCAGAATAAACCCAGGGTGCGCACCATGGTCATGAACCTGTATCTGGGTGGCTTCAAAGGGACCGGCGGCGGTGGCAGTGCCGAGTTAGTCGTCGGTCGGTTTCGGTACCCCCGGCGAAAGTATTGCAAGTTGAAGCCCGATCGCTGCCACGATCACCGATATGAACGCGGCCCGCCGCAACATGTGTCCGTGCTGATACAGAGGTGTTACGACCAATTTTGCCATGAGGCCGCAGCAAATCGCTTCGATCACAGCAGCAGAGATGGCCCGGCTACTGGTAATTCTGCTCCACGAACGGATGGCTACAAGACTGACGATCCCAGCGATCGCGCAGGACAGAAATGCCACGGCAAAAGTAGCTTGCGCACTTCCGTCGCGAGCGATCGCCGTGGAGGCAACAAAGTACGTCGCAATGACGAGAAGCGGCGCAGCGGCGAGTACGATTGCCGCTCTTAACTCCATAACCCAGTTGCGGTTTCTCGAGCCCATGGGCTTATTCGCGATCGTAGCTCCGACGTCAAACGTCCTGTGGCTCAGCGGCTTCGGCCCGCCGCGAGGACCGTGCAAGATAGTGTAGCAGGCGAGCGGGCCGAAGTCCGCTGCAGCCGCGAGTTAGACGCCGTTCTTGCGCGAATCGAGTTTCTCCTCGCCACGGAAACATGCCGGAAGGTCCTGAGTCGCGACCGGATGAAGCCTTTTGATTTCGGTGATCGTGAATCGGTATGGTATGCAGCCTGCCTTCTCCTCGGCCATGACGTCGTATTTGGGTACCTCGTCGGCTTGTGATGGCGGGCAAATCGTCGACTCGAAGATCCCGCTTCCAGTGAACTCCGCTGCTTCAACGATGAGCGTGACGGCGCTTACATGGGGAACGTCGCGGAATCCTGAGCGCCGCCGCATAGATCGTATGGTCGAGACCGCCGAAGTGTTCTGGAGTGCGCCCGGAGCCAAGGCCACGTGAATCGTGTCGAGCTGAAGAGGGCATGAGGGCTCGATGAGTAACGCGGAGCCACCCGTCTGAAGCCAATACCCAGTAAGCGTTATTTCATGGCGATCAAATTTTGGCGGACTGGCGAGAACCTCACCGACGCCCAAAGATGGAGAAGGCGCAAGCGGACTGTGAGCGCACCCAACAACTAGGATGACGATGATGGCCAGACGTGTCGTCATGTGCGTCTAACGTCGTAACGCTCAGCCGCGCCGTGCTTCACATGGCACGAGCGATACGGATGAATGATACCCCGAGTACGGCAGCGAACGGTCGGGTAGACCGAGCAGTTGCCTGCTCGGCCCCCCACAGAT
>CAZKID010000411.1:0-3261 GCA_964552405.1 uncultured Thermoanaerobaculia bacterium
CCGACCGCCGCCGTCAGCGCATCGATTGCGCGCTGCTGCTGTGCAAGCTGCCGTTGCTGCGCGTCGATCTGCTGCTGCTGTGCTTCGATCTGCTTGTGTTCCTTCTGTACTTCGTTGAGCAGCATGGGGGCGAGGAATTGATAGAGCACGGTTTCGACTTCGCCATGGGCGTTCCGCACCACCATCTCCGGATAGATCTCCGCGACCTCTTCGGCGATCAGGCCGTACTGCAGCGGGGCATCGGGACCGTGCGCGAGGTAACGGAAGGTCACGGGCCGGAGCCGCATCAGGCCGTCGCTCGCCTCGCCGGTGTCATGAATGTCGAACTTGTAGCGCCGGGATGAAGCCGTCGTTCCGAGCTGGCCATTCGTATCGATGACCACGGGAATGCCGCTGACTCCTACGGACGCGCCGAAGATGCCGGATATGAATGCCCTGGTCTGATTCGCGTCACCGATGCGGATGGTATTTCCTTCCGCAGCGCCGGCGTTGCCGATGTCGATGTTGTAAGAACCGGTCGTGACCGAGGAGCCGGCCTGATAGCCGAGACTCGTGTTGTTGGAACCGGTCGTTGCGTTCAGGGCCTGCCAGCCAATCGCGGTATTCGAGTTTCCGCTGCCATTCGTGTAGAGGGCGCGATAGCCCATCGCCGTATTGTCGCTGCCGTGGAGATTCAGATAAGACGATCCATAGCCGCTCGCCGTGTTCCTCATGCCGTCGGTATCATTCGACAGGCTGCGCGAGCCCGTGGCGGTATTGAAATCAGCCTCCGCAGTGGACAGAGACTGGGAACCGAGAGCCGTGTTGTTCGACCCGGCCTGGTTTGCGCCCAGTGCGCTCGTCCCCACTGCCACGTTGTCGCTTCCCGCTTTCGTGCTGAGCAATGCGTACGGCCCCAATCCGGTGTTCGCAGCTCCGCTCGTGAGCGAGGTGAGCGCCTGATAACCGGCGCCCACGTTCTCGATCCCTGTCAGCGTCAGATTTCCCGCGCTGCTGCCCAAAAACGCATTTCGCGTTCCATGAGCGTGGACGAACGTCGAGCCGCCGAAGTTGATCGTCGAAGCGAGTGACGACAAGCTGAGGTTACCGCCGGCGCTGATATCTCCCCCCACAGCGAGCCCATAGGACGTCGTGCTGCCGATGTGGACCTGTGTCGAGTCGGTCCAGAACTGCGGAGTCGGTGAGCTGGTGCTGCGAATACGGCGTGGGGGCGTGACGGGCGAAGTGAGCCGCGAATCGCTGACGAACCACTGACCTGATGCTGCACCACGACGCACAGGTCCATCCACCGTTTGTCCTGGGAGTCCCTCGGCGCTCATCAGGATCGAGCCGTCGGCGAACTGAATGCCGCCGCTCGTTCGGATCACTCCGCGCACATCGAGCGGCGCCAGTGGATTGCTCGTTCCGATTCCAAGATTTCCCGCGGCGCTCAGCCGCATGTGCTCGACCTCGGTGCGGGCCGGAAAATCACCGAAACGAAAACTGAGATCGCCGTGGCTCGTGATCAGGGATCCCGTTGCACCATCGTGCGCGAGCAACGTCACGCTCGGCGCCTCGAGTTTCGCATCGTCATTCGCAAGCGAGACATGACCATCGCGAACGGCGAGCATCGTCTCGGCTCGCGCAGTCGTGCCATTGAGATCGCGATACGAGGTGACGCAGCGATAGTCGCCATCGGTTAGTTCGCTCGCATGAGCAGAGGCCATCCAGTCGAGGACATTGCCCTGGCGCGCCGGAACATCGACGAGAAGCGCTCCCGTGGAGGAAAACACCTGAAGCTGCATCTCACACGCGGTGGACGGTGCGATGAACCTGACGACGCCTCCTGCCTCATGTGCCGTGATTCGATTCTCCGTGTTGGCTGCGGTCGCGGAGAACGAGGCGAGAATTAGACACACAGACCACACGGGCGACCTAGTCATCTCTTGCTCCTTTGTACGGAGCTTGCAGTCTACTCGATCGATCACCGGGCACCGATCAGCCCGGCTCGCCGGGGAGGGCGCGAGGGTGCGAGGGTGCGAGGGCTTGAGGGTGCAACGACTAGTTAGTGTTAGCGGCCACGTGTGTGGTCGTGACACACCCCGAGCCCCCGAGCCCCCGAGCCCAAGCACCTCGACATACACTTCGTTACATTCGTGAAATGAGCCCGACACGCTGACCGCGCACACTGCGCGGCGTGCGAATACTACTCATCTCCACTCTTCTCATCTTTGCAGTCGGCGCGTCGCCTGCGCCGAAGCGGCGCGATGATGTCGTCAAAGCCTCGGGCGTCATCAAGCCGATGATCGGCGCCGAGGTGCGCGTCGGATCGCGCGTGTCGGGCGTCGTGCGGCGGCTCTACGTTCGCGTCGGTGACTCCGTAAAGGCAGGGCAGCGTCTCGCGGAGCTCGACGATCGCGATCTCATCGCGCGCTGCGCCGAGGCGAAAGCGTCCTTACAGGTGGCCGAGGCGAATCTCGCGTATGCGCGCTCGGAGCTTGCCCGCAAGCGCGAGCTCTCCGCGCAGCTACTCATTGCGCGCTCGGAGCTCGAGCTCGCACAGCGTGCGTACGACGTCGCGGCGCAGGAGATGGCGGGCGCGAAGGCGAGCCTGCAATCGGCGACGACGCAGCGCAGCTACGCGCGCATCGTCGCGCCGATCGACGGCGTCGTCGCCTCGGTTTCGACGCAAGAGGGCGAGACCGTCGCGGCCAGCTTCGCCGCGCCGACCTTCGTCACGCTCGTCGATCTCGCGCGGCTCGAGACCTGGGCTTATGTCGATGAGACCGACATCGGCCGCATCAAGCCGGGGCAGCGCGCGAAGTTCACCGTCGATACCTACGGCGACCGTGCGTTCGAAGGAACGGTCACCGCGGTCTATCCGAAGCCGGAGATTCGCGACAACGTCGTCGACTACGTCACGGTCGTCCGCTTTCAGCCACCGCGTGACGCGATCCTCCGCCCCGAAATGACCACCACCGTACACATCGCCATCACAGACGAGGTGAAACCATGATTGAGCTGCAATCCATCGTTAGACATTACGCGCGTCCCGGGGGCGGTACCGTGCGCGCCCTGGACAACGTCTCGCTGCGCATCGAGCGCGGAGAGTTCGTCGCCATCGCCGGCTCCTCCGGTTCGGGCAAGTCCACCATGATGAGTCTCCTCGGTCTCCTCGACAGACCGACGTCGGGCCGCTATCTGTTCGACGGCGAGGATGTGTCGACGCTGAGCGTGGGCGAGCAGGCGCGCTTCCGCAACGACCGCATCGGCTTCGTCTTC
>CAZKID010000411.1:3271-5084 GCA_964552405.1 uncultured Thermoanaerobaculia bacterium
GAGGGCGAGGGGGAGGGGCCGCCTCCCGAAAGGACGCGTTGGTCTTTGTTTTCAGGTGGTTTCCCCTCTGACGCGGACGGACCGGGTTGGGGAATTTCGAGTTGCCGCTGCTCTACTCGAAGCGGGGCGATCTTTCGGGACTCGGCCGCAGGGCGCTGGAGCGCGTCGGCCTCGCTGATCGCATCGAGCACACGCCGTCCGAGCTTTCTGGCGGACAACAACAGCGCGTTGCGATCGCCCGCGCATTGGTCAATGAGCCCGATCTGCTCCTGGCCGACGAACCGACCGGCAATCTCGACGCGCGCGCCGCTCTCGAGCTGATGTCCATCTTTCGCGAGCTCAACGATAAGGGGACGACGATCGTCATGGTCACGCACGACATGGCGATGGCGCAGCATGCGCGCCGCATCGTGCGCATCGAAGAGGGACGCGTCGCAGAGGCGGAGGCGATCGCATCATGAAGACGGCAAGACTCATTCGACACAGTATCCGCACGATGTCGCGCTACAAGCTGCGCAGCGCGTTCATCATGCTCGGCGGTCTCGCCGGCGCCGCGGCGTTGACACTGGTCCTGGCGCTCGGCGAAGGGGGGGAGCGCAAGCTCATGACGACGCAGCGGCAACTCTTCGGTGCGACGTCCATC
Source organism: uncultured Thermoanaerobaculia bacterium (assembly GCA_964552405.1). Classification (GTDB taxonomy): domain Bacteria; phylum Acidobacteriota; class Thermoanaerobaculia; order Gp7-AA8; family Gp7-AA8; genus JAJPHC01. Next base: position 3,915 of record CAZKID010000411.1, read on the forward strand.
ATCGTCGTGGCCGGCGGCACGGAATTCATGGGCGGTCCCGGCGCCAACGCCGTGCGGTTGACGATGGACGACATCGAGGCAATCGTCGCGGAGATTCCCGCGGTGGAGATCTGGGATCCGCAGCAGGCGATCGCCGGCGCCTCCGTGCGTCACGAAGGGAAGACGGCGACCGCGCGCGTCCTCGGCGAATCAGAACGCGCTCCGCAGGTCTGGCAGCGCAGCGTCACACGCGGTGCGATGTTCGATGCGACGGCCGTCAGGACGAATGCGCGGGTCGCGGTCATCGGCGAGAACACCGCGCGCCAGCTGTTCGGCGATGCGGACCCGATCGATGGCGAGATCCTCGTCGGCAACGTTCCCTTCCGCGTCATCGGTGTGCTGGAGCGCTTCGGCACCGACATTCACGGGATGGATCGCGATGCCGAAGTGCTGGTCCCGGTGACGACGCTGATGCGGCGTGTGATGAACGTCGACACGATCTCGATGGCGAAGCTCCTCGTGCGCGAACCGTCGCAGGTCGCACCCGCCAGCGAAGAGGTGAAGCGCGTGCTGCGCGAGCGGCATGCGATCGCGAAGGGACGCCCCGACGATTTCAAGCTGATCACCGCGGTGTTCGTGCAGAAGATGCTGCAGAAGGTGCAGCGAGTGCTGAATCTCTATCTGCCGCTCGCCGCGGGCATCATCATGCTCGTCGCTGCGATCGTTGCGGCGTCGCTGATGCTGACGTCGGTGGCGGAGCGGATCGGCGAGATCGGTCTGCGCCGCGCGGTCGGTGCGCGGATGGGCGACGTGCAGGTGCAGTTCCTGGTTGAGACGGTCTCGACGTTGTTTGCGGGCGGTGTGATTGGCGCGCTGCCACCTGGAATAGTTCAACTGGCCCCGGGTGTTCACCTGCCCTATACAACACAATACAGCATTTCGATGGAACGCCAGTTATCAAAGGCAGCCACCTTGAGCGTCAATTACATCGACCAACGCGGCATCGATCTGTTCCGATCACGCGACATAAATCAGGTGCTGGCGCCAAACACGACCAATCGACCGAATTCCGCATTTGGTCAGATACGACAGATAGAACCTGCCGGGCACAGCCGCAGCGATTCGTTGGAAGTTTCGTTTCGGGGCCGCATCACGGATCATTTCACGGGGATGATGCAGTACAGATTGGCG
>CAZKID010000412.1:0-5083 GCA_964552405.1 uncultured Thermoanaerobaculia bacterium
ATCGACTGATGGGCAGGAAGCGTGTTCGTCACGGCGGGGACGTAGATCGGATCGCCCGTACGATTGTCGACCACACTGGCGTAGGCGAGTGTCTTCGCACCGGCGAGTGGCGTCATCGTGATGACGAAGTCTCCGCTCACGCCTGTCAGCGAAACCTGGCTGTGCGAGAACGGCTCGATCGTGAAGTCAGACGCCTCGACGATCGTGCCGTCGTCCGCGCGGGAGATCGACACGTGCACCTTGCCGCCGGTTCCACCGGCATCCGCGAAGCCGAAATTGGTCCGGTAATCGGCATCGACCTCTGCGAAATTGATGACCGCAGGCGACACGGCAGCGCTGACCGGCAGCGCAGGAATCGCCTGACCATACGTGCCCGCGGGCGACTTCGTGTACGTGCGGCTCGTGATCACGAGCTGCGCGACATCCCCCTGAATCTCGAGTTGTCCCGCGCCGACGCTCTGCAACTCGTTCGCAACCACATCATCGAACGAGACGACACGACCGGGATCGATCACCGCGCGCACTGCGGCGAACGTCGTGTTGCCGTTCGTGCCGCTCGGCGTGTAGATCAGCATCACACTGGCCGCACGACCAGCGCGATTGAACAGTTTCACATCACTGACGAATCGCGTTCCATTCGCGCCATTCAAGTGGCCGGCCACGGCGATGATCCGCTTCTCAGAACTCGTGACCGGACGAGAGACCGCCGGCCCATCGCCGACGAACTCGAATCCAAGAGACCAGGAGAGAAACGTTCCGCGATCCGTCGGCAATACATCCGCAACGCGGAGTTGCCACGTACCGGCAGCGGGCTTCCCCTGGAGGACGTCGAGCGGCTGTGCCGGCTGCGCATCGAGTCCGTACGTCACATCGAGATCCGGTGTGATGTCGAGCGACTCCGGCTTGAGCAATACGGTCGTTCCATCGGGCGCAACGAGTGTGATGCGCAGATTGCCGCGTGCCGGATGCGATGCGCGCACGTGCACGAAGACGCGATTGATCGATCGCGGGTCGGTGATCGACAGCAACGCGAGAACACCGGTCGCGTCGTTGTCGGGCATCGGAAGATTCTGATCCGGGCTTTGAAAGTACGTCACTTCACCTCTTGGTGCACGATCGCAGTCTGCGGTCGTGAGGATCGACCGCAGCGTCATCGCCGAACAGATCGTCGAAGCATTCGCGCCTCCGTTGAGCAGCTTGTCAGCATCGATCAGCTTCTGCGCCATGACGCGAAACGTAGGAGAGGGAGGCGTGTCGAAGTACGACTCGATGACGAGCGTATCCGTCATCCGCCTGCCTGCATCTGCACCATACCGCGCACCGAGTCTCATGAAGATCTCGCGAAGTGCAGAGGACCAGATCTCACCGTTCTTGTGTTCCGTTCCGCTCTGATTCTGGTCGAGGTAGTCGGACATGGTCTTCGCGCTGTCGACACGGCGAAGACAATCGGAGCCTGCTTTGTATCCGCATCCCTGCGACGCGTCGTCGAGCCAGCAGCGCGCATCCCAGTCGCCGATGCAGAACGGATCGCGGCCGCTGCTCACCGTGTCCATGTACTCCGACGAAAACGACCAGTAGTCCGCGTAGCCCTCGCCCAGCGCTCGAGCCTGATCGCGCGACTCGCCGCCGAAGGCACCCGGTGCGATCCAATCCTGCACGACGTGCATGAACTCGTGCAGCATGATGTCGGGATCTTCCGCGTCGTCCGTCCCGCCGTCTCCGAAGTAAAGGGCGCCCCGTCCCGGCGTTGCGCTCGCGATGTAGTAGGAGTTGTCCGTCTGGTTCGCACCATGCGGATCGACGGGCACCGCGTAGTCGACGAGCCGTCGCGGCCCCACATAGCCGAGCGACTGCAGATACTTCTGCGCACGATCGATGTGATACCAGGCATTCACCATCTCGAACTGAGGCTGACTGCGGTCGAACAGCAGTGATTGCGCCGGATCGATGATCGGATTCGTGGGAGTCTCGAGATCGGAGATCACGACATTCGGCCCGGCCAGCAGCGGATCGACGTCCACTTCGCGATAGGCCTGCGACGGAACCGCCGAGGCGCTGTCGTTCTGGTCCTGGAGATTGGGATCGTTCAGTTGCGCCACCGGGTTCACCGCAAAGACACGCCCCTTCGCTGTCCAGAAGAGCGGCACGCGACGCAGAAGCTCGCCGCTCTTCTCGTCTCGAAACTCTGCGAATCTCTCGAGCGGCCGCTCCTGCACGATCGTCTTGCGCACGAAACGCAGCTCCCCACGCACGTGCATCGCACCTCGGGGCACGTCCACGCTCGTGTTGTCGCCATCGAGCAATGGAACACCATCGATGTACTGCTGATAGTGGAAGTGAGGCCCCGTCAGCGATTCCTGAACGCGATCGAGGCGAAGGACGGAAGGTGCGGCAAAGAGCGTCGCCGCGGCGAGGAGTGTGAGCATTCAGGAAGAGTTTACGAAGCTGCGCCGGCGATTGCTTGGATTGGAGAGGCGACCGCGGCCGCGGGAAGGGAGAAATAGAAGTTCGTACCCTGCCCTTCGCGGCTCTCGACCCAGATCTGTCCGCCATGGCGCTCGACGATCTGCTTGGTGATGTAGAGCCCGAGTCCGAGGCCGCCGTAATTGGTCGACGACACATGCCGGCCACGATGGAATCGCTCGAAGACCTGGTTGATCTCGTCCGCCGGGATTCCCATTCCGCGATCGCTCACGGCCGTCACGACGTTCTCGCCACGATCGTCGACCTCGAGGAAAATGTCGCTCCCTTCCGGCGAGTACTTCACCGCGTTCTCGAGCAGATTCCCCAGGACTTGCTCGAGGCGATCACGATCGCCATGGACGACTCGCTCATCGTTGCTGAGAACTTTCACTTCGAAGTGGCGATCGCTGAACGCGGTGTGATGGCGGTGCACGACATCGCGCACGAAGGCCGGCCAGGGAATCGGCTCGCGGCGAATCTGCAGCCGTCCGGTCTCGATGCGTGATACGTCGAGCAGCTCGAGAATGAGACGCGACATCCGATCGATCTGGTCGAGTGCGACATCCAGATATTCCTCGGACGTCTCCAGATCGTTCTCTCGAATGAGCGTCTTGGCGAGCTGTGTGTAGCCCTTGATCGACGTGACCGGCGTGCGCAGCTCGTGCGACGCAATCGAGAGGAACTCGTCCTTCAGGCGCGACAGATCTTCGACTTTGCGCCGCGCTTCGACCTGATCGGTGTAGAGCTTCGCGTTCTCGATCGCCAGCGCGGCGCGTTCTGCGAGAACCTCGGCGAGCGGAAGCTTGGTATCCGACATCGCGCGCGAGGGATCGTTCGCGGCAATCACGACCGCGCCGAGCATCTCGCGGCGTGTGCGCAGAGGCAGGATTAGGAGCGACGCGAGCTTCATCGGATTCGCATGCTGCGAAGTTCCGACGCGATAGCCGGTGTCATCGGTACCGCCAGCGATGTTCGTCGTAAGCGAAGGAAAGCCTGTTGCGATCACCTGGCCGATGATTCCTTCGCCGGCGATGAGCGGCTGGCGATAGATGTACGACCAGGCCAGACCGAGGGAGGCCATGTCGCGGTGATGGATGGAGGCAACGCGCAGCTCGTTCGAATCGGCGGACTTCAGAATGACCGCGGCCCAGTCGCCGAGAACTTCCGCGATGCGCTCGGCGATCGCCTGCGTGACCCACACCGGATCGATGTTCGAGGAGAAGAACGCACCGGCGTCCGCGAGGGTCTGTGCGCGCTCGGCCTGCGACTGCATCTCCTCTTCGAGCCGTCTGCGCTCGGTGATGTCGCGGAACGTCACGATCGCGCCGGTGACGCGCCGATCCTCGTGCAACGGAGTCGCCGACATGGAGATCGCAATCGTCCGGTCTTCGCGCTCGATTTGCATCGTCAGATCGCGAATCGCACGTCCGGTCGAGAGTGCCTGCGCCGCAGGAAGATTGTCCGGGTTCATCCTCTCGCCAGAATCGGCGAGCAGCTTGTAGATCTCAGGCTGTTTGAAGATCGGTACGCCGAGAACTGCACGCCCGAGGAGTTTTTCTCCGGCGGGATTGATGTAGACGGTGCGGCCTTCGACGTCGACGAGCATCACGCCGTCGGCCATTCCCGCAATCATCGCCTCCGTGCGTTTGACCTGACCTTCGATGGAGCCCACGATCGAGCGTTCGACACGTACGATCGCGATGGCAGCCGTGGCAATGATCGCAACGCTGATCAGTACCATCAACAACATCACCCACTGGCGTTGAACCGCCATCGCATCGATTGCCTGCACCTGCCGGAGGCGGTGCGTCTCGGTGAGCTTGGCGGAGAAGTCCGATGCTGCGCGGCGAATACGCGCGACCTGGAGCACGAGATCCTTCGCGGCATCGGGATTGGCAGGAGCAACTTCGATCTGCTTGTCCGTCTTCGTACGCACTTCATCGAAGTGATTCTTGAAGTTCGAGACGAGGCTGATGTCTTCCGGTGAAGCGGCGAGTTGTTTTGCGGAGGCGTAGCTGCGATCGAAGCCACGGATCGCGTCGTCATACTGTTGCGTGAATTGAGTCTGGCCCGTCAGCACGAATGCACGTGCGGCGGAGACAGCCGTCGTGATGTCGGTATCCATGTCGCTCACGGCATCAATGAGCGGCTCGGAGCCCAGAACGATCTGCGCTTCTTCGCGGCGCTCGGTCTGGAGAACGAGCAGCGTCAGGCAGAGTCCCGCAATGACGAGAATCGCCAGCGCCGCAAATGCGCTCCAGAGCATCCGGTGAATCGATGAGGTCATACCCTTGTGACCGGCTCTTTGCGGCCTTTGCAAAAATGACGCCGTGCTGATGAGCAGGATGGCCCGCCGAGTGCACAAATCAGCAGAGGAGGCGCTATGGCACTCAGGCCTTTACGCAACGCCACGATTACCTTCGGTCTCGTTTCGATTCCCGTCCGTTTTTACACGGCGACGAAATCGGAAGATGTGCACTTCAATTTGCTGCACGAGAGTTGCGGAAGTCGCGTCAATCGCAAATGGTGGTGTCCGCATCACGAGAAGATCGTCGACTCCGATGAGCTGATCCGCGGCCACGCGATCAGCAAGAGCAGGTTCGTCACGTTCACCGACGAG
>CAZKID010000413.1:0-5051 GCA_964552405.1 uncultured Thermoanaerobaculia bacterium
CAGCAGGCAGCAGGCAGCAGGCAGCAGGCAGCAGACAGCAGACAGCAGGCAGCAGGCAGCAGGCAGCAGGCAGCAGGCAGCAGACAGCAGACAGCAGACAGCAGACAGCAGACAGCAGGCAGCAGGCAGCAGACAGCAGGCAGCAGACAGCAGACAGCAGACCTCCCATGTGCCTCATCATCGTCGCGCATCACGCCAGTTCCACCTTCCCGCTCGTCATCGCTGCCAATCGCGATGAAGACCACTTGCGCCCATCGCGTTCCGCGCACCACTGGGACGAGGCGCCGGACGTCATCGGCGGGCGCGATCTGCTTGCCGGCGGTAGCTGGCTCGCGATCCGGCGCGATGGCCGATGGGCCGCGGTGACGAACATGCGCGGATCGGCGAAGCACGCGGAGCATCGGTCGCGCGGCGAGCTCGTCTCGTCGTTCGTGCTTGGCAATCAATCGCCCATCGCGTACGCATCGGCGATTGCGCGCGAAGCCGATTCCTACGCCGGCTTTCATCTGCTCGCGGGAGTGGCAGGCGAGTCGCTTGCGCATTTCGCGAGCGGCATGAATGAAGCTCGCGAGCTGCCGCCCGGCATCCACGGCGTCAGCAACGGGAGTCCGGGCGCGCAATGGGTGAAGGTCGAGAAGGGCGTTCGTGCAATGCGCGACGCGATGGGGCAGCAGGATGTCGTGGCACCGCTGCTCGCGTTTCTCGCCACGCCTTCGCCGGGTGAGCCGCTCGAGAACAATGTCTTCGTGAACGGCGAGCGCTACGGCACTCGCTCGTCGACGGTGATCACGGTGGGGGATGAGGGGATTCAGTTCGTCGAAGAGGGGTGGGAGGCGATGGGGCTTCATGGTGCGAGAGTTGCTCATGAACTCGATTGATGGCGCTCCGGAATGTTGCAGCGGCGGGGCTGCTGCTCGTCGCCGCTGCGTGTCAGAAGGATGAAGAACACGACACGCGCGAGACGTTGCGCTCGTGGCGAAGCACGATCGAGCTCGTGCAGTTGCAGCGCGAGCGGCACAACGTTCCTGCGAGCTACGCGAAGCAGGTCGCGAGGCAGGCTGCCGACGACATCGCGAAAGAGCTGAAGAAGCCGCATTCGCGCTCGACGCGTGAAGAAGCAACACGCATCATCGCGCTCGCCGGCCGGCTCGCGGAGGAGCAGCGATGAGGCGCGAGGATCTGCTGAATCTCACGCTCGGCATCATCACCAGCATCGGCGGTTTTCTCGAGATCGGGTCGATGGCGACAGCGGCCAGCGCAGGCGCGCTCTTCGGCTACAAGCTGCTGTGGGTGATCGTCTTCTCGACGCTCTGCCTCGTCTTTCTGATCGAGATGTCGGGCCGGCTCGCGGCCGTGTCCAGGCGCGCGGTTGCCGATGCCGTGCGCGAGCGATTCGGATTCGTCTTCACGATCTTTCCGCGCCTGCTCGAAGTCCTCGTGAATCTGCTCGTCCTCGCGGCGGAGATCGGCGGCGTCTGCCTCGCACTGAAGCTGATCACCGGCTGGCCGATCGCCGCGTGGGCGATTCCGGTCGGACTCACCCTCTGGCTGACGCTCTGGTTCGGCACTCTCTCCTGGATCGAAAACTCCACCGCCATCCTCGGTCTCATGACGATCGCATTCGTCGTTGCCGCGTGGAAGCTCCATCCCGATCCGCATGAGTTGCTGCGAGGACTTCTGCCCTCGCGGCCTTCGGAGAGCGCAGCGAAGTATTGGTTCCTCGCGGTGAGCATCGCGGGCTCGACGATCTCGCCTTACATGTTTCATTTCTATTCGTCGGGCGCGGTGGAGGAGGAGTGGGATGAGAAGAGCCTGACTTCGAATCGGATGACCGCAATCATCGGGATAGGTTTCGGATGTCTGATGTCGATCGGCGTGCTGATCGTCAGCGCGCGGGTCTTTCAGCCGCTGGGCATCCACGTCGATTCGTACGAGCAGGTCGCCGTCATGATGTCGCCGGCCCTCGGCCGCTGGGGATTTCCGCTGTTCATCGGCTCGCTCGCGGTCTGCTGCTTCGGCGCGGCGGCCGAGCTGGCCCTCGCCAATGGCTATCTCATCGCACAGACGTTCGGGTGGAACTGGAGCGAGGACAGGAAACCGGCGCAGGATGCGCGCTTCTCGGTGACGTACACGATCGTGATCGCGCTCGCGACGCTCATTATGACGATCGGCCTCGATCCGCTGAAGCTCACCCTCTTCTCGATGGCTTTGACGGTGGTGATCCTGCCGGCAGTGACGGTGCCGTTCCTGCTGCTCGTGAATGATGAGCACTACGTCGGCAAGCATCGCAGCGGCTGGATCGGCAACACGGTCGTCGTGATCGTGGTGTTGTTCGCGTCGATCATCGCGCTGGTCGCGATTCCGCTCGAGCTCGCGGGAGGGAGCTGAACGTGGAGCTCGTGCGCGACATACTCGATAAGCAGATCCGCGGCCGCGATGACGAAAAGCTGGGAAAGGTCGACGGCGTCATTCTCGAGTTGCGCGAGGGGGAGCCGCCGCGCGTCGCGTATCTCGAGCTCGGCTCCGCGACGCTGGCGCGGCGGGTCAGCAAACGCTTCGAACGCTGGGCGGTTGCGCTCAATCGCAAGCTCGGTGTGCGCAGTCCGCGCTATCGCATCGCCTTCGATCGAGTGCTCGATCACGAGATCGATGTGAAGGTCGACATCGATACGAAGAAATCGCCGGCGTTTGCATGGGAACGTTGGTGGCGCGAGCTTCTGAAATGAAACGCCAGATTCATCTCGAGCTGCTGCTGGGGAGGGAAGTCTTCGATGAAAACGGCGAGAAAGCAGGCCGCATCGAAGAAGCCGTCGCTGAAAAACGAAAGGGCGAGTGGGTCGTGACAGAGTTCCTGATCGGCACGTTCGGCCTCGTGGAGCGCTTCTCGATTCACCACTTCGGCAGCACGATCCTGCGCCGCCTCGGTGCTACAGGCGCAAGCCCGAGCGCACAACGCGTGCGGTGGGACGAGCTCGATCTCAGCGATCCCGAGCGCCCGCGGCTGAAACGAGCGCGTACTTCTTGAGGGTAAGCCCGCTCTCGTCATCCCGAGCGAAGTCGAGGGACCCGGGTGCGGGCGGTACGCAGATCATGTCGCGCGCCTCCCGCCCACCCAGGTCCCTCGACTTCGCTCGGGATGACGGGGCGCGGTTTACCCGCCGGCACAATTACCCATTGCGCGACCTCAGCAACACCGCGCACTCCGCAGGAATCACCCATCCACCATCCGTCTCAACGCGAGGCGTCCCATTCCCGCCATACTCCGGCGCATTCGTCGACAACAACACTTCCCACCCTGAATCCTGCGGCGGCGCGAGCAGCGGCTCGGGCACGACATCGAGATGCAGATCGCGGCCGAGGTTCACGATGAGCAGGCGCTCGGCCCAGCGCAGGAGAAACGCCTCCGCGCTGAGAATTGCCGCTCCGATCAGCGGCTCGCCGCGACGAAGCCGGATCAGATCGCGATGCAGCTCGACGATCGCTCGATTGCGCTCGCGTTCATTGAAGTCGAGCTTGCACCGCAGAAACGTCTCGACTGAATGCGGACGTGCGAGCTCGCATTCGCCATTCGCGATGGTCGGGAACTGCTCCAGAAATTCGCGCCGCCCCTTCGCCACCGCCTCGGCCAATTCCGGTTTGTGATCCGCGAAATAGAGAAATGGAGAGGAGGCGGCGAACTCCTGTCCCTGAAACAGCAGCGGAGTCTGCGGCTGCAGCAAGAGGAGCGCGGTCATCGCGCGATAGCGGCCGGGACTCGTCAGTTGATGGAGCCGCGCGCCGCTCGCGGAGTTCGCGATCTGATCGTGATTCTCGAGATAGCAGATGAAGCGATCGGGCGCGAAGTGCAGCGACGGTGTACCGCGCCTGTTCTTCTGCCACGAGTACCACTGTCCTTGATACAGAAACCCATGGCGTGCCATCGAAATGAATTCCTGCGGCACGCCGGAATAGTCGGTGTAATACGCCTCGCGTGTGCCGGTGAGCGCGACGTGCGACGCGTGATGCCAGTCGTCGTTCCACAGCACGTCGACTTCCCACTGCTCGATCAGTGATGCTTCCTGCGGCTCGTTCTCCGCACTGATGACGATCGTGCGCGTCGTCGCGGCCGCGCGCGCGCGCTTCACGATCTCGCCGATCAGCGAGCGATCGGGGATGCTCTGCGTGGCGTCGAGCCGCAGACCGTCGAGATGGTACTCGTCGATCCAGTACGCGGCGTTGTCCGCAAGAAAATCACGCACGCCTTCCTGCGTGACGTCGAGCACATCGCCCCATTCGTTCTTTTCTTGGGCGAAGTAGGAGGGCGCGAACTGGCGGAGGTAGCAGCCATCGGGACCGAAGTGGTTGTAGACGACATCGAGCACGACGGCGAGGCGCAGCGCGTGCGCGCGATCGACGAATGCGCGGAAGTCGTCGGGCGTGCCGTAGAGATGCGACGGCGCCCAGAGATCGACGCCGTCATATCCCCAGCCGAACGTTCCGGCGAACTCGTGCAGCGGCATGATCTCGATGACGTTGATGCCGGTGTCTTTCAGGAGCGGGAGTTTGTCCGCGGCCGCCGCATAGGTTCCTTCACGCGTGAAGGTGCCGATGTGAATCTCGGAGTAGATGAGGCCCTCGCGCGTGATGCCGCGCCATTCGGCGTCGTTCCACCGGTACGTCGAAGGGTCGACGACGGCGGACGAGCCATGCGGTCCATCGGGTTGGAAGCGCGATGCAGGATCGGGATACGTATCTCGATCGTCATCGAGCCGGAACTTATAGCGGCCGCTCTTCGCGAATCCGCTGAAGTAGCCGGCGGGCTCGCGCGTGAGAGGCGCTTCGTCGCCGTCGTCGAATACGACGGAGATCGAGCGGCGCTCCGGTGCCCAGGCGCGGAAATGAACGCCGCTGGAGGTAACTTCCGCGCCAACGGCGCGGCGACGTAAGCCCATGAGGCGCGTGAAGGTGCAACAGTAGTTCCTTCTCCCCTCCGCGAGGGGAGAAGGTGCGCGAAGCGCGGGATCAGGGGTCCTTTTAGGCGGGCACTGCCGTTACGACCGGCAGCTCGAGTG
>CAZKID010000414.1:0-5044 GCA_964552405.1 uncultured Thermoanaerobaculia bacterium
CCTTCAGACCGACGTACGGGTCGAAGATGTAGTTGTAGTCGCAGACGATGACGTCCGCTTCCTCGATCAGATCGAGCGACACCTCGAACGGGCAGACCTCGGTCGATTTCGCCAGCTCGAACGTGACGTCGGGATCGAAATAGCTCATCTCCGTCACCAGCCGTTCGCGCAGTCCCGACTTCTCCATCTTTTCGGTGTAGCGCGCGGCGTAGGGACAGAAATCCTCGTGGCAGATCATCTCGGTGTGCGCGCACATCTTCTGTTTCGAGCGGATGCGGAGCACGCGGAACGAGCCGTCGTTGAGCATGCGCAGCGCCTCGATCGCAGCATCCTGCTGCAGCGTTTTCGAGGTCAGGTAAAAGAGCTTTTTCCCGAGACGCAGCGACTGCTTCAGCGCGGGGTAGATCGTGCCGATCGTCTTGCCGACGCCCGTTGGTGCGGAGACGAGCAGCGCTTCCTGTTGCTCGACCGCGCGCGCGACGGCGGAGATCATCTCGGGCTGATACGGCCGCATGGCCTCGTAGGGAAACTCGAGCGTCGCCGCGATTGCGCGCTTGGCGACGCGCAGCGCGTGCGCCGCCTCGATCTCTTCGATCAAGTTCGCGAGCGTCCGCTCGAGCGCCGATGCGACGTGCGCGACGTCGAACTCCGTATCGACGATCTTCGTCTCGTTCGAGACCAGATCGATGAGTACGAGCTGCGGCACGAATGCGAAACCGTTGAAGTCCGGCTGTGCCGCGAGAAAGAGCGAATAGAGGAGCAGCTGGTAGAGATGCCGCTGCAGCTTGTCGGAGCGCATCAGCGCCTCGAGCTCGAGATCGAAGTGAATCGACTTCACCTCTTCGATCACGACGCGCTGGGCCGCTTTGTCGACAGAGAGTCCATCGATGCGGCCGGTGATCGTAATGTTCCAGCCGCCGAGATGCGTGCGATGAACGACATGAACTTCGGCGCGATAGTGCGGATCTTCCGCCGCCCGGAGCTCGGCGCGCTTCATGTGGATGTCCTGACCGATCCACATGCGGCGGAATCCGTCGCCACGCTCGACGCCAATGCGCCGGTACGTCGACTCGTAGACGAGATCGCCGACGGAGCAGAGGATCTCGCGTTTGTCGTGGTCGATGCGCATTGGATTTATTTTAGGGGTACTGGGGCACTGGGGCGCCAGGACGCCGGGTGGTGCCGCGGTTTCAACGCAACCCAGAGCCCCGGAGCCCCAGAGCCCCAGCGCCCCAAATCACAGCTTCTCCACGACCTCGCCGACCACGAACGCCTCGTACGATCCTTCGCGGTACTCGGTCAGCGGCACGGGTTCGTTGTCTGTTGCGAGGCGGTCGTAGAGTTCGCGCAGGCTCACCTTGCGTGCCTGCAGGAGCTCGAGTGACAGCGGTCCTTTCGACGAGAGCAGATGCTTGAGGTCTTCGCACGGAAGCCGCAGTGGGCGATTGATGTCGTTGGACAGCGGATCCCATTCACCGATGAGCGCATCGTCGTAATCGGCGAAGGGAACGCAGACGACGAGCTCGCTCGCGATGAGACGCTCGGTCGTGGTGTCGTGCAAATCCGAGGAGGAATCGTGAGGATCGATCGGATGGAAGGTTGGGGGCTCGTCGTCGCGGTGAAACTCGGCGCGCAGCACGACGACGAGCGGGTCACTCGTCTCGAGCGGCAACGCCACCGCTTCGCCAGAGGAGAAGGGCACCATCTCCGCGACTTCGAGATTGTCGAGACCCTTGAGGGCGACCATGCCGAGAAGGCGGAAGCCGATGTACTCGATGCCTGGGATTGCTGGATTGAATCCGATGTACGTGCCGAACGGCGCCTTGATGCGATGCAGTTGTTGCGTCTCAGCCGCGAGCTCCGACGAGAGCTCCTGGATCAGCGGCAGCGACGCCACGATTCCTTCGTTGATCAGATTGCCGTTCGCATTCATGTACGCATAGAACTCGCGCGCCTGTTGCGAGTGATCGACGACATCGACGCCGCGAGACAGCGGCGCGAAGAAGGTCTGAACCTTCGTCTGATCGAAGCCACGAGCAATGAGAAAAGCCGCGATCTCTTCGATCTCCTTGTTTGCCTTCCCGGTCGTGAGCCGTGAGAGCTCGACGATGCCCGGGCCGTAGAACTCGGTGATTTTCTCGTTCGAGTCCATGCCGCCCTTCATCGGAAGCAGGCGGTAGTAACCGTAGTTGAGCGCGATGCGCAGGCCTTTGTTGAAGGCGAAGCCCTTGCGCTTCATCTCGCTGTAGAAGCGCTGGATCTCGACGGCCGCGCGCACGAGGCGCAGTGCGCGGCGCGTCGTGTAGAACGCACCGTCGCCGAGGAACTTCTCGAACACGAGGCGGTGGCGCTGCGCGACGGATTCGAGCTTGCGCTGGAAGAGCAGCGTCTGGCGATATGAGCGGACTTCCTCTTTTTCGCCGCCCCGCTTGATCGCGCCGAGTGTTTCAGTGAATGCGGAGATGTCGTAGATGAGTCCGAAGCGGTGCACCATCGGATCGACGACGCCGGGGCGGCCGAAGTCCATCGGCCGAGTCGAGTGCGAGAAGTTGCCGGCGGTGCGGCGGTCGGAGACCAGCTGGCCGTTCGGCAGTGTGGTGAGCCAGACGATTCCGCGCCGAAGTTGATTGAGCACCGCAAACTCGCGGAGACGGCGTGAGATCAGAGCGAACTGCTCGCGGTCTTCGCGGGTGACCGCGTTCTGAATCGCGGTGTTGTCGTAGAGGAACAGTTGAAAGCGCGGATCCATCAGCAGTGAGATGGCAACGCCTGCGTCGGGATTGCAGCCGAAGAGTGGCAGCACCGATCGGAACGTGCGGTCCTTCTGCAGCAGATCGTTGGCCGCGGACTTGAGCCGCTCGTAGCTGTCGCGGAACGCCTGGAACTCGCGGTGAAGATATCCAGTCACGAACGAGCGCAGCTCGCGCAGATCGGGCCCCACGAACTCCTCGGTCAACAGCAGCACGTCTTCCTGAAGGAGGCGGATGAACTGCAGCGAACGCTGCTCATCGCCATCGAGCAGCGGCGCGGCTTTCGCCGCGACATGCGTCATCAGCTCGCGCGTCTCCGACACCCAGCGTTGATAGATGCGGTATTTGAGCGCGTCGCCCTGCAAGCGTCCGGCTTGTGTGTCGACGGTGCTGACGCGGCGGGGAATGCTCGCGAACTGCCGCGCGAGATCGAACGAGTGTGCGAGCCAGAAGACGGCGTGATAGTCGCTGAGGACGTTCGCCATCATCGCGTTCTCGGCGAGCTTCGTCAGGTGTGCGGTGTATTGGCCGAATGCAAGCTGCGCTTTCTCCTTGGATTGCGCATCGCGCTTCACCTGCCAGAGACATTCGATCGACAACCAGTTGTCGAGCCGCGCATCGAGCTCGCGCATGGCAGGAGAATCGGCGACGGGGAAGCCTAGAATCGGAGGCTGCACTTCATCAGCCGGAAAGATCTTGATCGGCTGGGGAAGTGTCTCGGTACGGGGGAAAAGCTCGTCGATGGTTCTGGGGAGCTCGCTGGGGAGCAGAAACGTGGCCGTGTCGGGCCGCTGCGCGAGGTACGCCAGTAGTTGTCCAGACATGACGAATGGGGGTAGGAAGTATACCGGGTTGAGGGGGCGCGGGGGTGCGGGGCGTGGTTGCGAGGTCGCGCGCGCTCGCGGGCTCGCGGTGGCTGGACGGCTAACGCTTCGTTGCACTTGGGGCGCTAGCATCCGGTGGGATCCCTGTGGGGCACAGGCGCCCTCGCCTGTGCTCCGAGCCGACCGGCGAGGGGGCCTGTCGCTCCAAAGGAGCCCAGCACCCCATGACCCAAAGAGATAAACTTAATCCCCATGTCCTCCATCGCCCCGACCCCCAAACCATGTTCCCGCTGCAATGGCTCGGGGTGGATTCCGCTCGACACCGATTCGCTGCGCGTCGAGCCCTGTGGGTGTCAGGGCGATCTGCGGCGGAGACAGCGCATCAGTGCGGCGAGCATTCCGCGGCGTTACTACCACTGCCGCATCGCGAACTTTCACGATCGGAGTACGGGTGCGCTCATCGCCGCCAAGCGCAAAGTTCAGGAATTCGTCGACTCCTGGCCGATGCAGCGCGATGGCCGCGGACTCCTGCTCATGGGTGGATGCGGATCCGGCAAGACGCATCTCGCGGTCGCGGCGCTGCTCGAGATCATTCAAAGCGGCAAGAGCGGCCGTCTCCTCTTCTCGAACTTTCAGGATCTGATCCAGGATATCCAGGCGTCGTTCGATGCGGATGCCGAGACGACGAAGGCGGAGATCCTGCGGCCGCTGATCGATGTCGACCTGCTCGTGCTCGACGAGCTCGGATCGCAGAAGCCGACGACGTTCGTCCAGGACATCCTCTACTACATCATCAACAGCCGCTATAACGATGAGCGTGTCACCGTCTTCACGACGAACTACGTCGACGATCTTTCCGACCGCATCGGCGAGCGGCTGCGCAGCCGGCTGCACGAGATGACGGAAGAAGTGCGGCTGATCGGCGTGCCCGACTACCGCGTGGGCAAAGGCCAGAACACGTTGTGAGCCGTTCGGCGACGGAAGTTCTTCGCGGCGGCTTCGATGCCACAGTCAGGAGCTGGCAGGTCCTGCTCTTCCGCATCGCAGAGCATCTGATGATGCTGTTGCTGACGATCGCGGCTCTCATCGCTGTCGTCGTGCCGATCTTCGTCAGCATCGGACTCAGTTCGATCGACCTGAATGCGCCGCCGGATGAAACCGCAAACACGATCGTTGCCGCGTTGATCGATCACTGGAAACTCCTCGGGTTCATCCTGCTGGTCGTCACTGTGGTCCTCGGTATCTTTGTCGTCCTCCATTCGTTCATTCAGGCCGGAGCCGCAGCGGTCTACGTCGAAGAGACGTTCACGAGCGAGCGATTCCTGAGCGGCGCGAAGCGAGGCTGGCTGCCGGTGTTCTGGATCTACAACCTCGCATGGCTGATCGCAGGCGTCGTGATGCTGATTCCGATCCTGCCGATGCCCGCGTTGACCAACGTGATGGAGGGCTCGGCCAGCGCGATCTTCGTCG
>CAZKID010000415.1:0-5040 GCA_964552405.1 uncultured Thermoanaerobaculia bacterium
GGCCGCGGCTGATACCTCCAAGGCGTGGAACGTTTTCCTCACCGCACATCCACAGTCCAGCCACACGCCGGACGCGCGAAAGAAGCTCGAGACCGCGCGGGCTCGCGAGGCACGCGAAGAAGAAGCGAGACGCGCCGCCGCCGCCACGAGTGCAGCGCTCGGTCAGGGAACGCAGGAAGCACTCGAACAATATCTGAAGACGTGGCCCCGGGCTGCGCAGAGCGACGACATTCGCAAGCGCCTCGACGCACTCCGTGCCGAGAAGAAACGCGAGGAGAAAGCCGCCAAAGCGCGGGCCCGTGAGGCGAAGCAACAGCAGCCATCGTCGCCGCGGACACGCATCATCACGACCGCGGCCGCGTCACTCCTGTTGGTCGCCGGCGGCATCGCGTACATCGTTCGCCCGAAGCAGACGGCGCTTCCGCTGACGAACAGCACTCCCCCGCCAGTCACGACGACGACACAGTCCGCCGCGGTCCTCACGACCACACCCATCACCACGACAGTCGCGCTGCCGTCGGCCGCGCCCGGCACGGGCGAGCTCGTCATCAATGCACTGCCGTGGGGAGAGGTGAAATCGATCCGTGACGATGCGACGAAGAGCGACTACGTCAAAGCGAACGAACGGCTCTACACGCCCGTCAAGATGACCCTTCCCGCCGGCTCCTACACAGTGGTCGTCAGCAATCCCAACTCGGGAAAAGAAGCGAAGCAGACCATCAAGATCGAGCCAGCGAAGAGCCAGCACCTCGACGTCCCGCTCGACACGATCGACGCGGATGATTACCTCACGCGTGTCGCGCAGACGCAGTGAGGCACTGCGAGGGATCTGACGATGCCTAGTTCCTTCTCCCCTCCGCGAGGGGAGGAGGAGCGCGGTGCGCGGATGAGGGGTCTGTTCCTCACACGAAAACCGCCCCTCATCCGCCCTTCGGGCACCTTCTCCCCCGTGCGCGGGGGAGAAGGGACTATCGCTCGTGCCAAGGCACCGTGGGAACGACGGCCACATCCTCCGTGTGCTTCGTCACGCGCCGCCTAACCACGGACGGCACCTCCGTCGTCTTCGTTCGTGTGAATACGCCCGCGGCGCCGCCCGAGACCGTCTTGTCCGAGGAGATCGTGAGCTGGCCGGTGGTCGTGATCGAAACGGCGGGGGCGCCGAATGACTCGCTGCCTGAAACCGCGTCGGTGACGACGAACTCTGTCTTCGCCTGCGTACCGTTCGACAACACGGAGCGCCCATAGACTCCTTGTCCGCCATTGAGACCGCTGTACTGCCAGACCACGCCCGCCGCGCCTCCGTCGCTCATGATGATGCGCGGCTTGGTGGCGGTGCGTGAGGGATCGGCACTGATCGGAGCCGGCGCCGAAACGGGAGCGCCTCCCCCGCCAATTGGCACGATGATGATTCGTTTCGCGCTCGCGCCGTCATCACTAACCAGAGACTGCACCAGAGGGTCGCGCGACCAGACTAGCAGTCCACGCCCCGAAGAGTTGGCGGCGATCGAAGGATCGGAGGGCCTGCCGTTCGAACCGTCGTCGATGACGTTGAGAGACGACGTCGTATTGAGTGAACTATCCAGCGATCCGGCCACGATCGTCGTCGAGCTGTTGTCGAGCTTCCGGCGCCGCCACGCGATCAGCACGCTCTCGCTTCCGTCCGAGGTGACGACCGGCGTCTCGTCCGAGGAAGTACTCGCGGACGAGCTGATGCTGACTTCATTGCCGGAGGGCGAGCCATCGGCATTGACCACGCGGCCGGTGACGCCTGTGCCGCGGCCCGTTGGATCGGTGCGCCCCCAGGTGACCGCCGCCTTGAATCCATGCTTCACGGCTGCGACTTTCGGTGAGCTGTCCCCGCTCCCGCTCGGAGGTTGCGAGATCGTCTTGGGCGGCGCAGGCGTGCCGCTTCCGTTGATCGGAACGATGACGATCCGGCTGGCGGACGCAGTCGCCTCGCCTCCCGATTTACCCGTCAGGGAAACCGCTTCCCAGGTCACGAGGAACGAGCTCGTGCCGAGCGCGAGGACATCGGGATTCGCGTTTCTGTCACTCGCGGAGCTGATCACACGCGGAGATGCCGTCGCTTGTCCGCTCGCATTGAACGGCTGCTCCTTGATCTGATCGTTGTCGACCCAGGCGAGCAGCCGGTTGCCCGCCGGATCCGTTGCGACCGCGCTGTCGTGACCCGTCGACGCGATCTGCGATTCGAACGTATAGAAGATGATGTCCGTCGGTCCCTCGAGGCCGCCGAGGCCCTCGGGGACGAACGTATCGACGAATCCACCTGTCTTCGCGTCGTATCGCAGGATGGCCACTGTCGGTGCGAACGCGGAAGCGACATAGAAGCGGCCGTCGGGACCAAACGCCATTCCTGTCGGCCGCGAAAGCCCTCCGCGGTTCGAGGGAATGAACGTGTCGATGTAGGCGCCGGTCTTACCGTTATAGCGGATCACGCTGTTCCTGGTGACCGCAGAAATATACAGATTGCCATCAGGACCGAAAAGCAGAGCAAAAGGATTCTCCAACCCGCCGCTTCCCGCGGTCACGAAGATGTCTTTGAATTTGCCAGTATTTCCGTCGTATCGGAGAACCTGCGGGTTCTTGACGCCACTGCCATCCTGCGATTCGGTACCGCTCGTGAGATAGAGATTACCGTCGGGACCGAACGCGATGGCTCCGCCGCCGGTGAGCCCTCCCGCCCCGGACTTGACGAACGTGTCGATGAAGACGCCGGTCGCACCGTCATAGCGAAGGACGGCCGACTGGATGCGATCGAGCACATACAGATTCCCATCTGGCCCGAACGTCAACCCCTCGGGTCCCGCCAGGTTGCCGCCGCTGATGAAGCGCCCGATGATGTTTCCTGTATCGCCATTGAATCGATCGACAGCACCCTGGGTAAAACCGGTGAGATAGAGATTCTGATCAGGCCCGAAGACGACCCCTTCAGGATTTACAGCAGCGACGAAGTTGTCGTGCAGCGAGCCGTCCGTGTTGTAACGAATGATCTGATTGGACGTGCGATCGGTGACAACGAGGTAGGTCTGAGAGAGAGACGGAACAGGCTGCCCAATTGCGAGTGGAGCGAGGAGAACCAGGAGGAAGGGAACAGGGCTCTTGGCTCGCATGGATCAAGCCTCCACGATCAATGCTGAATGGTCCGTCGCCGCACCGGTGCGGCTGGTGGCGGATCCTTGGATGGTACGGGCACGATGACGATCCTCGAAGCACTCGCCGTGGAACCACCGGCAGGCTCGAACACACGTGTCCGCACATCGCCGGTCTCGTTGTCGACAGTGAGCCCCAGTGCGACCACACGGCCACTACCCGATTCGACAGTGACCACGCACTGAACATTGACGCGATCTTTGGAGCGACTGGCCGACTCGAGCCCAAGTTCCGAGAACACGGTATCAAGACGCAGTTGACCGTTCGGGGCGACATCGAAATTCTTCTCAGCAATGGGTCTGGTGCGATTGCCCGCTTCATAAAGGCGAACTTTCACCGTCGCAGAAGCACCGGAAATCTCATCGAGCAGTACTGTCCAACGAGAGCCGCGTGACGAATCGATCGATTGCTCGAGACCATCGAGATAGAGCGGACGGCCTTTGCTGGCGATCGTCTCCGATGCCGAGGTGATGACCGGTAAGGTCGCGCTCTGACTCGCCTGAGAGGATCCCGCGGGCAGCGCTTGTAGATGAGCGGAGATCTGCGTACCGGCCGGCGCGTCGACGGAAATGACTCCGCTGGTCCGCCGGCCCGCATCAACGCCGAACAACGTTTCGAGCACATTATCGTAGGCCATCGTCTGCTGCGCCGGGATCGTAATGGTTCTTGATTGGGATGAAACGTTCGGATCTCCATCGAAGTAGGTTGCGGTGACCGAGCGCGCGGATTTGCCCGCAGAGAACGACATCGTCGTCTTGAAACTCGCACTGAGGGCTGACAACGCCGTGCCATTCATTGCAAGAACGGCAATGGATCTCGTAGTCGACGACGCGTTGCTCTGAGGTCCTTTTGAAACCGCATCCGATTGATCGGCCAGCGGCTGACTGAGCGCAACGGCTCCATTGGAGCGTGCTGCGTCGAGCATCGTCACGATTCCTTCAATGGCTCCCCCTCCGCTGTCAATACTGAGATCGATTCGCGCTCCATTGAGAGAACCGGTCACGCCAAGTGCCGCAAGATCGATCTTGCGCTGTGAATAACGCGAAAGCGCGAAACTGCTTTCGCCCTTCTTCGCCCCTTGTGAGTCATAGACGATCACGTGAGCTTGCGTGGCCTCGATTCCACTCGTTTCCGCAAGCAGGAGCGCCGCGGGAGCGGAACTACTCGTTTGCACACCTGCGATCGAATGTGGATTGCCGAGCCTCGCGCCCTCTCCGACACGGAGTGTCGGAATTTCATAATTGAATCCGCCGCCGCTTGCCGCTGGCGCGGTGACACACGACGAAACGATCAGGCTGCCAATCTGTTCGGCCGCTCCCCGAATTTCGAGCTGACCATTCGCGGGACGCGCCAGCCCGAAGAGTTGGGCCAGGGGATCGGTCAGCGTCATGACGTCATTCGGCGGTACAAGCAATGTCGCGTGCTTCACGAGTGAGGCATCGAGCCCGTCGGCACCTTCTGGCGTAAAGAAAAGCTCCGTCTGGACGGCTGCATTTGCCACATTGCTGAGGCGCACCTTCGAGTAAGTCGCCGATGTACTCGTGACACCCGGTACGACGAAGGCCTGGGTGCCTGGATCGAGTAGCGAACTACGTCCTTTGAATGTCAGCGGCGCATCATTGTCTTGCACGAGGAGCCGCGCCGTCTGACCAGTCTTTGAACGGACCGTAAAGTAGGTGTAGCGCGGCAGCGCAGAACCGTTGGGAGCGCGCTCGCGATTGGTATAGAGCTTGACCGTCCGCGACGTTCCGGCGGGAATCGCCGTCGCGTTCCAGCCTTCCCCGGGAACGAGCCAGAGGTCCGGGCCAATCTCCGAGCCGAGAACCATTGGGAACGGGCTAACTTTCCATAATTCCGATGTAAAGGGCG
>CAZKID010000416.1:0-5018 GCA_964552405.1 uncultured Thermoanaerobaculia bacterium
AAAAGACCTCGAAGTAAAAAACGGCGAAAACCGACGAATCAACCGTGCGTTCGGGCGGCATCGCGTCACCCTCGATGACGGGCCCGCGCGCGAAACGATTCTCCTCATCGATCCAGAGGTGCTTCTTCATCGCCTCGCGGAGCTCGCTCGCGGCGCGCTGATATTTCTCGCGCCGCTCCAAGTCGTTGAAGAGATTCGCGAGCTCCGCCGCCTTCTGCAGCGCCGCGACGATTGTCGCGCACGTGAAGGTGAAGACTCCCTGCCGCTCTTCCCATAGGTCGAAGCTCGGCAGCGGCAGTCCCGACGTCTCATCGCGATACGACACCAGAAAGTCCGCCGGCGTCGTCACGAGCCGCTGATAGTGCGCCCGCACCAGGTCGAGATCGCGCGTGCGATCGTAGTAGCGGCCCATGAGCCAGATGACGAGCGCCGTCTCGTCTTCCTGAATCGGCAGCTGCGGCTTGCCGTCGCGCACCCATGGATGCCACAGCGACGCGAGCGAGCCATCCGGGTTGTACTTGTGAAGGAAGTAGCCCTCATCCTTGATGATGCGCGCCGCGAAGTTGAGAAAACGCTGCGTGATCTCCGTGAAGCCCGCACGATCGAGCGCATCGCACACGAATGCACAATCGCGCGTCCACATGTACGAGTAGTTGTCGTTGTGGCCCCACTGAATGTCGGAGTCGTTCGCCGCGAGAATGGCACCGCCGTTGTCGCACTGCGTGCGGATGATGAGCAACGAACGCCGATAGAGCTCGACCAGCTCCTCGGGCAGATCGCGCAGATCATCGGCTGGTTTGTTCACCCATGTGTACCAGTACGACGCGGTCCGCGCCATCACCTTCGCACCGGTCTCGTTCTCGACGCGCAGATCGAGGTCGCGCACTTCGCCATACTTGCGGCCGGCGCAGATCCAGTAGGTCACGGTGTGACTCGCGGAAGGTTCGAGTGTGATCGGAATCGCGAACGTCGAGTCGACCGCGCCCTGCGCGATCGGCGTCATCGACAGCTCTCCGTCCTCCGCATCGCGCCACGTCCCCTCGGATCCCGCGAGACCGCTGCGGCCGCACGCGTATTCGCCGATGCCGCCATCGGTGTTGATCAGAAAGTAGCGATTGGCCTTGTAGTGAATGATGCCGCGCGTGGCCGGGTCGTACATCGCGGTGTCGCCGACGGCGTGGCCATAGATGCCGAAGTCGTGATGCAGAAAGAGCTTGATGTCACGCTTCGCTTCCGTGAGGTTCCGTATGACGATCTTGCGGACGTAGACGTTCGCATCGGAGTCGACGGTGTCGTAGCAGCGGAGGCGCAATCCGAGCTCGTCGTTCTGGCAGTTCACGTCCGTGACGAGCGTCTCGCGCAGATAGCCGAGCGTCTTCTTCCAGGCCGCGTCTTCGATCCAGGTCTGTGCGCCATCGACGCGGAGTCCAAAGCGAAAGCGCGCCGCGGCATGGTTCTCCATCCCGACGTGCGGGAAGTAGAAGTCGGCCAGACGGTAGTGGGCGTCGAACGCGATGAGGAGCGAGCCGTTGCCGATGACGAGGTCGCGCGGCATGACGAAGCGCGAAGTTTACATGGAGCGCAGCACGAACGCGGTAAAACCATCCGCTCCCGATTCAGGTGTAAGTCGCAGCACGCCATCCGCGATCCATGGCTTCGCGCCCTCCGGCGCGAACCTCGCGAGATCGATGCGCTGGAAGCCGCGCACCACTTCGTCGTTCTCCTCCGGTTCGAGAGAGCACGTCGAATAGACGACGAATTCTTCGGCGAGCTGCATCGCCGACTCGAGCAGCTCGCGTTGCAGTGCAGCGAACGACGGCAGGTCTTCTTCGCGAAGCCGCCACTTCAACTCGGGATTCTTGCGAATCGTTCCTGTCGCGCTGCACGGCGCATCGAGAAGCACGGTGCGAAAGCGGCGGCGAAAGGCGGGCGCTCGTCCGTCGCTCACGACGGACATCCCTCGCAGCATGCGCAGGCGCGCGATCGAGATGTCGTTGCTGACCACGCGCGCGCCCCGCGCGCGCATCACGATCGACTTTCCGCCGGGTGCCGCGGCGAGATCGAGCACGTCGTCGCTCGTTGCTGCTGCAATCGTCGCGATGAGCGCACTTCCTTCATCGAGCGCGTATCCGTCGACCTCCGCGCTCGATCCGCGCAGTTTCCACATGTTGGGAACGAGCGACGACGGCTCGCTATCGGGCGGGGCGACGTCGCTGAACACGTCCGGATACGACAGCTCCTGATTTGCTTCGGCGATTCTCGCCGCCCGCTCCGCACCGAATGCCTTCGTCCAGCGATCGAGGAGCCAGCGTGGATGCGCGGTTCGCGTCGCGAGATCGTTCGGTAGCGGAACCTTGCCATCCGCGATGCGCCGCAGAATCGCGTTCACGAATCCGCGCGCGCGCTTCGGCGCGAGCTCGACCGTCTCGGCCACGGCAGCGTACTTCGCGACATCCATGTAGCCAAGCTGATACGCACCGACGCGGAGCACATCGCGAATCTCCGATTCGATCGCGCGCTTCGCGAGCGAATCAATCGAAAAATCGAGGCGTGAGCGCCAGCGCAGGACGCCGAGGACGAGGGTGCGGACGAAGCCGGTGTCGCCGGCGAGCAGCGGTGCGGCGAATGCGGATTCGTGCTCGATACGGCGGAGAATCGAGAGCGCTCGTTGTCGCTCGTTCACAAAGTGCCGCCACCGTGCACGTGGTCGATGGCGTGCACGGGCGCCTTCCCCGGTCTCTGCACCGAGATCACACGCAGCGACCCTTCACCGCACTGCACGAGCACGCCCTCGGTCGTGCTCTCCGCTCGTGCGAGGTCGATGAGCTTCAACTCGCCGACGCTCACTCCGGGCCATGGATAGAACGCGCGGAACTTGTCGTAGATCGCGCGCGCGGAGTCGCTCCATGAGACATGAGACTCGCTCTTGTCGATCTTCGGGGCGAAGGTCGCAGCGGCGTGATCCTGTTCGGTTTCAGTCCATGGTCCGCGCAGTGTCCTGACGAGCGCCTCAGCGCCGATCGATGACAAACGCGCGGCGAGCGCCGGCGTCCGCTCATCCGGACCGATGGCTGTTTTCTCGATCGCGATCATCGCTCCATGATCGAGCTCCTCATCGACGCGCATGATCGTGACACCTGTCTCCGTCTCGCCATGTTCGATCGCGCGCTGAATCGGCGCAGCACCGCGATACTTTGGAAGGATCGAGCCATGAATATTGAGAAAGCCTTGCGGAGGAAGGTCGAGCAGCGCCTTCGGGAGAATTTTTCCGTAGGCGACGACGATGCCGATGTCGGGCTTCGCGTCGCGGATCGCATCGAGTCCCTCGCGGATCTTCGGCGGCTGAAGGAGCGGCAGCCCGAGCTCTTTCGCTTTCACGGCGACGGCCGGCGCATGCATCTTCATCCCGCGCCCCGCCGGTTTGTCGGGCTGCGCCACGACGAGTACGACCTCATGCTCGCGCGCCAGCGCCTCTAACGTGGGAACCGCGAAGTCGGGTGTGCCGAGAAAGACGATGCGCAACGTGCGTGCATTGTATGTGGGGTCGTGTGGCTGCGCGGGCTCCTGGCAAATCTCTGCTCAAGGCTGCTGCGTCGAGGTCGTCTCCGTCACCGGTGCCTGATCCTTCATCGTGGTCGTCGGCGTATCAGGACTCTTTGCCTTGTACGGTGCCGACGGACCTTCGGCGCCCTTGCTCGGTTCGGGTGCAGGACCGGGCATTCCGTTTTGCGACGGCGCATCCGACTTCTTTGTGACCGGATGCGTCATCGCAGGTGGATTGTTCTGATAGTCGCGCGGTGGCGCCTCGCCTCGACAGGCGAGCAGGGAGAGCATTGCAAACGCCAGCGCGACTCTCATCACGCTGTGGATGAGTTCAACTCATGTGCCAGTAGGCAAAGCAGACAGCAGAGACAGACAGCAGACAGCAGGTTAGGTTTTCCCCTACCGCCAGCTGCCTACCGCCAGCTGCCTGCTGCCTGCTGCCTGCTACCTGCTGCCTACTTCCCAAGCACAGCGTTCTTGAAATCTTCGCCTGGGCCCGGCTTCGGTCCCAGCCAGGTCGCTAGAATCGCATCGGCGGTCGCTTTGCCCGGCAGAGTCCCCTTCATCTTGCCGTTCACCTCGACTGTTGTGCCCGTTCCGGGGACATACGTCAGCACGAGACGATTGCCCTTCGGAATCGCTTCCATCAGCGAGCAGAGCGTCTTGAACGAGCCCTTCACTTCAGCGGATGCATTCGGTGTGTTGTCCTCGAGTCCCTCGCTCCAGGCCTCACACATCTGATCCTTCGAAACGCTGTAGAGGAAATGCATCACCTGGCGGCGGGGCGCATCGGCGGCGAGGATTCCTGCGGCGTTGTTGTTTTTCGCCGGCAGGTACAGGCCTCCTACATACACTTTGATGAAGAACTTCTTGCGCAGTCCTGCACCATTGAACACGAGATTCTGGCCGTTGACGGCGACGGTATCCTCGAGCTTCACGTCGGCAACGGTCGCAGCGAGCAGTGGAAGAGCGAATGCGAATGCGAGCAACGTACGGGCTTTGCGATGCATGAGACCTCCTCTGTAGGCGGTGATCGTATCAGGAGCGCAGGCGTAGAATCGCGGGCGACATGAAACGTTTCTTCGTCGCCGCGCTTCTTCTTCTCGCCAGCACGCCGCTCTTCGCCCAAGTCGCGGAAGGTGATCAGCATTGGGCAGTACGTGCCGAAGGCTCATCCGCGGGTCACGCGAAAGCGGCGCACGCCGACGCCGCAATCGCGGCCTACGAAAAAGCAGTGGCCGAGAACCCCAATGATCTCGAAGCTCGCTGGAAGCTGCTGCGCGCTCTTCGCTTCAAAGGCGCCTACGTCGCGAGCTCGAGCGACGAGAAGCGCGCGGTCTATGCGAAGGGGAAACAGGCGGGCGATGCTGCACTTGCCGTGCTCGACCAGGGTCTCCGAGCAAAGGGGATAACCTCAGTGAGCAAAACAAAGGAGAAGCCAGTCGCCGAGCCGCCACGCTCGATCCCCTGCGCGG
>CAZKID010000417.1:0-2467 GCA_964552405.1 uncultured Thermoanaerobaculia bacterium
TCTTGTCGGTTCGGTTTTCTGCAAGCGCGATGGACGGGGGGGGGGTGGGCGTAGGGTTGTAGTTGGGTTCAGCTGTTACGACCTTGTTGCTGTTAGTCGCGGCACGCTAGGCGAGCTCGTAGCTTGACCGGAACTGCGGCTGGTGGCGGCAAAAAAGCCAAATGGCTCGGCGTTGCCGAGACCAGAGGAGAAGGAAAAAATGGCTAGGAAAACTGTATCTGCAGCACCCGCCCACCTACCCGTAGATCTCGGCGAAAATCCCGTAAATCTGTACCAAGCGCGCGAATACGCGAAGGAATCTTCGCCAAGTAATCTCGCCGTCTTGCTTGAGCTGAGCGAAAACGCACGCGACAACGCAACTGACGTGACGTTAACGATCGACGTTGCTGAAAGTCGTCGTGAGAAGCAAGGATGGGTTCTCGTTCCGAAGCGTGTCGTCTGTGAAGATAACGGCACGGGCTTAACACACGCGGAGTTCCTCGAGCGTTTTTGCGGCGCATATTCGGAATCTGAAGCACACCACGAGGTGGATCGTGCCGGCCGCAATGGCGTGGGAACTAAAACATACACGTCGATCGCCGATCGCGTGAAAGTTGAAACAACGACTGCACGCGCGACGCAGGGACTCGATGCACATCGCGATCTCGTAGAGAGTGAACTGACCGAAGGCGTTGTTTTGCCGCGCGATGGTGAGGCGGATACTGTCAGGCGTGTGTATGAGTTCCAGCTACATAAGCGGAGCGCTGTGCCACAAGAGTGGATCAACGTTGATCCGGTCGAAATGGGAACGCGTGTCGAGCTTTATGAACTGAAGGCGGGAACTCAAATTACATTCGAAATCCTGCGTGAGCGGTTGTCTTACACGCGCGAATGGCTCCAAAATCCGTCGAACACGTTCACGTTGGTACTCACAGGAAACGTGCCGGCGGAGTTGAACAGCCAGAAGAAGACGGTTCTTCGGCCGTGGTCGATCCCAGTAAAGAACTGGCTTGTCGAAGCGCGGGGACGTTCCGATGAACAAGTTCACATCTACGATCCGAATACACATCAGACAGAGACGATCCCTGCAGCCGCGGATCTGCCGGGCGTGCTCGAGTTCGACTTCCGCGTTGTCGGAAGAAATAACGATGGGCAGATGCAGTCTCTAGAGAAGCCCGCATTGATTTTGGAAGTGAGTGGGGCACTACCGTATGCACCCAATCTCGAAGGCGTTATGAGTGCTCGTACTCAACCGTTCTTGCACTTCATCGATATGGAGCACGCGTCGTCAATCGGCGCGTTCTATAACTCAGTGTGCGGATGGGCGCGCATTAACTCGCTCGCGTTGAAAGAATGTCTTCGCAACAACAAAACAACGCTGGCTTCTGGTCCTGGCGCCGACGCAGTCGCAGCACTTCAGGTATATCTCGCCAGTATCTTCCGGATTTTGCACCGTGGGTGGTACGCGGCGACACGCTCGAGTCAGGACGAAGCTGCGCAAGACGCACTGAAAGAAGCGCAGGAAGAAGTCAACCTTGCGTTAAAGGGGCCGAATCGAAGTCCCTTCAAAGGTGGCGAGATCCCGCACAAAAATCCAGAGAAAGTGAACGATGTCACGCCGCCACCGGCTCGTCGTCATCGTTGGGAATGCGGATCGTGCGAAAAGCGATGGTTGGCCGAAGCTGGTTTTACGCCGGCACGTTGCGCTGAGCGATCGCTCAGTAGTGGCCAGGGCGAAGGCTGTGGATCGACGAATATCGGACTCGCGAAGAATCAGCCGCGAATCGCTGACTGTGAAATCCGAATCGAACAACTCGGTGATCAACGGCTGCCGGCAGTGTTCCAGTTCGAGCGCGTGGACGAAGATCTCGATGTTCCCGTTGTTCGCGTCAATCTGAGTAGTCCTCGATATATCGAACTGCGTGGAACGGGTTCGATGTCAGGACAAGCGCAACAGCGCTTGAAGCAATATCTAGTCGACGTGGCGCTCGTTGCCATCGGCGAATACAACGCTCGAACGCGTGGTACTGATTTTTCTGAAGAATGGGGCGATCTGTACTTCAATCGCATGCTTCGTCTAACGGGCATTAAGAAGTATCAGTCGCAGCTCACGAAATTAATGGAGACATCCTCTCCGGCCGCTGAGCAACGCGAACTCATCGACGCCGTCGCAAACTAAGAGCCCTCAGCGATGCATCGGTCGTTAAGGCGGCCGATGCATCGTTGTGTGAGCGTCGGCTCGTCGTCTCGCGAAGGTGTGTCGCGCAACGCGCTTTGTCAACGCCTCCACCGCCCGGCCGCGTTGACAAAGCACGTCGCGCGACACGTGCAGTGAGTGTGACGACGAGCCGACGGAGTGACCTGACTCTGAGCTTCTGGATTTAGCGCTTTCGCTTCGCGAAGCGTTTCACCATGCTTTGCAAATCGTGCTTTTCTCCCGGCGCGATGTCCAGGTAGTAGCCGTGGTGCATGGGGCGGAGCAGGCCCC
>CAZKID010000417.1:2477-5009 GCA_964552405.1 uncultured Thermoanaerobaculia bacterium
GATGCTTTCCAACTCGTGCTGTGCGATCACGGTATCGAGAATCTGTAGTGCCAGCTCTTGTTTATCTTTCGGAAGCTGATCGAGCACGCGCACACGTTCGAAGAGCCGCACACTCTTGATCTTCGGCGGCGTCGATCGCTCTTTACCAGTGAGCAACTCATCGATCGAAACCTGCAGGATCTGCGCGAGCCGAATCGCCGTCTCGACGGCCGGCAGGTTGAGCCCCTTCTCGTAGCGATAAACCGGCATGTAATCGATGCCGAGGAGCCGTGCGAGCTCGGCGAGCGAGAGCTCGCGTTCTTCGCGGAGGCGCTTCAATCGTTGTCCGAACTCGCGCATCGTCTTGCTCACGGGCGGTGCTGTCTCTCGCTTCGGTCGAGCCATGCTTCCGAGTGTAGGAGCGAGACGTCGACGAACCCTCCGTACGAGGGTTGTTGACAGTGTACAGCATCAACTCTATATTGCAAGACAGATAAGTAATCTAATCAACTTTCCACTTGACACGATCTCGCCAGAGGAGGGCAAACGATGCCTCGAACCAAGAAACGACGCCCGATCGATACGACCCGCGCGCGCAGCGTCCACGTCGCTGAACGCCGCGACGACAGCACCGGCTATCCGTACTACCGCGAGGAACGCCGCGTGCCGGCGATCCGCATCTCGGGCGAGTGGCTGCAGCAGCTCGGCTTCACGACCGGCGCGAGAGTCACGATCACACCGGAAAAACGACGGCTCGTCCTCACGATCGAGTGATGATCGAAGCGGAAGTGATCGAGCGCGTGAAGCGCGTCGCCGACATCGCGGCAATCGTGCGCGCGCACGGCGTCGATCTGAAACGGAAAGGCAAGCAGCTCGTCGGCCGCTGTCCGTTCCACTCGCCCGATCGCACGCCGTCGTTCTTCGTCGATCCGGCGATGGGGACGTGGAAATGCTTCGGCGCGTGCGCAGCGAAAGGCGATGAGCGGAGCGGCGGCGACGTGATCCGCTTCGTGATGAAGGCCGACAAGCTCTCCTTCCGCGCAGCGCTCGACAAGCTCGGCGTGCCGCTGGACATGCAGCCGACGAAGCGCGGTGCGTCGAAGAACGACGACATCGCGCTTCTCAATCGTGTCGCGGAGTTCTACGCGCGCTCGCTGCAGTCATCGCCGGTTGCGCAGCAGTACCTCGCCTCGCGCGGGATCGGGAGCACCGAGCTGTGGTCGGCGTATCGCATCGGCTACGCGGACGGATCACTCGTTGCGAAAGCGAAAGGCTCGATGCGTGACACGCTCGTGCGACTCGGCGTGATCACCGACGCCGGCCGTGAGCTGCTCGACGGTTGCATCGTCTTCCCACTCATCGATCGAAGCGGCGCTGTGGTCGATCTGTACGGCCGCGCGACCGATCGCGATCAACATCTCTATCTGCCGGGCGCGAAGCGCGGCCTCTTCAACGCGGAGACGCTGCGTGGTGCGGAAGAAGTGATCCTCACCGAGTCGATCATCGACGCGATGAGTTGCATCGAAGCCGGTGTGATGAACGTGCTGCCGCTGTACGGCACGAACGGCTTCACGAACGATCACGCTACGTTGCTCGCGGAAGTGAAGCCGTCGCGGATCGCGCTCGCACTCGACACCGACGATGCTGGCCGCGCGGCGACAGCGAAGCTCGCGCGCGAGCTAGCACAAACACACGACGTGCGCGTCGTCGAGATCGCACGCAAGGATCTCAACGATGTACTCGTGCACGACGGCGTCGACGCGCTCAAACACACGCTGGCCGGAGTGCGCATCGACAGCCCGACCTCACCCGAGAGCGCGGCCGCCGCTAACGAAGAAACGATCACGGTTGAATCGAACGAGCTGCGCTACGTCAGGGACGAGGTGCTGCTGGAATTCCGCGGCCGGGTCTCGCCGCAGCTCGGCCGCGCGGTCGCTCAGCGCAATCGCCTGACGCTGCAGGAGTCGCTCTACCTGCCGCTCACCAACTCCACGGTGTTCCGTTCAAAGATTTTCGATGGCCGCCCGGTGCCGACCGCGTTGAGCCAGCTGCGCCGCGACCGCGGCTTCAACGCACAGCCGAATTTCCTCTACCGCACCTCACAGGAGCAGGGCGCCGAGGCCGACGCGAAGCCCGACACAGGCGCTGGTCTCACGCTGCAGAGCCAGCAGCAGCCGGAGCCCACGCCCGCCGCGGCCGCCGCCGCAGCCCTGCCGCAGGCGGCCGGCGATCCCGCGCAATATGCGATCACCAAGCTCCGCCTCGGCGAAGCCCACAGCCTCGCCAATGGCGACAAGGTGCTGGTCGCCGTGATCGATTCCGGCGTCGACCTCGGCCATCCCGAGCTCAAGGGCGCCGTCGCAGGCTCCTTCGACGCGCTGGAGAAAGCCGAGAAGCCGCACACCCACGGCACGGCAATTGCCGGTGCGATCGCGGCCCATGCCCGGCTGATGGGTGCCGCGCCCGCCGCGCGCATTCTTGCGATCCGCGCCTTCGGTGCCTCGGCTGTGGGCGGCGACGCCACCACCATGGCGATCATCAAGGGCCTGAAAT
>CAZKID010000418.1:0-4994 GCA_964552405.1 uncultured Thermoanaerobaculia bacterium
CCCCTCATCCGCGCTCCGCGCACCTTCTCCCCTCGCGGAGGGGAGAAGGAACTAGTGCTAACGCGTCGCTGCGATCACCATGGTCCCGGCCAGACACAGTGCTGATCCAATGAGATCCGCAATCGTCGGCCGGGCACGTTCCGCGAACAGCAGCCACGTGAGTGATGCAATCACGTAAATCCCGGCGTACGCCGCGAAGGCACGCCCGGCATACGCAACATCGACGCGTGTGAGTGCCAGCGCGAACAGCGCGAGGATGACGAGCGCCGGAATGAGCAGCAGCGGTGATCGTCCCATCCGCGCCCACATCCAGAAGAGATAGCAGCCAGTGATCTCGAGGACGGCGGCGACGGCGAGGAAGACGTAGTTCATGGGCGCAATGAATCGTTAGGCATGACGCGCGTTTTTATCGTATCTCTCTCAAATTGCGATGATCTCGTTGAGGCCCTCAATGATTCGATCGAGCTCTTCGTCCGAGATTCGCGTCAACTTCCGATCGAGACGTTCCACCGAAAGCGTTCGGATTTGAGCGATCTTCACCCATGAACGTTTGGGCAATTTGGCCGATGTAATTTCCAACGTGAGTGGAAATCCGGCACGAGGTTCCGAGCTCGTGATTGCGACTGCAATGACGGTTCCTGACCGCTCGTTGAATATGTCGTGGCTCAAAATGACGACGGGCCGCTTGCCCGCTTGCTCTTTGCCAACAGCCGGATTCAAGTCTGCCCAGACGATATCGCCCCTCAGTATTCGGGCCACTCGCCCTCTCCCTCGTATCCTTCGTTTGCCATTGCCTGCTCCTCGGACTTATCCAACTTTGCGCTCTCTCGTGCGAGTCGCGTGCGGCGGAAGCGTTCGATGCGTTCCTTCACGGCCGCCTCGATGGCCTGGCTACGATTTAGGTAGACGCCCTCTCGAACCAACCGGTCCAATTCTTTCAACGCATGCTCATCGACCGAAATGGCAATTTTGGCCCGTCCCATGGGTATGACAATAGATCATACCCAGTAACGGTGCAACCCCGGCCTAGACCGGCTCCGCAATGAACCGGTAGCCGATCCATGGCTCCGTCACGATGTATTGGGGATTCGAGCTGTCGGGCTCGATCTTCTTGCGCAAAGCGCCGACGTGCACGCGCACGGCATCGTTCGATGTTGCCGGCGCACCGTTCCACACGTTCGCGATGATCTCGTCGAACGACACGGGCCTGCCGGCTCTTCGTGCGAGCAGTTCGAGAATCGCGAACTCGGTTGGTGTCAGCCGCACATCGCGTCCGGCCTGCGTCACCTTGTGCCTTTCGACGTCGATCGTGAGCTCGGGGAACTCCAGCTGCATCCTCTGTCCCGCTCCGACCCGCCGCAGTTGAGCGCGCACGCGCGCGAGCAGCTCCGGCGTCGAGAAAGGCTTGACCACGAAATCGTCGGCGCCGAGGTCGAGGGCGCGGACTTTGTCGACCTCGCCGCCGCGGACGGAGAGCACGAGGATCGGAGTCGCGTTCTTTTCACGAATCCGCTGAATGAGCCAGAAACCGTCGGCGCGCGGCATCGCGATGTCGGAAAGGACGAGATCGGGATGCGCATTCGCGAACTGCACGAGACCTTCGACTCCGTCATTCGCTGTCGTGACGTCGAAGCCGTGCAGCTCGAGATGCTGCTCGAGCTCCTTGCGGATGCCTTCGTCGTCATCGACCACCAGAATACGCGCCGTCATCCCGCCACCTCGGCCATCATCGGAAGGACCGCGGCGGGAAGATCGATGCGCGCGATGGCCCCGCCGCCGGCGCGATTCGCGAGCGTGACCTGGCCGCCGCTCGCGTTTGCGAGGCTGCGCGCGATCTCGAGGCCGAGGCCCTGGCGCGACGTATCGCTTGGTTGGATCTCGATCGGCAATCCGGGGCCATGGTCCGCGACTTCCAGACGTACGCGATCCGCTTCGAGCGGATGACGGAACGCCGACAACTCGATCGGCACGCCGGCCGGCGACGCCTGATGCGCGTTCTCGATGAGATTCGCGAGGATCTCCAGCGCGAGCGACGGATCGACGAAAATTTCCGGACAATCGCGCGTGACGTGCACCTCGAGCCGCCGGTGTTGCCCGACGAGCGGCAGATGCTCGCGCGCGGCACGAAAGAGATCAGCCGCGGGCGTTGGCTCGGGATGCGGCATCACGCTGCGCGCCTCGAGCCGCGCCATCGCCAGCAGATTCTCGATGCGGCGGCGAAGACGGCCGGTGTGCTCCGCGATGTCGTCCACGACATCGAGCGCATGTCCGTCGACGAGCGCTCGCAGCCTCTCGATCTGCAATGCGACCGCGGTGAGCGGCGTCGCGAGATCATGCGAGACCGCGCGCAACAACGACGTCTTCAACGCATCGCCTTCTTCGAGTGCCTGCATGTGCGCGCTCTCGGCGAGGTAACGCTCGCGCTCGACGGCGAGCGCCACGAGCGTCGCTGCCGATTCCAGTGCGCTCAGCGCCGCCTTCGTTCCTCGCGCAGCCAGCACACCGATCACTCGTCCGCCGATATTCAGCGGCAGGTAGACATCGCGGCCGCGTGCAGCGGGAAATTCGACGGGACGATCATGACGTCCGGAGCCGGCGATCAGATCCTCGATCTCGTCCTCCTTCGTACCGCTCCACGAAATGACTTGCTGATCGTACGGACTGACGCCGAAGAGCACGAGGCCGCCGCCGGTCGCCCCCGCGTTCGTCAGCACGCGCGCGGTCGCTTCGCCAAGTGCTCCAACGCGATTCGTCGCGGTGAAGAGATCGACGCTCAACGCGTACAGAGCCTCGACCTCGCGCCTTCGCGCCTCCGCGTTCTCTGCGAGTGTCCGCGCTCTCACGACGAGCCGTGTGACGACGACCGACGCGAAGAAGAACGTCGTCAACGCGATCCAGTTCGAAGGATCCGAGACCGTGAAGGTGTGCACCGGCGGAAGAAAGTTGTAGTTGTAGAACAGCGTCGCGGCGATCGAACTGACGAGCGACGTCGACAGATCCGTCCAGACCGCGATGCCGAGGATCGCGACGAGAAAGATGTAGCCGATGGTGGCGGCGTTGGCACCGCACAACAGCGCAGTCCATCCGACGACGATGACGAGTAGCTGCGCGAGAACGAAGCGGCCGGCGCGGCCCGGACGGGTCATAACACTCGGATCGGTAACACCATCGCCTGAATTCCCTGGAACTGCAAGCGCCGCTGAATCGCATGCGGCGTTTCATTGTGCAAGAGCCGGTGATACCACTTCTCTTCGCGGAAGATCAGCCGTCCCATGAAGAAGATCGCACGCGGAAACTCCTCGGCCAAAGCAACACAGAGATCTTCAATCGTCGCGACGGCTTCAGTTCCGACGGCAAGGCGATAGTCAGCCTTGAGCCCGTTCGCCTGCGTCCAGGCCACGTACTTCTGCAACTGTTCTTCGGTCTCCTGCTCGAGGCGATCGATCTCCTCCGCACCTTTGAACGTACCGGAGTCGACGACCGCCGCAGAGACGAACATGAATTGCTTGAAGTAGCCGGGGAACGATTTGTGGATCGAGAGAATCTGATGCAGTCCAAAGCCGGAGAACGACGCGACGCTGATGACCGCCGTTGGCAAATTCGATTCGAAGGCGGAGGGCTCGATGTTCTCGATCTGCTTCGGCAGCGGGACCGTCGTGAGAATGTCATCGAGCCGCTTGAGTCCTTCGCGCACGCTCTGGTAGTGACGATGCACGGAGAACGCGAAGCCGATCACGAGGCTCGTGACCACGACCGTGACCCAGCCGCCCTTCGCGAACTTCTCGAAGATGATGACGACGAGGATGCTGACGCACATCACGAGACCGGTTCCATGAATCGCGAGCTGGCTCTTCCAGCGCGGCTCCTTCGCGCGGTCCTTGATCCAGTGGCGCGACATGCCGAGCTCGGTGAGCGAGAAGGTGATGAAAACGTTGATCGAGTACATGACGACGAGCGTGCCGATGTCGCCGCGTGTATAGGCCAGCGCCGCGATCGCGGCGAACCCCATCAGATAGATGCCGTTCTTCGTGACGAGACGATCGGAGAGCTGGCTGAAGCGATGCGGCATCCAGGAGTCGACCGCCATGTTTGCGAGCACGCGCGGGCCGTCGAGAAAGCCGGCCTGCGCCGCGACCACGAGCAGCAGTCCTTCTGCCGCGAGACTGATGATCACGAACGCCGGGCCGCCGTGGAACGATGAGAAGAGACGTTCGAGCAGGACGGCGTTCATGGTCTTCCCCGCGACCGGTGTCGAGCGTGTGAGCAGATAGCCGAACATGATGCCGCCCGCGGTGAAGGCGAGCGAGAACGCCATCAGCGCCATCGTGCGCTTGCCGGTGCGCACGCGCGGTTCGCGCAGCATCGAGACGCCGTTCGAGACGGCCTCGATGCCGGTGTACGTGCCGCCGCCGAGGGAGTAGGCGCGGAGCAGAAGCAACGCGAGCGGGCCCCAGCCGAGCGTGCGCACCGAGGTGTGAAAGTCGATCGACGCCTCGCGGAAGACCGAGGGGAGTGCAGTGAAGTGTGAGGCGATGGCGTAGAAGATCGCGAGCACATGCGTCGCGATGAACAGCATGAAGATCGGCGTGAGAATGCTGACGGACTCACGCACGCCGCGCAGATTGAGAATGATGAGAATTGCGATCAGCGCGAATTCCGCTGGCAATTTGTAGAGGCCGTAGCGCATCGGCAGGAACGACCAGATCTGATCGCATGCGCTGGCGATCGAAACGGTGATCGTCAGCACGTAATCGACGAGCAGTGCGCAGCCTGACACGACGCCCGCGCGGTTTCCGAGCAGCTTCGATGCGACGAGGTAGCCGCCGCCACCGCCCGGAAAATGCTGGATGAGATTCGAGTAGGCGATCGCGATGACTGTGATCGTGACCGCGGTCATCCCGACGAGGATGATCGAGAGATGAAAGTGCGAGCCGAGAGTCTTGTACGCCTCTTCCGGACCGTAGGCCGAGGACGAGAGACCGTCGGCGCCGAGT
>CAZKID010000419.1:0-4986 GCA_964552405.1 uncultured Thermoanaerobaculia bacterium
GGCGCTGCGCGCCGTTGGCCGCTCGGGATGACGGGAGCTAACCTATCAGGCCCCAAACCCGAATGAACAATGACGGAGTGCTCTATACTTCCGTAAGTTTCAGCGGTCCGTCGTCCGAGGAACACCTGTGCTGGAAGCGATTCCTGTCTCCGCGGCCTTTGAACCTGTCCCGTCGACAGAGCGCGATCCTGCTGCGGTCTATCTGCAGCATCGCCGGCTGCTGCTCTACGTTGCGATCAACAAGTTCCGTGTTCCGGATGCCGATGCAGAGAACCTGCTGCAGGACGTGTTCGTCTCGTTTCTGCAGAGCGGGCGTCATGTCGAAAACGTGCGCGCCTGGCTCGTGGCTGCAGTTTGCAATGCGAGCCGGCACTACTGGCGCATGCATCAGCGAATCGAACAACTGCCGGACGATGTCGTCGAGCGCATCGATCCCGGTTCGCAGCACCTTGCCGAACAGTTCGCATTGCGGATGACGGTGAAACAGGCACTCGGCTATCTCGCTCCGCGCTGCCGCGAGACACTGCGCCTGCACTACTTCGAAGGGCGCTCTGCGTCCGATGTGGCGATCGTCCTCGAGACGACGAGCCGCTACGCGGAAAAACTGATTCACAACTGTCTGCAGCGCGTGCGCGAAACGTACAGGCGAATCATGGCGGTGCACTCATGAATCTCACCGATGCCCAACTGATCGATGCGCTCACCGATGCCGATGTGTGGAGCGCCGGCTACGAGAATGAGCCGGATGCTTCGATTCTCGCCGCCGTGCGCGACGCCGCTGCACTCGTCGAGGATGAAGATGCGGCGGCAGATGCGGTTCTGGTCTCGTTGCTGGAGGGGCCGCGCGAACATTGGATGAAGCGTCTCTCCGAACATCCGGAGTGGCGCAGCGCCGGACTCTCGCGCAAGCTCTCCGCGCAATCGTATCCGGCGCTCGACCGCATGCCTCCCGATGCGCTTGCGATCACGGAGCTGGCAGTCGAGGTGGGCCAGCATCTCGAGGCTGCGCGGTATTCCGATGACGTCTGCCGCCAGCTGCTCGGCACGGCCTGGAGGGAGCGGGCCTACGCGTTGTTCTACGTTGGACGATTCCACGAGTCGTTGACGGCGTGCGATCGCGCCGATGCCGCGTTCGCAGGATGCATCGGCGATGACTACGAGCGTGCGCGTGTGGCGCTGACGCGGGCGCTGGCGCTGCGGCCGCTGGATCGTCTCGATGAGGCGGAGTCGCTCGCGCGCTGGGCCTCGAATGTCTTTGCCGATTACGGTGATGTCGAGCGTGTCGTGCTCGCGGCCATCACCGACGCGCAGATGCTGGCAAAACGTCACGACTATCGAGCGGCACTCGAGCGTTTGCTCGAAGTCGAAGCGGCGCATGGCGATGAGCTCAGCGCAAAGGCGCGCGCCACGCTGGAAGACAATCTCGGCTACAACTATCGGATGAATGGGGACGTCGAACGATCCATCGCGCGGTATGGGCGAGCCGCCGCATTGCATGAGGAGCTCGGCTCCGCGACGGAGTCGCTGCGCGTTCGGTGGAATCTCGCCAGCCTTCTCATGCTGACCGGAAAGCCGGAAGAAGCACTGCGCGCACTCCAGGAGATCCGTCCCGAGCTCGCGGCGTTCGCGATGATGTCGGAGGTCGGCGTGCTGGACCTCGAACGTACGGAGTTGCTCGTGGCGAT
Source organism: uncultured Thermoanaerobaculia bacterium (assembly GCA_964552405.1). GTDB lineage: Bacteria > Acidobacteriota > Thermoanaerobaculia > Gp7-AA8 > Gp7-AA8 > JAJPHC01. The sequence continues at coordinate 1,686 of CAZKID010000419.1, forward strand.
GGAACGTTACGACGAGGCGATCGCGATCTGTCTCGATCTGCGAAGCCGTCTCGCGTCGTCAGGTCTCGCCACGAGTACGCGTGCGCTGACCGCAGTGGCCTATCTGACCGAGGCACTCCAGTCCCGTGCGGCAACGACGAAGATCGTGCAGCATGTCCGCGAATATGTGAAGCGCCTGCCCGCCGAACCGGAATTGCTGTTTCTTCCGATGGAATGAGTAGGGCTCGCGGTGCGGGAGCAGCCCGGGAAGGCCATGAAAGAAGCGAAATTGAAAATTACGAATTTCAAATTTCGAATTGAGAATGGGCTCCCGGCACGATCCATTTGAAATTTGAAATTCGAAATTCTTATTTTTTTCTTTTTGCTTTTCGATCCTCAAGCCCATCACCGCACCCTCCTCACCAGCCACGGCCCCTCCTCAACCAACCCGCAAACTCCAGGTAGGGATTTTTCTCTCCCAGTCACTCCCTGACTGAAGGGTGCGCGCCCTCTTGATCAACTGGAGGGCGAAATGACGAGAAAGCCGAAGTCCACTTCACTAGCCATTGCACTGCTCACGACCGCGATCCTGCTCGGGACGCCGGCAGTTGCCGCGCAGCGTGCCGACAATCCGCGCGATCCGATCTCGCGAATCGTCAAGTACCTGAAGAAGGTCATCCGAGTCATCACCTTTGATGACGGGTTGGCCCCACCGAAACCTTGAGGGCTATTGCAGCGGCGGTTCGAACGGCACTTGATCGCCGCGCACGCGTTGTTCGACGTAGTCGTGAACGTATCTGATGAGCGCCGGCGTGGCTTCTTTGCCATCGACGGCGCGGCGCAGATAGTCGATCGCGTGCGCGGCGTCCACGTGCATTCCCTCGCGCGTGAAGAGCGCAGCGATGTGTGTGGCGAGTTGCGCCACCGTGCCGGCCTCGCCACGCTCGAGAAGAATGCCGAGCGTGTCGAGCAGCGCCATCGCCGCGTCGGCCGTCATTCCGAGCTGCTCGAATCGCGATGCGGCTTCGCGCAGAAAGTGCAGCGCCTTGTCAGGCTCCCGTTCCGCGAGTGCTTCGCCGATGCTCCACTGCAGACGGACTGCTTCGCTGGCCATGCCCAGCTCTTCGTACAGCGAACGGGCACGCTCGGCGTACGCGCTCGCGGACTCGATGTCTCCGAGCCGCAGGTCGCAGCTGCAGAGATTCGCGTACTGGCGCGCGAGGCACTCGGTGTCGTCGTAGCGATCGGCCGCCGCAGCAACCTCGCGAAAAATCTCGCGCGCTCCGGCGATGTTTCCCTCATCGAACAGCACGGCGCCTTCGACGCCGCGGACCTGTGCGAGATGGATCTCGTCGCCGTATGCGCTGAACGTCTTTGCCGCGTTGGCCAGTTCCTGCTTCGCTTCGGCGAAACGCTTCATCTTCATGTAGATGGAACCTCTGTTCCAGGCGACGAACGCAAGGTCGTAGGCGGGAACAGGCAGTGTGCGAAACAGCCGTTCGGCGTGCTCGATCGCGCCGAGCGCCGACTGAAAGTCGCCCAGCAGGCGATAGACGTTCGCGCGCTGCTTGAACAGCTCGGCCTCGGCGGTGATTGCAGGAGGCTTGATGTTTTCGAGCACGGCGGCCGCGAGATCGAGAATCGACTGCGCTTCGCGGGGAGACTGATGAAAGCGCGCACGCGCCGCGTCGATCAAAGCCGTCGCGAGCCCCGTGTTTTGCGGCAACGTCTGGAGCGTCTCACTCCACCTCTCGATCGGTGCCGATCGCAACTGCTCGATGGTTTCCTCCGCATGTTGCGCTTCCCCGCGCATGCGCACATCCAGAGCAATGATGCCGGCGAGATCGTTTGGCATCGGAGGAGGTGTGACGGTCATCGGCACTTCGTTCCACACGTCCGGCTGCTGCAGTCGATCCACCCATTCACGCATCTGCTCGAGACGCTCACTGCATTGAGCGCAGTCGATGGCAGGCGGCGAAGTTTCTTCGAGCACCAGCAGAAGCTCTTCATCAGTCAGATGGCGGTGCATCAGCTGCTCCCTCTCGTGAAGAGCGCTCGGGCACGCGCGAGGCATCGGTGGATGATCTGCTTCGTGTTGTTGGCCGTCTTTCCGAGACGCACCGCGATTTCTTCGGTTGAATATCCCTCGACGAAACGGAGTCGCAGCGCATACCTGCATTGACTCGAGAGCTGCGCGAGCACGGCGACCAGGTCCACGCGCTCTGCAACGGGATCGCGGGGTGCAGTCGCGTCGGGCAAGAGAGATTGTGTGCCGATAGGCCGCCGATAGTCGCGGCATGCGTTGTACATCGCGGCCACCAGCCAGGACTTGTCGTCACGAATACGATCGCGATTGCGCAGGTACGAGACGAAGACGTCATGGACCAGCGGCCGGACCTCTTCGCGCGGCACAGCGAAGCGCATGGTTGCGACGTATTCGAGCAGCCGGTAAACACCCGCGTAGACAGCGGCCGTCTGATCATCCGCACTCGCCGTCTTGAGTGGTCTTGCCATGTTCGCCTCGGGTATTCGCCGGACCGGATGTAACCAAATCGCTCGTTCGAGGACTGCTCTCTCCGGAAAGGAGAAAGCTCATGGACCTCATCGAGCTCCTGATTCTGCTCAGCAAGATTTCGATTCCCAATCCATAAGGACGAGGAATCGCGCCTTGTCTTCGTAATTTTTTTGGTGAACCCTCGCTAATTGTATCCCCGGCAGGCAGGAAGCAGACAGCAGGCAGCAGGCAGCAGACAGCAGGCAGCAGGAGACCGGGGCCGTTTGGCTCCTGCTGCCTGCTGCCTGCTGTCTGCTGTCTGCTTCCTGTCCGGCCCGCCCTAGGTCAGCTTCGCGGCAATGGCCTGCTGCAGGCGGTGGCGCGTCTCGTCGTCCGCATTCTCGTAGGCGCGCTGCAGGGCGGCAGAGTCTATTGCATCGCGCGCGACCGTGAAGCCATCGAATGGCTGCGACTTCGACGTGACGAACTCTTTCGTCCAACCCGACGACGTCAGATGGAAGCAGATGTACGGTGAACCGTCGTCATCGTTCGTTGGACGCGTCCTGATGCGCCGGATCCAGGTATCCTCCCCTTCATCCGCGAGCAGAGGAGTTCTTACGCGCCGCGTCCATGTGTCATCGCCGGAGAATGGCGGTTCGACCGCCGGTTGCACGTGCGGTTCACCGCCGCGAAGAATGGAAGCGATGACTCCCTCGCTCACCGAATCGGCAGGCCCGAACTGCACGCCCGTGTGATAGATCACGTGCCCCTCGCGCCGTCCCATGATCGCAGTGCGCACGACCTTCACCGGAAACTCGGCGCGCTGTC